>JAIXOU010000109.1 GCA_027486585.1 Verrucomicrobiaceae bacterium | reverse complement strand
CTACTCTGTTTTAATCCCGCCATGAAGCTAGCCGCCAAGCGCCTGACCGATGTCTCATGGCGGCCAGACGTCATGATCACGCCCAATGTCGGCCCAGAGATCCTCACCGGCTCCACTCGTCTGAAGTCCGGCACCGCGACCAAGCTCATCCTGAACATGATCACCACCCTAGCCATGACCAAGGTCGGCAAAGTCATCAGCAATCTCATGGTGGATGTCAATCCTTCCAACGTGAAGTTGCGTGACCGCGCTGTGCGCATTATCGCCGAACTCACAGGTTGCAGTCGGGACGAGTCCAAAGCCTCCCTGATTCACAGCGGCTGGATTGTCAAAAAAGCTTATGAATCTTTAATCAAGAAGTGACAGATGAACCTTCGCAAGCTCATTCATCAAACTCGTTGTGCATGGTTGTTTGAGCCCCGTGCTGAAACCCTAGTTCGCTTCGAAGTCATCCAATGGTGGGAGAAGCGGCGGCTGCCCTACAATCTGATTGTCGGCTTAATGGGTGTTTTGACCTGCGTCATCACGCTCTTAATTGCTGCCATTTCGTCGGAGATTTTTGGTGAGTCTCTTGCCATGCCTGATCCGCCCATTCTTGCCATTTTTGGAGTGATCCTCTTCGGCTTTGCCGCAAATGTGTGCTTCACGGGTGGATGGATCGCAGAATTGTTGGCGCAAAAACTCTGGAATGAAAAAGCCGCCCACTTCGGGCAGATTTCATTCACTCTCGGGCTAGGGTTTTCCGTACTTCTGGCACTCGCGCCCGCGGCCCTCTTTACCCTTATTTTGTTTCTGCGCCTTTTATTCCGATGGTAGAAAAAGAAGATCCAACGGGAGAACTCTCCAACGACAAAGAGTCCACCACTCCACCCGTCTGCGCTCACTGCGGTAGCCCAGAGTCCACCGCTTTTGACGATCTTTTTATCTGTGACGCTTGCTACATCGCCAGTGGCTCCTGTTGTGCTGGGGATGACGATGGCTCTTAACCATTCCCGTTCTTTGCTTTGGCGTTAGGCCTTTTGCGCGATGATGAAAACATGCTTTTCCGGCCATTGATCGTATTCAAGATGGCGGCAGACACACCCAGCCTCTGAAATCGTCTCCAGCGTTTTCGGAATGCCCAAGACACTGTAATAGATCGGAGGCCCCATGCTCGAATCCTGCTTTTCTTCGGGGCCGTCCAAACCGCCCGTCGTCCAGATCAAGACGCCTCCCGGAGTTAAAGCACCGCAGAGTTTACGTATGACGTTCTCGCTGCACTCGAAGGGCACATGCCAAATGCTATCCCACGCAGTGATGAAGTCATATTGCTTGGTGGGCATCCACTCGCACACGTCGGCATGATAAAACGTCGTCTTGGGATTCCTTGTCTTTGCCAGTGCAATCATTTGCGCTGACACATCCATTCCCTCGACTTCGTATTCGTGATTCTCCAACAATCGAAGAAACCGGCCGCTGCATCCGCAGCCGACATCAAGCGCCAGTCCACCTTTTGGGCGAAACCTAAGTGCCTGCTCATGCTGGCGAATACCGTTCGTGGTGAGATGCGGTTCTAGCCACTGATGAGCGATGGAATCGTAGCTCTTGGCAATTTCAGCGGGTTGCATAGATTCAAATCAGGCGATGGGAGAAGGGGCGACGGCGATGACACGACAGACTTCATACGAGCCTTTTCTTGCATTTGCTTTCGCTCCCGTTTGGTAGGTTGACATCAAGGTGTCTTCATTTCTGCGGAAGTGTCGGCACTTTTAAAGGGCCAGTGGCGCTCGATAAATGCTGCAAATTCTCCTACGGGTATAACTGTTACGATAAAGATTAGGCTGAATGGCCAGAATGATTTATCGAGCGAAGGAAAGTGGTTCTCAATAAGCTCATAAGCGAGAGTTATCGCTGCCAAGACAGCAGTGATGGCTATTGCAAAGGAAGCCCAACGTTTCATCGGAGGAGTCGGGTCTCCTGAAAGTCGGACGAAGAGATAGCCAGCAGGAATTAGACAGACGATCTGGAGCCAACTGGGTATCCCAATGGCACTGCCCAAGGTAAACCCACCTGCGACTGCCAGCGTCACTAATAGAGTGTTACGAACAAGAATGATGACCTGACGAATGGCATTCATAGAGCGATAGACTTTGTTTCTTCAGTAAACAAATTCAGATCAGAACTTTTTGGGTCTGTTCATCAAGATTGTTATGGGTCACCGATTTACCGACAAGAGCGAATTGATGGCTTTATGAGACTTGGCTTTTATCCCTCAGAGTTTCTTCCAAAGATACAGCCAGCGCTCGCTCACGGCTTTGCCGTTGGCGTCTTGGATCTCGCAGGTGAGGTCGATGTCGCGTAGATCTGCTTTGGGCTCTAGGACAAAGAAGGCGCGCAGGACTTGGGGCATGTGGACGGCAGGATTGCGGCCCATTTCTAGCGGTAGGCTATCGACATTGGCCATGCTGAGATCGGTAATGTCTGAGTGCACGATTTTGACATCGCCTTTGTTGGCGGTGACGACAGCTTTGTAGCCTTTGATGTCGTCCCATTTCATCTCGCCGACTTTCTTTTCAGGGTGTAGGGGCTTGGCGAAGTCGATGGTGAAGAGCAGTTGTTCAGCGTGCTGCACCGGATTGCCAAATCGGGTGTCTTTCACTGTGAAGAGGCCGGATGGCTTCGGATCGCGCTGCCAGACGAGGCGATATTTAAAATGGAAGGGTTTGCCGACTTCAGGCTTCGGGGTGGGCTCGAAGACGAGGATGATGTTGTCGTTGGTTTCGTCCTCCGTTGGCATCTCGATGAGGTGCAGGACACCTTGATCAAAGCCTTTCACAGGCTCCACGCGCACGCTTGGGCGGTTGTGATACTGGGCCTCCACATCCTGATAAGAAGTGAATGAGCGGTCACGCTGCACGAGCGACCAGGACTGAGCTTTATCCAGAGAGAAAACGCAGTGACGGAAGAGTCCTGGTGTTTGATCAAGCGGGCGGAAGTGTTTGGCACCCGTGGATAGCTCCATCAGTAGGCCGTCGCTGTCATGAATTTCTGGGCGGAAGTCGTAAGGGCGGGGATGGGTGATCTCACCATACCAAAACATGCTTGAAAAGGGGGCCAGTCCGAGCTGCTGCACTGGCTGACGCAAGGTGATTTCAGCTTCGACTTCCATGACCGTTTCCTCTCCCGGCGTGATGTGAAACTGATAGGCACCGGAGACACTGGGGCCATCTAGCAGAGCCCAGGTGGTCATGCTTTTGGCGTCAGGCTCAGGGGTTTTAAGCCAGAACTTTTGGAAGTCAGGGAACTCCTCAGGTACGCCTGGCAGGCCGCTATTCAGCGAAAGGCCGCGTGCGGAGAGTCCATACGGCGCTTTGGCCGGAATGCTGCGGAAGTAGCTGGCACCGAGAAAGACGAGGTATTCATCCATGTAATCGGCCGAGTTCAGATGGGTGCGTGCGCGCCAACCTGCGTAGCCGGGAGGTGCTGGCACATCACCTGGGATCTGCTGCTTGCCGTAGTCAAAGAGGCTACGATCAAAGATGAGCGGCTTCGCATCTGAACCGTTGACTTCAAAAAGTTGCACGGACTTTTTAGCTGTCCAACCAGGATGGAAGAAGTCGATGGAGAAGGGTTTCTTATCGCTCGACCACAGGCCCTGTTCCATTTTAAAGCGGATGTCGCGGTGCTGATCGTAACTGAGGTTCTTCCAGAAATCGGCCAGATCATCTGCCGGCGGCACAAAGGCTGCCGAGGCGCGTTCTTTGGCCATCGTGCGGACTGTTTCAAAAGAGAAGTCCTCGGCCATAGCGGCGCAGGAATAAAGGAGAGCAGTGGCGGAGAGGAGGATGGCGCGAGTCATGCAGCAAGAGTCGTGAGTGCAGGTGATGCATAGACGATCCCTGCCGCCATGCAATTGCAGTGTTACCTTGACGCTCGTGGCCCCTGCCCGTTAGACTGAAGCCGTATGAAAAAACTCGTCGTCCTCTTTGCTCTGATTTTCAGCGTCCAGCAGTCTGTGCAGGCCGACTGGACCCTAGTCCAAAAAACCGTCACTGATGGCAAAGCCGATGAGATGGTCATCAAGGTCAAAGGTGACAAAACCCGCGCTGATATCGGCAAGCAGATGAGCATGATCTCAGATGTTGCCACCGGGGAGATCGTCATGTTCATGCATGAACAAAAGATGATGATGAAAATGAACGGCGACAGCATGAAAGGCATCATGGCACTGGCTGGCAATCTTCTTGGGAAAGGTGAGTCAGCGGCCAAGCCCGTCGCCACAGGTAAGCTGGAAAAAGTGGGTGAACATGAAACGGAGATCTTCACCTGGTCAGGCAAAATTGGTTCTGGTAAATTCTGGGTAGCCAAGGACTTTGAGCACTTTGCCGAGCTAAACGCCATTCAGGATAAGCTCATGAAAGCCATGGGCAATCCAGCGGCAGCCCTGGTTCCCCAAAACAGCGATTTCCCAGGCATGGTCGTGAAATCCGAAATGTCGGTCATGGGAAAAACTGCCACGAGCGAGCTCGTCTCAGCCAAACAAGACGTGCTGGACGACTCTGTTTTTACCGCTCCAGAAGGTTATCAAGAAATGAAAATGCCGTCTTTGCCGGGTAAGTGAAGGCAGTCATCTGGAGGACAAATCTGGCGGTTCGATTGTCTGAGCTAGGCCCACCGCCAATCCTATTTCATAAGGCGTAGGTTCGTGCCCATGTTCCTGGCGGAGGCGGCTAAGCGCGTAATTGGCTTTAGCTGCATCTGCCAGATCACCCCCAGATATTCCGGTGACAAAACCTAGGTCCTTCTGATCAGCACGGACGCTGGTGCTCAAAGCTTTGTGGGTCGGATTTCGGGTTGCTGATTTCCTGCTGGGCAGATTGCCCCAGATCACAAAAGCGATGATGACAAAAAGGAAGAGAGCGGCTGAGAGAAAGCTTAGATCAGACATGGCGGCTAGGATTATGCAGTTTCAGTTTGGAAGTGAATTCCAATTTAAGACTCATTCTCTATCCGTCAGAGGCAGCAAATGGCGCAGTCCAAGTCACTTCTTCATCTCAGCCAGTAGAGTTTTCATTTGAGCGACCGTTGCCGCATGAGCAGGGTCTGACGATAGATCTTTAGCTTCTTGGGGGTCGTTTTTTAAATCATGAAGCGTGGCTCCTTGACGGCCTTCATCCCACTCGGTGTAGCGGAATTGCTCGCTGCGGACGCTGATGCCGAGGAAGCCTTTGCCTTTGCCCTTTCCTTTTTTCTTCAGCTCAGAGGGGTTGAAGTTCGGCGCTGTGCTGCCGACAGGGGCTCCACGAAGCACTTGAGAAAAAGCAGGCCGATCCCATGCGGCAGTCAGATTTTCCAAAAGGGGCTTCAGGCTGGTGCCATCGGTTTTCGGAACGGGCAGGCCACACACATCAGCAAGTGTGGCATGCAGATCCACGAGCTCGACCGTGCGTGCGCAGCTCTTGCCATTGTTCGTATTTCCAGGAACGCTGATAATGAGGGGCACGTGGGCGGAGTTCTCCCAGAGGCTTTGCTTTTGCCATAAACCATGATCGCCGGTGTGATAGCCATGGTCACTGTGGAAGACGATGACTGTTTTCTCACGCAGGCCCAATCTCTCGACTGCGGCGACCAATTCCCCGACTTGATCATCCATGAAGGTGGTGCTGGCAAAATAGGCCTGGAGGATCTCTTTGCGCATTGGGTCAGTCAGCTGATTCTGCTCTTTCTTGTAGCTGGCATAGGCCGCTGCTGGGATGCCAGGAACATCCTTCATGGGTCCTGACGCCAGTTGGATTTTATCCAGCGGGTACAAATCAAAGTATTTTTGTGGTGCCACATACGGTGTATGCGGGCGGAAAAAGCCGACAGCGAGATAAAACGGGCCATCCTTTTTAGCTTCCAGTAGCTTGATCGCTTCAGCTGCACCCACGGCATCAGTTTGCGGTTCCTCAGATTTATCGGCAAACCAACTCAACGTCCCGCCAAACTGTCCAGGCGTCAGAGTGTGAATCTGATCTTCCACTTTCTTGTCATGGCCGATTGGATTGATCACCAGTTGCCAGGATTTTGGGTCATCCAATCCGCTGGTGCCGATCTGGGTGGGAACGCCATAATGGTAAAGTTTTCCGACTCGTGCCGAGAACGCCCCGGCTTGGGTAAAGGTTTGTGGGATGGTTAAAACATCAGGCAGATTCTTGCGGAAGTCGGTGCTGTTTTCATACACCTTCGTGCTGCCTGGACGCATGCCCGTCATGAAGGAACAGCGGCTCGGATTGCATAGCGGGAACTGGCAATAGGCCTTTTCAAAGCGCACCCCCGAAGCAGCCAGCTTGTCAATGTTGGGCGACTTGACCTGCGTGTTGCCATAACAAGCCAGCGAGCAATTCAAATCATCTGAGACAATGTGCAACACGTTGTAGGTCGGTGCTGCGGTAGCCGCCGAGGCCAAGCATAGAAGAATAGCAGGGATGAGTGACTTCATGGAGCAGCTCAAAACGCTGACAAAGACTGAACCTGTCAGGCATTTGCAGATTCAGCTTGTAGCCTGAAGTCCAGAAGACTCACTTCAACAGTGGTGCCTGAGACAGGACTCGAACCTGCACTAGTTACCCAACCAGATCCTAAGTCTGGCGCGTCTACCAATTCCGCCACTCAGGCAATGAGAGTCGTGAGGCGTATGATTCCAGATGCTGGCTTTCACTGCAAATGGTTTATCACTTGTCTTTTTGGGAAAGAAGTCGCGCCGCAAGCCAGCCGGTGAAGAGCACGGTCAGTAGGGGAGCGAGGCCAATTTTGAGATTTTGACCGATCCAGGGAAGCCAACCCGCCTGGTGGAGGGTGAGTCCACTGAAGTATTTGAGCCCAAAAACCCAGCCGCCATGCAGGCCGATGCCTGCCCAAAGTGCACCCGTTTGCATCCGAACCTGAGTGAGTACCCAGCCGACGGCGAACAAGGTGGCGAATTCGGCCAGTAAGAATTGGACGCTCCCGAAACCAAGCGCGATCTGCTCAAGAACGGCAAAGCCACTCGACCAAACGATCTGATCGTCAGCGATTTGCCAGCCTTCTGGCGGCTTCAGGAAATGGACGATGGCAAAGATGAATGTGGCCCAAAATACGGCTGTTTTGGGTGCCATGGTGCGTAGGAGCAGGCCCAAGAGAAGAGCGCGAAAGAAAAACTCCTCGACGATGCCCGCACCTAGGGCCGCCGTGATGGGTTCGCCAAATTTCAACCAACCAGGGTGGGGGCGGAGGCGATAAGCACCCACTTGATAAAAGAGTAGCCCAAGTAAAAGCAGCAATCCCGCCGCTAAAGTGAAGCCAATGATCCATTGTTTGAGGCCAGAACGTAGCGGCTGCCATGAGGGCAGGAGACTGCGGTCCAGCTTCACCCAACGTAGAAAAGGCCAGATGAAGACGATGGCGCAGACGAGCACGGCACGATTGAAGTAGCGGGTAAAATGAGCACGCTGAATCTCTGAGGCTAGCCATTTGCCAACACCACTTTCGCCGATGGAGCTACTTTTTAGCCAGGTAAGTGTCGTTTGTCCCAGATCAAAAAGCGGTGCAGACAGCAGCGCCCCGCCGAGCATCACGGCTAAGAGATAAAGAACCAGCTTTGGTAAAGCGGAGGTGTGAGTGGGCATGGCTGCTTGCATGAGGGCGATACTAGCGCATCCTGCGCGCTCTCAATGACCAAAAATCAATCTCACGAATGGCACGAACGACTCGAGGACGGCCGCAAGCAGTACTTCCGCGGCTACTGGAACTCCCGCGAGTGGCTCTTCCGCCTAGCTCATCCCGATGGTGAGGAGTGGATGCCACTGCAGCCGACTTTAGAAAACTGGCTGGCTCTGCGAGATGTGCTGTTCCGCAAATATCAGCGGAAACGGTTGCCGCTGAAACATCTGCAAACCGTGGACAATGTTTTGGAAAGCCTTGGTGTGCGCGTGAATGAACACGGCGAGGCTGAGCAGATCACGGACGTTGGATGAGCTTCACGCCAGTGTAGGCGTCTGTGGTTAATGTGTTTCTATTGAAAGGATAGGGACTCTCTTGCTGTTAAGAGCGCCATGTTTCGCTACCTGAGTCTTCTTCTCTTTTCATCTGCGCTGTCT
>JAIXOU010000007.1 GCA_027486585.1 Verrucomicrobiaceae bacterium | reverse complement strand
GGGCAGTATCCGCAGCGTTGGCGGGTGACGTCCTACTTAAACAATCAGAGGGACAATGAGCGGAGAGGGGTGACGAACTGGCTAGATCCCAAGGCACCGACGCTGGCTCGGATCCTTCAAAAAAACGGCTATGCTACAGGGCACTTTGGTAAATGGCATCTCGGTGGTCAGCGTGATGTCGATCAGGCACCGCCGATCACGGCTTACGGCTTTGATGAATCGCTCACGAACTTTGAGGGCATGGGGCCAAAACTCTTGCCGCTGACCCTGAAACCTGGCGACACAAAGCCGGGCAAAATTTGGGCGGATGCCGAGCGTCTGGGCGGGCCGGTGACGTGGATGCAGCGCTCAAAGATCACCACGGGTTTTATTGATGCAGCCCTGCCATTCATCGACAAGTCCATCGCGGCAAAGAAGCCTTTCTACCTCAACCTTTGGCCTGATGATGTGCATGGGCCCTGGTGGCCGCCGGTGGATCAATGGGCTGAGGGTAAGCGTGGACTGTATCTGGCCGTGCTGAAAGAAATGGACCGTCAGTTTGGCAAACTCTTTGATCACATCCGCTCCAATCCAGAACTGCGTGACAACACGCTTGTGTTGATTTGCTCCGACAATGGTCCTGAGCCTGGGGCCGGCAGTGCCGGGCCCTTTCGTGGCAGTAAGACGACGCTTTATGAAGGTGGTACACGCTCGCCGTTGATTGCTTGGGCACCTGGTTTGATGAAAAAGGCAACTGTGGGAAGCCTCAATGAAGCTTCCGTTTTCGCTGCCTTTGATTTAGTACCCTCCATACTGTCCATCGCCAACGTGGCCACACCCGAGGGTATCCAGTTTGATGGTCAAAATTTAGCGCCTGTTCTGCTGGGTCAAACGACGGATTCCCACAGCGCGCCTCTGTTTTGGCGTCGTCCGCCGGATCGAAAAACCGTCAATGACAAGCTGCCCGAACGACTGCCTGATCTAGCCATGCGTGAAGGTAACTGGAAGCTTCTGTGTGAATACGATGGCAGTCAGCCGCAGCTCTACGATCTCTCCAAGGACAAGGCGGAGACGACCAACCTCGCTGATCCAATGAATGGCATGGTGTTAAAGATGACCAAGGCTCTGCTCGAATGGCATCGATCCTTGCCGGCTGATCATGGACCTGCACTCGGTCAAGAACAGCCAAAGAAGCGGAAGGCGAAGCAGTAAGCCGCAAGGCTCGTTGGGTGAATTGGAAACCTTTTTCAGCCGATCAAAATCAGCATTTGCCTAGACGCCCAGTTCTACTAGCCTTGCGCCCACATGAGCCCATCCACACCGAGTCCAGAGTCGATCGAAGCTGCCTTTACCCCTTTCCGCCAGAGAATGCTGGCCGCGGGTCTGAGCGACTCGGCGATTCGTGCTTTTCGTGGAAGTTACACGGCGCTGCAAGCAGGTGAAACCGGGATGATACCTGAGGCCAGCATCGCTGCGGCAAAGGATCTGCCTTGTGCGGAGGCACTAACTCCGCCTGACGATCTGCGTGCGGCTGAACTCTTCAAACAAACCGTGCTGATCAAGCTTAACGGTGGTCTTGGCACTGGCATGGGCTTGGAAAAAGCAAAGTCGCTCCTGCCGGTGCGGGGTGAGGACACCTTTCTGGATCTGATTGCCAGACAGATCCTGCGTCTTCGTGGCCAGACAGGTGGTGAAGTACCTCTGTTCATGCTGATGAATAGCTTCAGCACTTCCCAGGATACGGCGGAGCATTTGCAGTCCAGGTTTCCACAATTAGGTGGACGCGAGACTTGGGAACTGATGCAAAACAAGGTGCCCAAGGTTCTGGCTTCTTCACTGGAGCCTGCTGAATGGCCTGCGAATCCTGATCAAGAATGGTGCCCGCCTGGACATGGCGACATCTATGCCTGTCTGGCTGGATCTGGCTGGTTAGAGCGACTGCTCAGTAGCGGCGTGCGTTATGCCTTTGTGTCCAACTCAGACAATCTGGGGGCGACGCTTGATCCTTCGATCTTGGCCTGGTTTGTCGATAGCGGCATGCCTTTTGCCATGGAGGTCACGAGGCGTACAGAATCGGATAAAAAGGGTGGTCATCTGGCCGTGCGTCTGCGCGATGGACGCTTTCTCCTGCGTGAGTCCGCGCAATGCCCGAAAGAGGACGAAGCTCATTTTCAAAACATTGACCTGCACCGCTACTTTAACACCAACAATCTCTGGATTGATCTGCAGGCCTTAAAAGCGGCCCTCGTGGCCAATGACGGCCTGATTCCGCTGCCGCCGATCATGAATCGAAAAACGGTGGATCCTCGTGATGCTCAATCCCCAGCGGTGATTCAGGTGGAGACCGCCATGGGCGCGGCGATCGAGTGCTTTGAGGGCGCAGGAGCCATTGAGGTTTCACGCATTCGGTTTGCTCCCGTGAAGACCACCAGTGATCTTCTCTCTGTGCGTAGCGATGCCTATGAATTGACGGAAGACTTCTGTCTGCGCCTGCACCCTAGCCGCAACGGCCAGCCACCGCATCTGCATCTCGATCAGAAGCTCTGTAAAATCGTGGATGGGCTGGAGGAAAACTTCCCGTTCACACCGAGTCTGCTGCATTGCCATAGTCTGCTGGTCCACGGACCGGTCGAGTGTGCTGATGATGTTATTTTTAAAGGCGATGTGGTCATTCACAATCACACTCAATCACGAGTCAGGCTAAAATCAGGCGTGCATGAAGGTCAGATCAGCATTGGTTGAGTCCGTTGGTCGTGTTTCTTCAGTGAAATAGGTTTTCTGGAAAGGTGGCAGTGCATGGGGCGTTTCACGGGTCGTTCGTCCGCCAGCTGACCCGTTTTGTTCCAACCATGAAGCCATTCCTTTCTCTATTCATTCTTGTTGCCATGAGCTCAGTGCTTCTGGCTGCGGACAAACCTAACATCCTCTGGATCACCAGCGAGGATCATGGGCCCGAAATGGGCTGCTATGGGGACAAGCTGGCGCGCACTCCCAATGTCGATGCTCTGGCAGCCAAGGGCATGATTTTTAAAAAGGCCTGGTCCGTGGCTCCGGTCTGCGCGCCTGCCCGCACGACGATCATCTCCGGCATCTATCCATCCAGCAGTGGCGGCATTCACATGCGTTCGATGGTCGCCATGCCTGTGGGAAAAAAGATGTATCCTGAGTTTTTGCGCGAGGCTGGTTACTACTGCACCAACAACTCCAAGACCGATTACAATCTGCAAGAGCCCAAGGCGCTCTGGAATGAGTCCTCGGGTAAAGCGAGCTGGAAAGCACGGGCTGAGGGACAGCCGTTTTTTGCGGTGTTTAACTCCACCAAAAGCCACGAAAGCCAGATTCGCACACGCCCCCATACCCAGATCACCCAGCCTGCGGATGTCCGCATTCCAGCTTACCACCCGGACACCCCCGAAGTTCGTGAAGACTGGGCTCAATACTATGATAAGGTCAGTGAAGCCGACGCCGATGCGGGCAAGCACCTGAAGGACATCGAAGAGGCAGGGCTGGCCGATGACACCATCGTTTTCTACTACGGTGATCATGGCAGCGGCATGCCGAGGAGCAAGCGCTGGTCCTCCAACTCCGGCCTGCACGTGCCGATGGTTGTCTTCTTCCCCAAGAAGTGGCAGCACCTCGCGCCCAAAGAATACAGTGTCGGTGGCAAGTCGGATCGTCTGGTGAGTTTCGTTGATCTGGCGCCGACGGTGCTGAGCATCGCTGGCATCCAACCTCCCGAGTGGATGCAAGGGCACGCTTTTGCAGGACCGCATCAGACAGAGCCGCAAGCCTTCATTTACGGAGAACGGGGAAGGATGGACGAGCGAATGGATGTCGTGCGCAGCGTCACGGATGGTCGCTACGTTTACCTGCGTAATTTTTATCCGCATGTCTCTCAAGCACAGCGTGTGGCTTACCAGTTTGAGACGCCCACGACGCGCGTGTGGAATGCTCTGTTTGAAGGGAAAAAGACCACGCCTGCTCAGTCCCTCTTTTGGCAGGTGCCCAAGGCTCCTGAAGAACTCTATGATCTCCAGACGGATCGCGATGAGGTGACTAACCTGGCCCAATCCAGCAAGCATCAAGCCATTTTAGAGAAACTGCGTACCGCGCTTAGTGCCCATCTAAACGAGGTGCGAGATGTTGCCCTTTTACCCGAACTTGAAATGCACAAGCGATCTGAAGGCAGTTCCCCCTACGACATGGCCAGAGACTCTGCGAAGTATCCATTGAACCGCATCCAAGCAGCTGCGGAGTTGGCTTCAAACTTGGATCCAGCAGCGGTATCGGCTTTGGTGAAGCTCATAGGAGATGAAGATAGCGCTGTCCGCTTTTGGGGTGTCTTAGGATTGCACATGCGTGGTGCTGAGGTGGTGAAACAAAACATCGACGTTTTGAAGAAAGGACTCTCCGATGAGTCAGCTAACGTGAGGATTGCTTCGGCGCAGGCTTTGGGAATGTATGGAGATGCTGCAGTTCTGACTCAGGCCTTGGAGACGCTTGGAAAACTGGCTCCTCCTGAAACCAATGGGGTGCTTACCTCCATGGCGGCTCTGGCGGCGATTGAAGCTCTCGGGACAAAGGCAGCGCCACTGCATGCCGCTATCCGAGCCATGAATCCCAATGGAGCAGCTCCAGATGAGCGCTTCGAAAGCTATGTTCCACGCCTCATTCAAAATATCAGCCCGACAGCCAAGCCCGCTGGTGGCAAAGGTAAAAAGCAGAAGAAAAACAAGCCAACCGTTCCCTAGCATTCTCATGAGAAGTCTTTTATTCCTAGCGATCCTGAGCACTCCGTTCAGTGTGCTTCCTGCAGCCGTTTCGGCGCAGCCAAACGTCCTCTTCCTCATGGCGGATGACTTGAACAACTACCTTGGCTGTTATGGCGATCCGCGTGCCAAGACACCGAATATCGACAAGCTGGCAGCACGTGGGGTGAAGTTTGAGCGCTCTTACTGCACCTTCCCGCTTTGTGGTCCGAGTCGGAACTCAATGCTTACTGGCCTGTATCCAAACAGCACTGGCATTCTCACCAATGCCCAAATTTTTCGGCAGACCATTCCCAAACAGTTCAGTCTCTCGCAGAGCTTTCGGCAAGCGGGGTATTTTGCGGCACGCATCGGCAAGTTGTATCACTACAATGTGCCTAACTCGATCGGCACGAATGGCCATGACGATCCTGCTTCCTGGGAGTTGGAGCTGAATCCTGCTGGGGTGGATCGTTTGGAGGAGGAATCGAAAATTGTGACGCTCACTCCGGGGCAGTTTGGTGGCACTCTGAGCTGGTATGCCTCACCCAAAAGTGATGAATATCATACCGATGCCATGATGGCCGCTGATGCGGAGTGGGTGCTGGAACGTTGTGCGAAGCAGAAGCAGCGTCCGTTCTTTCTTGCGGTGGGTTTCTTTCGTCCGCACACGCCCTATGTCTCGCCCAAGGCACCATACTTTGACCAATACCCCGAAGCTGAAATGCCCGTGGTTCAGGGAGTGAAAGAAGATCAAGCCGATGTGCCTGCGGCGGCGCTGGGCAGCTACAAGCCAGAGCAGGACAAATTAACCGATGACCTTCGTCGCCAGTGCTTGCAGGCCTATTATGCGAGTATCAGCTTCATGGATGCTCAGGTCGGTCGTGTGGTGGATTCGCTGGATCAATTGGGCCTCGCCGACAATACGATCATCGTATTCACCAGCGACCATGGTTATCACATGGGCGAGCATGGTTTGTGGCAGAAGCAGAGTCTCTTTGAGGGGAGTTCGCGCGTGCCACTGCTCATTGTCGCACCGGGAACCGCAGGGAAGGGAAGCGTGGTGAAAGCTCCGGTCAGTCATCTGGATCTCTTCCCCACACTCGCCGAACTGGCCGGCATCAAAGCCCCAGCAAACCTGCAAGGTCAGAGCCTAGTGCCCATGCTCAAAGATCCGAAGGCCGCAGGCCGTGGCTGGGCTCTCACGCAAGTCGTGCGGGGTGGTAACTTTAATCGCCAAGGAGCTGCTGCAGCCAAGGGGGATAAGGGCAAACGCTTCTTTGGCTACAGTCTGCGGACCCCACGCTGGCGCTACACGGAATGGGATGAAGGCAGTGAAGGTCGCGAGCTCTATGATCACGACACAGATCCGCAAGAACTCACCAACCTCGCCGAAAACCCTGAGCATGCTGCCATCGTGGCTGAATTATCAGCCCAAACACGTGCCGCCGCTAAATCGACCTTTCCTGCCGATGGCAAGACACCTGAACTCAAAGAAGGCCTCTGGGCACCTAATTTAACCAATCCATGAAAATCCTATCTCTTATCGGTATCGCTCTTTGCGGCATCTCGGTTGCCGCTGAAAAGCCCATGAAAGCCAAAGGCGGGCTCGGAGCCGATGCTCCCTCAGGCAAACCCTACATCTACAAAACCTCTGCTGGTAAAGAGCGCCAGATGGAGATCTACTTTCCACCAAATCACGATGCGGCGAAAAGCCAAGTGCCCGGATTGATCCTGTTTCATGGTGGCAGTTGGTCGGGTGGCTCGTTGAGCCAATTTCGCATCGCTTGTGCTTACTTTGCCAGTCGTGGACTTGTCTGTGCCACTTCAGAATATCAGATGCTCAGCAAGCCCGATGCCGCCAAACTGCCTGCGGGTGAAACACGGAAGCGAGTGTGCGTCACCGACGCCAAAAGCGCTATCCGTTGGTTCAAGCAACACGCCAGTGAACTAGGCGTGGACCCGCAACGCATCATCACGGGTGGCGGTTCGGCAGGTGGTCACATCAGTGCGCTGGCCACGATGAATCCTGGTCTTAACGACCCCGCAGACAGTAAGGCTATCGACACCCGTGTCGTCGCCTACCTTTGGTTCAATCCGGCCTTTGCAACGGATGACGATCAAGACGCGGAGATCGACATCTTGAAGCAGATGAAGGCCGAACTCCCGCCTGCCATCGCTTTCTTTGGTGACAAAGACCCTTGGAAAAAAGGCTGGGATGTGGCCCATGCAAAATGGAAATCGCTGGGCACAAAAACCATCGAACTCAACATCGCTCCCGGACAATCCCACAGCTTCTTTAACAAAGGCCCCTGGCAAACCGTCACCCTCATCGCGGCGGACAAGTTCCTCGTAAAGCACGGCCTCCTCACCGGCGAACCCACGAAGACGATGCCTGCGAGTGGCGAGAAGTTGATCGCGACTCCGTGAATGCCTTCTTCACCATGTGTTTTCGTGAATCGCCTCGTCCACCTACCCACTGACCATGCATCTATCTCTATGCCTCCTTCTTTGCCTTGTTGCAGTCAGCCCTCCGTTAAGCGCGGCGGCTAAGGCACCAAACATCATCCTCATGATGGGCGATGATCATGGATGGGAAGAGACGGGCTATCATGGGCATCCTCATGTGAAGACTCCGGTGCTGGATGAAATGGCGGCTACGGGGCTGCGCATGGACCGTTTCTATGCGGCGCATCCAAGTTGCTCACCAACGCGGGCGAGTTTTCTCACGGGGCGACACCCAAACCGCATGGGCACCTTTGCACCGGGTTGGTCGTTTCGGCCCGAGGAGATCACCAGTGCGCACCTTCTCGCCAAAGCAGGCTATCAATGCAGTCACATCGGTAAATGGCATGTCGGTGCAGTGAAAAAAGAGTCTCCTGTAAGCCCGCTATCAATGGGCTTTCACGAATGCCTCTCGCATGACAATTTCTTTGAGCTGAATCCATCGCTTTCCCGCAATGGCGGTCCGCCTGACGTCTTTCAGGGTGAAAGCTCGGAGATCCTGATTCGTGAAGCCATACGCTTCATCGACCGTGCTCAAAAAGCCGATCAGTCATTCTTCACGATCGTTTGGTTCGGGTCTCCGCATGAGCCCTACAGTGGCCTGCCAGCAGATCTCGCGCTGTATGATGATCTGCCTGCGAAATATACCAAGAAGGTCAAACTAACCTCAAACGAAACCGGTGGGCCGACCACGAGGTCTCAAGGTGAAGTCCTGCGTGAGCGTTATGCTGAAATCACCGCCATGGACCGTGCCATCGGCACGCTGCGCCGGCATTTGGCCGCTGCAGGTCTGCGCGACAACACGCTCGTTTTTTACTGCGGTGACAATGGCACCTCACCCGATGCCGCGCTCGGGTTCCCTCATCGCGGCGTGAAAGGTCAGATGTATGAAGGTGGCATCCTGGTCCCCGGCCTCATCGAATGGCCAGCGCGCATCCCACAACAGCGAACCACCAACGTCCGTGTTACTACGAGTGACCTGCTGCCCACTCTATGCGCCATCACGGGTCAAGCTCTTCCATCAAGGCCTATAGATGGTGTGGATCTCAGCCCATTGCTCGATGGTAAAATGACGGATCGCCCAAAGCCGCTCTACTTTTGGGAATACAGTTTTCGCAATGTCGATCAATCGAAGCCTTACATCGATCCAGCACTGCAAGAAGGCACCACTCCACTCGCGAAAAAATCGGGGGGTAAAGCCACCCGCGACTTCACCAACTTTCACCATGCCAGCATCACTGAGACGGATTACCAGGGGGCGCGTGCGATCATCGACGGTTCCTTCAAACTCGTCATTCACGACCGCAAAAAGGACGGGCCAGCGTATGAACTTTTTGATCTCAAGTCTGATCCCGCCGAGAAGGTCAACCTCACCGAGCAGCAGCCAGCCATCGCCGAAAGACTCAAGTTAAAACTCCGAGACTGGCAAAAATCGACCTTGGAGAGCCTGACAGGCGCAGATTACTAGAAGTGAAATCAAAGCGCCACAATGAAGTCTCATCATTACGAATGAGAACGTCTCGAATGGTCGTCCCACGAGGGCATAAGGCTGAATGCTTTTTGAGGAAGATTTGTGCCTGCGTGATCGTTGGCTCATCCCCCATGAAACAAGTTCTTATTTTTGCTTTTTGTTTTTGGTCGCTTGCCTTCGAGCTTGCTGCCGAAACAAAGCTTAACGTCGTCTTCATCATTGCCGATGACTTGGGGTGGGCAGATCTGGGCTGTTATGGTCAGAAGAAGATTCCGACGCCCAATCTGGATTTGTTAGCCAAACAGGGAACCCGTTTTACTCAGCATTACAGTGGAGCTCCGGTTTGCGCGCCTTCTCGCTGTGTTTTGATGACGGGCAAGCATCTGGGACATGCAGAGATTCGGGGCAATCTTCAGGCCAAGAAAAAATTCCCGCAGTTTGATGAAGGTCAGTTTCCACTCACTGAGCAGGCCGTCACGATCGCCCAATTGTTTCAACAAGCTGGATATGCGACTGGGGCCATGGGGAAGTGGGGATTGGGGCCGGTGGGTAGTTCTGGTGAGCCTGCTCTGAAGGGGTTTAATTTATTCTTTGGTTATAATTGCCAGTCATTGGCTCACAGCTTTTATCCTGCACACCTGTGGCGGAATGCCGAAAAGGTAACACTTAACGCTAAGCCTATTCCTGGCGGTGCCAAACAACCCGAAGGCGAGGTAAAACTCGAAGATTGGATCGGTGAGGTGTATGCACCAAAACTGATGGTAGCTGAGGCGGAAAAGTTTATTGCGGAAAAATCCGGTGCTCCGTTTTTTCTTTATCTGCCTTTTATTGAGCCCCATGTGGCCATGCATCCGCCGCGTGAATCGGTGGAAAAATTTCCTGCGGATTGGGACTCAGACGTTTATCGTGGCGAAAGTGGTTATCTTCCGCATCCTCGGCCTCATGCGGGCTATGCGGCCATGATTTCTGATCTGGATGGCTATGTGGGGCGGGTGATGTCCGCGCTGGAGAAAGCAGGTGTGGCGGATCACACGTTGGTCATTTTCACGAGCGATAACGGGGCGACGCATGAAGGACCCAAAGGTACACATTTCCATATTGGTGGGGCTGATCCGAAGTTCTTTAACAGCACGGCTGATCTGCGCGGTTACAAAGGCAGTGTCTATGAGGGCGGTATCCGCGTGCCGATGATCGCTCGTCTGCCGGGTCGCATTGCGAGCGGATCAGTGAGTGATGCACCGAGCTACTTTGCGGATTGGTTTCCGACACTCTGTGACGCAGCATCTCTTCCGAAGCCTGAAGGATTGGATGGCGATAGTTTATGGTCATTGCTCACCGATCCTTCCAGTGAAAAACCGCGTGCCAAGCCCATGCTTTGGGTCTTTCCCGAGTATGGAGGTCAGGTCGCTGTCAGGTTGGGTGACTTTAAATTGGTTCGCCAAAACTTGAAAACGAAGAATCCGGGTCCCTGGGAAGTCTATGATTTGGCCAAGGATCGTGGCGAAACAAAAGACATCGCTCGTGAACATCCTGCATTGATCACGAAGGCAGAAGCTTTGCTACGCCAAGAAGTGAGTGCCAATGCTCAATTTCCTCTCACGATTCCCGGTGTGACTAGCGATTCTAAATGAACTCTTTTTCTTTCTGATGAAACCATTGATTTTACTTCTAGCTCTTGCGCAGCTCAACTTGGCAGCAGCTCCTCAGAAGCCTAACATTCTTTTTGCCATCGCTGATGACTGGGGGGCGCATGCTGGAGCCTACGGTACGCCATGGGTGAAGACGCCTGCCTTTGATCGTATTGCCAAAGAAGGCTTACTTTTCACCCATGCCTACACCCCTGTCGCCAAATGTGCTCCCTCCCGAGCCATCGTGCTCACTGGGCGTCATGCCTGGCAGAATGAAGAAGCCGGTAATCACATGGCCTACTTTCCAGCCAAGCTCAAGAGTTGGCCGGAGGTGCTGACTGAAAAAGGCTGGCACATGGGCATTACTGGAAAAGGTTGGGGACCTGGTATTGCCAAGGATGTGAGTGGTAAGCTCAGGAAAATCACAGGCAAAGCTTACGACAAAAGGAAGGCCCCCGCTCCTACTTCAGAAATGGGCAAGATTGATTATGCGGCGAATTTTAACGACTTCCTTGATGAATCACCCAAGGACGGGCCATGGTGCTTTTGGTATGGTAGCACCGAGCCTCATCGTGGTTATGAATATGGATCGGGGGTGAAAAAAGGTGGTAAGAAACTCAGCGATATCACCAAGGTTCCAGATTACCTGCCTGATGACGAAATTGTCCGCAACGACCTCCTTGATTATGCCTTTGAAGTTGAGCATACCGACCGTCATTTGGCTCTGATGATTGCGGAGTTAGAAAAGCGCGGGCAGCTTGACAATACGCTCATCATTGTCACTGCCGATCACGGCATGCCGTTTCCAAGAAGCAAGGGCTACGCTTATGAGGACTCCAATCATGTGCCTTTGGCCGTTCGTTTTCCAGGTGGTGTGAACAAGGCTGGTCGTGTCATCGACGACTTTGTCAATTTTACGGATCTGGCGGCGACCATCCTCGATTATGCAGGCATTTCTGAAAAAGACAGCGGCATGATGGCGATTACGGGTAAGACCTGGCGGCCCATTTTGGAGAGTGGGAAATCAGGTCGCGTGATTGCTGAGCGTGATCATACGCTCATTGGTAAAGAGCGCACCGACGTTGGTCGTCCGAATGACTGGGGCTATCCGATTCGCGGGATGGTGACGGACACCCATCTGTATTTAAAAAACTACGAACCCACACGCTGGCCCGCAGGCAACCCTGAGACGGGATACACTGACACCGATTCAAGTCCATCCAAGACACTCATTCTGGAAATGGGGCGTCATGATCGAGCGAATAAGTTTTGGCAGCTTTGCTTTGGCATGAGACCTGGGGAGGAATTCTATGATCGCAGTGTCGATGCCAGCTGCACGCATAACTTAGCGGGCGAGTCGGTGCATGAGCAGCGTATTCAGGATCTTCGGACACGCATGGAGGCAGAGCTTGCTGGCCAAGGCGATCCCCGCATGAGTGGTAACGGTAAAATCTTTGATGAATACCCAGCGACCAACAACAAAGGTTTCTACGATAATTATTTGCTCGGCAAAATGCCCAAGGCAGGCTGGATCAATCCGACTGACATCGAGAAAGAACCCATTCAACAACCATGAAGCTTCCGTTTCAATCCATTCCATTGTTTATACTTATCTTGGGCCTGTTGAGCGCGCCCTTATGCTCAGCCCCTCCCAACGTTGTTATTTTCCTTGCCGATGATGCCGGTTGGGGGGATTACAGTCATTCGGGCAATACCCAGGTGAGCACGCCAAATATCGACTCCATTGCGAAAGGTGGTGTTTCGCTGGATCGCTTTTATGTGTGTCCTGTTTGCTCTCCAACTCGGGCTGAATTTCTCACGGGACGCTATTATCCCCGAGGCGGAGTGCGTGGAGTGTCGACTGGACAAGAACGTTTGAATTTAGACGAAAAAACCCTGGCTGACGCTTTTAAAGCCGCTGGTTATGCCACAGGTGCTTTTGGGAAATGGCACAACGGAAGTCAGTGGCCTTATCATCCGATGGCACGTGGCTTTGATGAATACTTCGGTCACAGCGCAGGGCATTGGGGGGAATACTTTGATGCGCCTCTTGAGGAGAATGGTCGCATGATCCGAACCCAAGGTTACATTGTCGATGTTTGCACAGATCGGGCTCTCAACTTCATTGAGAAGAACAAAGATAAACCTTTCGTCTGTTATGTGCCATTCACCACGCCGCATTCTCCTTGGGCATCGCCAGCTGAGAACTGGGCGCGGTTTAAAGATAAACCGATTCAGCTCAGGGGCACTGATCCTGAGAAGGAAGTGCTGGATGAAACTCGCTGTGCGCTTTCCATGATCGAGAATCAGGATATGAACGTTGGTCGTGTGCTGGCAAAGCTCAAGGATCATGGCTTGAATGAAAACACGATCATTGTCTATTTCTCTGATAATGGTCCCAATAGCATGCGCTGGACAGGCGGCATGAAAGGCAAGAAAGCGACCACGGATGAAGGGGGTGTTCGCTCGGTCTGTTACGTGCGCTGGCCAAATAAGTTGCCAGCCGGTCATACCATGACTCAAATTGCTGGTGCTATTGATTTGATGCCAACTCTCATCTCTTTGGCGGGAATCAAACGCGTCGGTGATAAACCTTTGGATGGACGTGATCTTAGTCCGCTACTTTTCAACAAGAAGACTGAGTGGCCTGAGCGCATGATCTTCTCCACTTGGGGCGGTGCCGTGAGTGTTCGAACTCAAACGCATCGACTCGATCATGCAGGCCTGCTTTATGACATGGTGGCTGATCCCGGACAAACCCAAGCGATCAATGATCAAGCGCCTGTTTTGGTTGCAACATTGACGCAGGCCGTCAAAGCTTGGAGATCGGACGTTCTAGGTGAACGTTCGGAAGGGAAGCCAAAGGGTGACAAAAAGAAGGGGCAAGGGAATGCGGTCGATCAGCGACCGATTCCTGTGGGTTATCCTGAGTTTCCTATCACCATGTTACCCGCGCGTGATGGCGAGCCTCGAGGTCAAGTGAAGCGTAGTAGTAGTGCGCCCAATTGTTCGTATTTTATGAATTGGACAAAGAAGGAAGATTGCATGGTCTGGTTGCTAAAAGTGCAGACGGCTGGTCGATATGAAGTGACCGTCGATTATACGTGTAAGCTGGTGGATGCTGGCTCTATCGTCGAGTTGAGCTTTTTAGATGCCAAACTACAGGCCAAAGTGCAGCCCGGTTGGGATCCTCCCCTAAACACGAATCAGGACACATTGCCCCGTCCGGATGGTGAAAGTCAGATGAAGGATTTCCACACCTTGAAGCTAGGTGAGATGACGCTGCCTGCAGGTCACGGCCCATTGACCTTGCAGGCTCTAGAAATTCCTGGTCATTCCGTCATGGACGTTCGTCGTCTGACATTAACCCTTTTGCCTTAGCCATTCTTGCCTGCTTTTTTGAAACCGATGAAATCCCTCTTGGTCTTATTCACATTCTTCAGTCTACCCCTCTTGGCGGCTGATAAACCTAACATCCTTTTCATCGCCATTGATGATCAAAATGACTGGATCGGTCACATGGGCGGTCATCCGATGGCGAAGACACCTCATTTGGATAAACTTGCAGCACGTGGCACGACGTTTTTGAATGCCCATTGCAATGCTCCGTTATGCAATCCATCCCGCACGAGTCTTCTGCTTGGTTTGAGACCCTCTTCGACAGGAATATATGGTCTGTCGCCTTGGTTTCGCACCGTGTCCGCATTGAAAGATCGTGTGGCTTTGCCGCAACACTTTGCCAACCATGGTTACAGCACCGCTGCAACGGGTAAAATTTATCATGGCGGCACTGGCAGTGGGGCAGGGAAGGGAAAGGGCAAGGGACGTGCTAAAGAAGCTCAAACACCAGAATTTCAAGTGACTGCTCCTTATGGCGGTGTTGGTAGCAAGCCACCCCAGAAGCTCATTCCTGCAACTCCAATGGGCAACAATCCATTGATGGACTGGGGTGTCTGGCCTCTTGACAATGATGATACGGGGAAAGGTGATTATCAGGTCGCTAGTTGGACAGTAGACCAGATTAAAGCAGCTCCAAAAGAGAAGCCTTTCTTTCTCGCCGCTGGGTTCTTTCTGCCGCATGTCCCATGCTATGCCACGCAAAAGTGGTTTGATCTGTATCCTGATGATGACAGCGTTTTGCCAAAGGTTCTTGAAACAGATCGAGACGACACACCGCGCTTTTCCTGGAATCTGCATTGGGAGCTTCCAGAGCCGCGTCTGAAGTGGGTCAAAGAAAATAACCAATGGCGCAATCTGGTGCGCAGTTACCTAGCATGCACGAGTTTTGTCGATGCTCAAATTGGCCGATTAATGACCGCTTTGGATGAAGCTGGAATTGCTGATAATACCATCATCGTTCTTTGGGGTGATCATGGTTGGCATCTCGGTGAAAAGGGCATCACCGGTAAAAATACGCTCTGGGATCGCGGCACTAAGGTGCCACTGATCTTTGCTGGGCCTGGTATCAAGCCTAGTCAACGTTGCACTCAGCCTGCCGAACTCATGGATATCTATCCTACTCTCATTGAGTTGGCAGGACTTCCTGGACGCGATGATTTGGAGGGAGTTAGTCTTTTGCCGCAACTCAAAAACGCCTCGTCAAAGAAGGAGCGTCCTGCCATCACGACACATAATCAAGGCAACCATGGCATTCGCAGCGAACGTTGGCGCTACATTCATTACGCGGACGGTTCTGAAGAACTCTATGACATGCAGAAGGATCCCAACGAATGGCACAATCTAGCTGGCAATTCCGAGTATGTGTCCATCATTGCCGATCATAAAAAATGGCTACCTAAAGTCGATCTCCCTCCCGCACCCAATAGTGCCAGTCGTGTCCTCACTTATGACCCTAAAACCGATGAAGCCATCTGGGAAGGGAAGACCGTGAAACGCGGCGATGCCATTCCTGAATAAACCTGATTACCTTTAGTCTATGAAATCACTCACTTTTGTTCTTCTCCTTGCTCTGTCTGCTTTTGCCTCCGCTGCGTCTCAACCCAATATCATCATCATGCTTGTGGATGACATGGGAGTGATGGATACCTCCTTGCCCTTTCTTACGGATTCGAATGGCAAGGCCAAGCGTTATCCACTGAACGATTACTATCGCACGCCGCATATGGAACGTTTGGCTGCTCGCGGTATTCGCTTCAATAACTTCTGTGCGATGAGCGTGTGTTCTCCGACTCGTATCTCCATCATGACTGGGCAGAATGCAGCACGTCATCGTACGACGAATTGGATCAATCCAGATACCAACAATGCGGGCACTCAAGGTCCAGCCGAGTGGAACTGGCAAGGTTTGAAAAAGGGTGATGTCACGCTGCCAAGTCTATTGCAGGCCAAAGGCTATCGCACAATTCATGTTGGCAAAGGCCACTTCGCCCCACGTGCCTTTGAGGCGGCTAATCCACAAACCATTGGTTTTGATATCAATGTCGCCGGTGGATCGATCGGTGCTCCTGGCAGCTACTATGGAACTAAAAACTTTGGTGGTCTGCCAGAGGTTAGGAAGGGCAAGAAAGCAAAGAATGCAGGGGCGGCCGTTTTAGGGTTAGAGAAATACCATGGTCAGGACATCTTTTTAACGGAAGCTTTAACGCTGGAAGCCAAAGCGCATCTCAGCGATGCCGTGAAGTCAGATAAACCGTTCTTCCTCTACTTTGCTCAATATGCGGTTCATAGTCCGCACCAGTCAGATCCACGTTTTACAGAACACTACACCAAGAGCGGTCAAACGCAGCAGGCGCAGAATTTTGCCACGCTTGTGGAAGGTATGGACAAATCACTGGGGGACATGCTGGACCATTTGGACACGCTTGGAGTTGCCGACAATACGCTGGTCTTTTTTCTTGGCGATAATGGCAGTGATGCCCCACTGGGGAACGAGCACGCCGTGGCTTGTGCTGCTCCGCTTCGTGGTAAAAAAGGCTCCCATTATGAAGGCGGCATGCGTGTACCCTTCATTGCGGCTTGGGCTAAGCCTGACTCTGGCAATGCCAATCAAAAACGCATGCCCATTGCCTCTGGCATGATTCAAAGCCAACAAGCTGCAGTGTATGATATGTTTCCCACCATCCTAGATCTCGTTGGTCAAGAAGCACCAGCTACACACCCAGTGGATGGAAAGAATCTTGAGAGTCTTCTCACAGCGCAACCAGATGCCTCTCGAAATGAATCCTTCCTGATGCATTATCCGCATTCACCTCATCGGACTTCATATTGGACCAGCTATCGTGATGGTGAATGGAAGGTGATTTATCACTACTTTCCGACGAAGGTCTCTGGTGGTAGTCACTATCAGCTCTTTCATCTCAAAGAGGATCCGTTTGAGCAAAATGATCTGGCTGCCTCCAAACCTGAAGAACTCAAGCGTCTGATGAAAAGCCTCATCGTAGAGCTAGAACAGCAAAAAGCGGCGTATCCCAAAGATCTGACCAGCGGTGCTCCTGTTAAGCCTGAGTTACCTCAGTGAGATGGGGGATTCGAGGCTAGAGTTGATGAACATGCAGAGTCTTTGATCGTTATCTCTTTCTCTGCCATTCTGCCAAATGAACCAGTATCATGTCCACCACTTCAGCGAGCCCGAGCCAGTCTGGTCAATGGCTGAGCTTATGACGGATTTCACCTTTGCTTGGGAAAATAAGCCGACACCTAAAACGGAGTTTCGTGCTCTTTGGAATCAACAGGATCTTCATTTTCGCTTCGATTGCCAAGACGATGATCTCGTCTTGGCAGATGGTGCAACTGTCAAAGATCGTGCGTTGGGTTCTGATCGGGTCGAGATCTTCTTTGCCCCAGACCTGAGCCTCAATCCTTACTACTGTCTTGAGATGACTCCTCGTGGGGATGCTTTGGCTTATAAGGCTAAATTTTATCGCGAGATTGATTGGGATTGGAGCTGCCGAGGGCTTCATCTAGAGGCGCAGATCCAAGGTAATCATTACACCGTCAGCGGGCGTATTCCACTGAGCACCCTTTTTGAGCTGAATGTTTTGAAGCCTCATTCACGAGATTTTAAGGTGGGTGTCTATCGAGCGGAATTCTCTCATAACACGGACGGCAGCGTTCATTCGGGGTGGATGCCCTGGGTCAATCCACAAACGGATAAACCCGACTTTCATGTGCCGTCCTCCTTCGGGATGTTTAATCTTGTTGGAGGTTCCGTGTAAGTCTTAATGAAGTGCTCATTAGTTGGGCCAATTCATCTTCCACGCTGACCTTATGAAGCTGCACTCTTGCATTCTAACCATCGTCGCGTGCAGTTTTGCCATCTTAGCTGTGGCTCAAGATGCCGATCTTTCTCAGATCGGTGCGCTCATGTCCACGCCCCGCAAAGAGGCCGCGAAGAGACCCTTTGTGCGAGTTCGTGCTGTTGTTTCGCTTATTGGTGAGGGGTTGGCAGGTGCAGAGAAAAAGAAAGAGCAGGTGCTTTCATCGTTTTGTATGGAAGATGTTAGCGGTGGCATCTGGGTATCTGTGGCACAGGCGATGAGGGATAAAATATGGACGCAGTCAGAGGACCTGCTGCTTGCGCTCAAAGAGGGAACGGAGATCGAAATGGAGGGCGTGTTGGATGAAGGTGCCTTTGCTCCGGTCATTCTGCCTGGTTCCCTGCGTATTTTAGGGCAGCAAACACTGCCGCCAGTCAAGGAAGTGCCGCTATCACAACTCATGAATGGTGCAGCAGATGTGCAGCGTGTACAGGTCTCTGGCGTCGTGCAGAGCATCGCCGATGAGGCGGGGCGGAGATGGCTCTTGAAGGTTGAAACAGGTCTGGGGCATTTTTTGGCGCGGTTGCCCAAGACGGTAGCTTTTGAGCCGGCGCGTCTCTTGGATGCGGAAGTGCGCATGAATGGCGTTGCGGCTGTGTCGCGGAACTGGCGATCAGAGTTTGTCTGTCCACGCCTGATCATCAGTCGTGAGGAAGATGTGGTCATCATCAAGGCAGCCCCAGGTGATCCCTTTGCCGCTCAAAAGGTGCCGCTCGATGCTTTGGATGCCTTCTCGCCTCAAGGACGGCCATTGCATCGTCGGCGAATCGAGGGTGTCGTGACTTATAGCGAGCCAGGGAACTTCTTGTTCATGCAATCAGGATCTCAGGCTGTCCGCGTGGAGACCTTGAATTCTGAAACACTCGTGCTTGGTGATCAGGTTGAAGCAACAGGCTTCATCGATACGAGTCGTGATGTAGCCGGGCTTAGTGGCGCATTGATTCGAAAGATCGTTCGAGGCGAATCGCCAACGGCTGTGCCGATGAGCCTCACTTCGATCAAGTCAGAATTCGCGCTTATGCGTGATGGTCAAAAAGCCCGACTGCCTGGTTGCGATGGTTTATTGGTGAGTGTGCAAGGTCGGTTGCTGAATGTGCAAAGCACCATATCGGATGGAATACACCGTTTGGAACTCGATTGCGGTGATGCCGTAACCACGCTTTTCGCTCGTGGAGTTTCGGATGGCTTGCAGCCTGGAACTGAGCTTCGAGCCACGGGCGTTGCAACGGTTCAATATGCGCCAGCAGGTCAAACGGCGAATTTTGCGGAACCGATGCGTTTAGATGTGCTGCTGCGTGATCGTACTGATATAACCGTGCTCCAAGTTCCCTCATGGTGGACAATGCGGCGCACGCTTTTTGCTCTTTGTGGTGTCGCCTTGTTGGCGGTTATTGCTTTAACTTGGGCTGCTCTATTGCGGCGCACCGTATCAAGGCAGACTAAACTTCTTGCGCAGGAGATGCGTGGTCGTCGTGATGCAGCCGTGGAGTTTCAGGCGGCCTTGCGTGAACGCTCACGGCTCGCTGCCAATCTTCATGACACCGTGCTGCAGACCATGACGGGAATCGCCTACCAGATTGAAGCTTGTGAAGCCGAATCCATTCCCGAGATCGAGCGCCGTGCCAATCATCTCGAAACAGCACGTCGCATGGTGCAGCGAGGACAGGAGGATTTACGCAATTCCGTCTGGGCGCTTCGAGCTTTGCCGATGAAGGAACGAACGTTTACCGAAGCTGTTCGCAGCGTGGCTAAGCAAGTTAGTGCGGGGCACAAAGTAGAGATCATTGTTGAGCCAACCAATGAATTGCCTGTGCTTGCCGATTTCATTGCGGGTAATCTTTTGCTCATCGTTCAGGAAGCTGTTCACAACGCCCTGAAGCACGCCAAGCCTACGCAGATTCACATCACGCTGATGGCATCCGCTGATGCAACGACTTTTGTTGTCGTTGTCCAGGATGACGGCAGCGGCTTTGTGATGGGTTCTCAGCCTGGTGCGAGTTCGGGTCACTTCGGTCTCGAGGGCATGAGGGAGCGTGCCGAGCGACTGGGCGGCAAACTGGAGTTGAATAGCACGCTAGGCAGTGGAACCACATTGCAGATTGAAGTGCCGCTGCGCTCTTTTGATCACGATCTTATTTGAAATCTCATGTCTACGCCTATCCGACTCCTTCTCATCGATGATCACGCTGTCATGCGTGCGGGTTTGGCGAATATGCTAAACGCTAATAGTAACTTCAAAGTCGTGGCCGGTGCTGATGATGGACATAGTGGTCTTGCGCTCCATCGTCAGCACAAACCTGATGTGACGTTATTGGATGTCTCCATGCCAGGCATGAGCGGTATTGAGTGCCTGCTAGCAATACGGGCGGAATATCCCACAGCTCGGGTTCTCATTCTCAGTTCGTCAGATGCCGAGGAAGACATTGTGCAAGCTCTTGAAGCCGGAGCCTGTGGCTACGTTTCTAAATCAGCGAGACCAGCAGAACTCACCACTGCTATCCAAGATGCCCAGGCTGGCAAACGTGTCGTTAGCGCCGCCATTGAAAGCCGCATCGCCGAGCATGTTTCGTCTCCGACATTGACGCTTCGTGAAATTGAAGTTCTGCATCTTTTGCGCAAAGGTCTAACAAATCCAGATATCGGTCGTCTGCTTGGTATCACACCGCGCACAGCTAAAGCCCACGTTGCAGCTATTCTGGACAAAATGGGGGTTGCTGATCGCACTGAAGCCGTGGCTTCAGCCTTTGAACGAGGTTTGTTAAAGCTGTGATTTTCTTCAGGGCTTGTCATGCATGCAATAATCTTAGCCTTTCGCTTTTGATCTTTATCGGTGTCGCTAAGGTTGCTGACTTAGTTTGTGTGAGATGAAATTCACTGTGACTCGCTTACATGGCTGAATTTTCCTGATTGGATCTCCTTTAAGGCTTTCTCGATCGACTATTCTACGAAATAGATCCTTCTTATGCTTCGCCTTCTTTCTTTCCTTTGTGTCTTTGCCGTCTGTTCAATTGCAACTCTGCATGCGATGGATGTTTCACCTCTGATGCCTCATGTCGAAGACCAAACGCAGATGTACTGGGCTGAAGGTTTTCCGGGGACCATTCCTACAGCACCCTGGCTACGCGTTGTGCAAACAGGACGCTATGCGATGGCACTGAACACAGAGACACTGAGCATTCCGCATTTCGGTTCTGTGGGCGGATTAAAGGATGATTGGCACAATCTTCCTGCGGCAGAGTTGGCTTTGAACATGACCGTCGATGGCAAGAGTTATCGTTGCAAAGCAGGTGGTAAATGGGCGAGGTTCACGGGCCCACGCTTGATTGAGTCAGGGCACTTTTTCCAGCGTGCGGATGTGACGAACTTGGAGTTTAGGTCAGATGATGGTTCGCTTTTGAATATCGAGGCTCGCTTTGAGACAGCTGCGTGGCCGGATCGACTGGGGCTGATCCTCGCAGCGCGTCCTGGGTTGCTTCCGATTCGGGAAGGGGAGTCTTCGTTTGGGCGCGTGGGCGGTGGGTTCGGGCTCAATGGCAAAAATCATTTGGAGATTTCTGAAAGCGCATCGCTCGCTGCTGAGCAGTTCACGATGGAGTTGTGGGTCTTCGTTCCTCAGGACTATCAGGCTGGGCTTCACTCTCCATGGCTCATGTGCGCGGGCTACAACGAGGCGGTCAATGGCAATATCGGTTTCATGATCGCCAACGGTCAGCCGAGAGCGCTCATGAACATCGGCGGTGGTGCGGCGAATGCGCTGGTAGCGAAGCCTGAGCAGCGCAATTCATTGAAGATCGATTCGTGGAATCATCTGGCCATGAGCTTCGATAGCGACAAGCTTCGGCTTTATGTCAACGGTAGCCTCGAAGCTGAGACAAAGATTGGTAAGAAGCGCCTGCCAGGAAAGGGCGGGCTCGCCTTTGGTCGACGGAACGATGGCACAGGCGATGGCTACTACTTTCGCGGCGTGGTGGATGAGATCCGCTTCTATGATCGAGCGCTGAAATTGGAAGAATTGCGGGAGCGTTGGATGCATCCAGAGGTGCCAAAGCCGAGTATGAAACCGTTAATGGAGTGGACGTTCAATGGCCAAGGCAAAGCTTCCATGACCAAGCTGCGCGAAGAGTGGAAACACGTCGCCATGGACATCTGCCTTACGACGGACAAGAGCAAACTGCAGCAACACGTGGACGTGCCAGCGGATCAACTATGGACCGATGGTCGTGAAAATGAAGTGTCGCTTGTGCTTGATCCTGTGACTGGCAAAGCATCTGAAAGAATGAGTCCGGTTATCGTCATAGCGACTGAGAAGGCAACCAGCGAAGTGCGGCCCGTCATTTATGAACCTGCGCTCAGTAGGCATCGCGTCAATCTTGATGGCATCGAACCCATCGCTCCTCCCGGCGGCATCAATCCGAGCAATGATGCCGTTGAGCGCGTGAAGGTAGCTCTTTCGAATCCCACCGACACCGAGCAGATAGCGCGCCTGATGTTTGAGAAAAGCGAGCGCGGTATTCGTCAGCGTATTGGTACGGCAATTACGGGCATCTCGGCCATTTTTCGTGATGCAGATGGCAATCCCACCGGCATCCCCGTGCAACTGAGTAAGAATTGGCACAACGAACCCGAGAATGGCGTGTACGCGGGGCAATGGTTCCACGGTGACTCACAAGTGCGCCTGCCAGCCAAAGCGGACGTCGAACTCGAACTCACGCTCGCCTATGGCCACTGGGGTGGCGTAGCTGCCGCATCTCACGCTCAGCTTTGTCTCATCGGTTGGGGGAGCAACCAACTTTGGGATCAATGCGCACTTGGCTCCTTTGGAGAGACAATTTGCTACGAGCCAGATCAAGCCCAAGCCAACTGCAGCATCACCGATGTGAGGGCCTTCATGGTCCGATCCATGGGCGATGGAAAACCTTTTGGTTGGACGAACAACGTCGGTGGTGGCGATTTCCTCCGCTTCTTTGATGCCACTGGCGGGCGCGTGCCGCACAGCGCCATGCGCACCACGTATCACAAGCAAGGTCCATGTCTCACCGAAGTCACTTATGCAGGTCGCATCGGCAAAGGTATCACGCATTCCACGACTGTCAGCTTGGCCCGTACCGATGACATTGTACGTGGCGTTTATCAGGTGCGATTCGATGTTCAAAAGGCTACCGACTTCTCACGCTTCGTCGTTTTTCAAATCGGTGCGGATACCTACACTTCTAGTAGCGAGCGGAAGATGGCATTCGGCAACGAAACCGGTCTCATCAAAGAGTGGAATACTCAATGGGGCGGCAACACTTACCGCACTGAGCCTCTCGAATGCACCGGACGTCTTCCATGGATCTCTCTGCACGAAGGCGAACTTCGACATGCTGAAAAAGGCGGCGCAGGAGCCAATCGAGGTATCGTCATCCGCTCATGGAAAGCCCGACTCGGTGGCAAGGATGCAGCCCCATGGATTGCCGAGCACGGTGTGACTAGACACAATCAAGATGCCTCTACCCTTGATTTGGTGTCACCCTTTGGACTGACAAGATTTGAAGCTGGGGACTTTCTTGAAGCCACGATTGAGCACATCGTCATTCCTCAATCCCATGCGGATTATTATGGTCCCAATGAGGCTTTGCGGTCTGCCTTGATCAAAGAAGGAAACACTTGGCGGATGATTCAGCGTGAGGCTCTGGGCAACGGTCGCCATATCCACATGATTCAAGGCAAGTTAGAACGCACTTGGCCAGCGATTAGGGTGAGCACTCATCGCAATAATGCCGAGTTTATCCTCACGGGTAGTCTCGGTTACGTGCCTGTTACTTTCAATAGCCTCACCAGTTGCCGTGGTTTGACCTTGTTCGTCGACGATAAGCCGCTTGATCAAAGCATTCATGGCAAAGACTTCTGGCAGACTAACTATGATGCTGAAACCAAGACCTGGAGCCAGACTTTTAATGTCCATTTCGATGATGCAAAGCCACATCGGTTTCGTTTGATTCAGTGATAGTCTTCGATTCGCCTATTGATTAGTCTTCATGAAACCCCTGATTCTTCTCCTCACCTTCCTTTTTTCGTGATCTAAATAGTGTTCCGCCAACGCGATCCAATCGGGGGGCAGCATCGTGTAAGCAACTAGCGGCACGCCGTGCAGGTGTATTTGATGGTGGCGTGAGAGTATACTGTGCGCCACCATGGACGTCCCGTTTATGCGCTGTCTTCTCATCCTCCTAGCTCTGGGCCCATTTATATTCGCTTTTTCAGAAGAGCCGCGTCTGCTCGTTCATTACATGCCATGGTATGCTACGAAGACTGTGAGCGGCGAGTGGGGCTGGCATTGGACCCTGAATCACTTTGATCCGGAACAGACGAAATGGGATGATCAGCGGAAGATCGCCGCGCATGATTACCCGCTGATCGGGCCGTATGACTCGGGTGATGATCACGCGCTGGAATGTCACGCCTTGCTAATGAAAATCGCTGGTCTTCATGGTGTCATCATCGACTGGTATGGCACGAGTGATCTTAATGATCATGCAATGAATCATCGCAACACTCAGAAGTTCATTCCATGGCTCAAAAAAGCCGGCTTGAGCTTCGCTGTGTGCTACGAGGATCAGTCGGTGAAGTCTCTCAAAAGCGGCGAAGACCTGAAGCAGGCGGCCCAAGATCTCCATTGGGCTGAGGAGCACTTCTTCACCGATCCGAGCTACTTGCGGCAAGATGACCGGCCGCTGTTGCTGGTCTTCGGGCCGCAGCATTTGCAGTGGAAGTTTGATCTGAGGAGTCAACCGTTCGTGTTTGGTCTTCCGCATCTGGTGAAGTCAAACGGACTTGATGGTGCTTTTGCTTGGCCTCCAGTTAGGGGTGGCAAATCGCTCAAACCAGATCAGTGGAAGAAGGAACTCGATCTCATCTACTCGGAAAAGACGCCCTTTATCGCCACCGCTTTTCCTGGTTTTAAAGATATCTATCAACAGGCTGGTTTGCATGCCAGTTACGGCAGTATCGCCTCGCGGAATGGGCTTACGCTGTCTGAATCACTTGCTCAAGCTCGCGCAAGCAAAGCACCGCTCATTCAGATTGCCACTTGGAATGACTATGGCGAGGGAACGATGATCGAGCCGACACGCAGCAATGGTTTCCGCCTTCTTGAAAAGCTTCCCCGCTGTGGCAATCCGGCTGATCTGCGCCTGCCAGTCATGCTTTATCAACTCCGCAAACGAGGCGGTGATGCCACGAAGCTCGATCAAGCTTCCACATTGATGTTTGATTCAAAGTTCACCGAAGCCGAAGCTCTCCTTGCCAGTGTGAGTCGCGAACTCGGTCATCAAATCATCGACGAAGGCTATTACCTCACTCGCGAATTGCTCTACCGCGACGAGAAAGGGATCACAGCCCAACAAAACCAGCGTTGTCGTCTTGATGTTTACGCGCCCGCTACAAAAAAGCCTTTCTCTACGGTCATCTGGTTTCACGGCGGCGGATTGACTCAGGGCGAGCGCTCCATCCCAATGCCGCTACGCAATCAAGGGGTCGCCGTCGTCAGCGCGAACTACCGACTCAGTCCCGACGTGAAGTCACCCGTTTTCATTGAGGATGCCGCCGCAGCCATCGCGTGGACCTTCAAACACATTGCTGAGTTTGGCGGTGATCCCAAGCGCATCTTTGTCAGCGGTCACAGCGCTGGAGCCTACCTTACTCTCATGTGCGGACTCGATAAGCATTGGCTTGGCAAACATGGTGTCGATGCAGACAATATTGCTGGACTCATCCCTCTCAGCCCCCAGGTGATCACGCATTTCACGATCCGAGACGAGCGAGGTATCGAGGAAACACAGCCAATCATTGATGATCTCGCGCCGCTGTTTCACGTTCGCAAAAACGCCCCGCCCATCTTGCTTGTCACTGGCGACCGCGAAAAGGAGCACATGGGCCGCTACGAAGAGTGTGCGTACTTCTGGCGCATGATGAAAATCGCGGGTCACCAACATACGACAATGCATGAGCTTGATGGCTTCGACCATGGCAAGATGCCCGAACCTGCCTTTCCGCTACTGTTGAAGTTTGTGGAAGAGGCGGTGAAATAAGCGAAGTGAGGCGCAGGCCGATTTGAACGAACTTGTTTCTACAAATGTGCAAGAGATCGGCGATGACTTAGCCGTCAGCTATCACGTGACCACCATCTTTCTTAGGCTCCGTGACCACCTTTTGGTGCTGGCTCAAACTGCCTAGTTTTTCTGTGTCGGAAGTGCTCTTTATGTCCTTCCGACCGATAAATAAGTGCGCTGGATCTATTGAATGATCTAGGTATTGGCCACCTGGCCAATGGCCCATTGAATAAATCTGGGCAGTTTGTGAGCTTAATCCTTTGACTATGGTCCGACTTCTTCTTTTTCTGTTTGCTTTTACCTGTGCAAATCTCATCGCTGCCGAAACAACGCAACGTCTCAGCGAGGGCTGGGAGTATTATCAGGGCACGCTTGGCAGCACGTGGGAAGTTTGGCGTGGTGATGCGGCGAGCGACAATGTGGCGTGGTCGAAAGTGACGTTGCCGCATTGTTTCAATGGACGTGATGCGGTGGATCCCGATGTGAAGTATTATCAAGGCCCAGGCTGGTATCGCACCAAGCTAAAGATTGAGAATCCTTATCCTGCTGGCCGCACGTTGCTGCACTTTGAAGGCGCAGGGCAGAAGTCGCAGGTGTTTGTTTTCACTGAGAAGGTCGGTGAGCACGTCGGTGGCTATGATGAGTGGACGGTGGACATCACAGACGCTGCGGCAAAGGCGATGAAGAACGAGGCCCTCAAAGGCGAGATTCCCATCGCGGTGCTGTGCGATAACTCACGTGATGCGGAGAGCATTCCCTCTGACCTCAGCGACTTCAATCGCTACGGCGGATTGTATCGTCACGTTAGCTTGGTTTATGTGCCTACGATTTCGTTGGAGCGGGTACATGTCAGGCCAGTGTTGAATGGCAACAGCTCGAATGTGAGTGTCGAGGTAAGGTTATTGAACCCAACAAACGCTGAAGACAAAGTCAGTATTGGTCTGACTATCATTGATCCATCTGGTCAGCCAATGTCTATTGATGTGGCAGCTCCAACGACCCAGCCCTGGACTGGTGAGGCAAGATTATTCTCATTTGATCTTTCTAAGCCGGTGCTCTGGTCACCCAAGTCACCGTCACTGTATCGCTGTGTAGTCACTCTCAAGTCCAAGCATGGCGAGCAAACGATCACCGAGCGCTTCGGCATTCGCAGCACCGAATGGGTGGACAACGGACCCTTCAAGCTTAACGGCGAGCGTTTGCTCCTTAAAGGCACACACTACCACGAAGACCATGCCGGAGTCGCCGCAGCAGTGCCGGATGATGTGGTGCGAAAGACGCTGACGATGATTAAAGACATGGGCGCGAATTTCGTGCGCCTTGGGCATTATCAACAGGCTCCGTTGGTGCTTGATCTGTGTGACGAACTTGGGCTGCTCGTGTGGGAAGAGGTGCCTTGGTGCCGTGGTGGCATCGGTGGTGAGGCTTATCAGAGGCAGGCGAAGGACATGTTGCGCGCGATGATTGATCAGCATCGCAATCATGCCTCGATTATCATGTGGGGCATGGGCAATGAGAATGATTGGCCGGGCGATTTCGAGGTCTTCGATAAAGATAAGATTCGTGCGCTGATGACGGAGTTGAATAACCTCTCGCGTGAACTTGACCCTTCGCGTCCGACTTGCATTCGCCGCTGCGACTTCTGCAAGGACATCGTGGACATTTACTCGCCAAGCATCTGGGCAGGCTGGTATTCTGGTCGCTATACCGAATACAAAGCCGCTGCTGAGAAGGCGCTCAAAGACACCAAGCACTTCTTTCACGCCGAGTGGGGCGGCGACAGCCATGCTCATCGATTTGCCGAAGATCCTGAGAAGATGGTGACGAAAGTCGAGACGGGCAAAGGCACGGCCGAGAAGGGTAAGGCCTACAAGGGGACTGGCGGCAAGGTTCGCATGTCGAAAGATGGTGACTGGTCAGAGAGCTACATGTGCAATCTCTTTGACTGGCATCTTAAAGAGCAGGAAGACATGCCTTGGCTCACCGGCAGCGCGGCGTGGATTTTCAAAGATTTTGCGACACCGCTGCGCCCTGAGAACCCGGTGCCGCGCGTGAATCAGAAGGGCGTGGTCGAGCGTGATGGCACACCGAAGGAGACCTATTACATCTTCCAGAGCTACTGGGCGGAGAAGCCCATGATCCACATCTTCGGTCACGGTTGGCCCGTGCGCTGGGGTGAGGAGGGCGAAGAAAAAGAAGTGAAAGTTTACTCCAACTGCGCAGAGGTGGAGCTTTTTGTGAACGGCAAATCGGTCGGCGTGAAGAAGCGCAACGTTAGCGATTATCCGGCTGCAGGTCTGCATTGGATGGTGAAGCTCAATGAGGGGCAAAATCAACTCCGCGCCGTTGGTAAGGGCGTGAGTGATGACCTTACCGTCGGTTATCAAACGAAGAAATGGAGCAAGCCTGCGAAACTCAAGCTTGAGGAGATCGCGCAGAAAGACGGTATCGCGACCTTGGAAGTGCGCATGCTCGACACCAACGATGTGCCGTGTCTCGACTGCTCCAATATTGTGCGCTTTGGCTTGGCGGGTGATGGTCGATTGATCGATAATTTAGGCACCTCAACCGCTTCACGCGTTGTGCAACTTTACAACGGTCGTGCTACCATTCAGTGCGAGATTACCAACTACAAAATCTGTGTCTCCGTCTCATCCGAAGGTCGCAAACCGCAGTTTAAATACGTTACCGATGCTCGTGCACCAGCCCCTGGCGGTGAAAAGCCAAAAGCAGTACTAAAAACAACTTCAGAGGCCAAATCGCCATCTCCTAAGCTAACGCTTGATGTTGCCGCGATTGACCGCGAACGCATTTTGAGGGCCTCAACTGCTGCTTTGGAGCAGAAACCTGTCTCCATCACTACAACTCCCGCGAAACTCAGCGAAGGCGGTCCTAACGACTTTTATTCCAACGGTGACTACTGGTGGCCCGATTCCTCAAAGCCCAACGGACTGCCATACATCAAGCGCGATGGCGAGACGAACCCCGAGAACTTTGTCGCGCATCGCATGGCGGTTAAAGCTCTGCGCGACTCTGTGGCTGCACTCGCTGCAGCCTACAAAATCACGGGTGAAGACAAGTATGTGATCAAGGCTGCAGAGTTGCTGAAGGTCTTTTTTCTTGATGCAAAGACCCGCATGAACCCGAGTCTCAACTTCGCTCAGGCCGTCCCTGGAGTGTCCCCAGGACGCGGCATTGGCATCATCGACACGCTGCATATCATCGAGATTCCCGCTGCGGTGAAAGCGATGGAAAAATCCAAAGCCTTCCCAGCCGACATGGGCAAAGACTTGCGTCAATGGTTCCGCGAACTTGCCGAGTGGATGAGCACCAGCAAGAACGGCAATGAAGAAGCCAACGCGAAAAACAACCACGCCGTCGCTTTCCATCTTCAATTAGCCGTCTTTGCCGACTTCATTGGTGATCAGGAAAAACTTGGGCTCTGCCGGACCAAGTTCAAAGAAGTCTTCGTGGCCAAGCAGATGGCCGAAGACGGCGGTTTCCCGCTTGAGCTCGCCCGCACCAAACCCTACGGCTACTCCATCTTCCAACTCGATAACATGGCCATGCTCTGCAACGTCCTGAGCACCACGGAAGACAACCTCTGGACCTACGAAACCAAGGACGGCAAAAGCATTGCCAAGGCCATTGCCTTTCTGTATCCCTTCCTAGCCGACAAATCGAAGTGGACGCTTCCCCCCGATGTTAATGCCTGGGAAGGCTGGCCTGCCCGACAACCGAACCTCGTCTTCGGCGGTCTCATGCTCGGCGAACAAAAGTATCTCGATCTCTGGCAAAAACTCCCCGCTGACCCCACCGACCCCGAAGTGCAGCGCAACATCGGCATCACGCAACCGTTGCTTTGGATCAAATAACTTCTCAACATTGAACAACCATGAAACGATTCCTCATTCTCTTCGCAACTCTAGTAGTTCTTCTCGGGGAAACAAAAGCTGCAGACAAGCCTAATGTCATCTTCATCCTCGCGGATGATCTCGGCATCGGGAATGTTGGTTGTTATGGCGCGGACAACTATAAGACTCCGGTCATCGATAAGTTGGCAGAGGAGGGCACACGCTTCACGCATTGCTTTACGGCGGCGCTTTGTGGTCCATCTCGTGCGATGATCATGACAGGGCGCTATGCTTTTCGTAATGGATCGAGCAATCAGGACGCGTGCATGGTCATGCCAAATAAGGAGCTGCAACTGGGTCGTGTGTTTCAGAGTGCAGGCTATAAAACGACCTCCATTGGCAAGTGGGGCCAGTTGCCGGGTGATCCAGATGAATCAGGTTTCGATGACTACCTTCGATTCAACGGCAGCGGCGTTTATCGAAACAAGAAAGAGGGCAAAGCCGAAGAGTATCTCGTCAATGGCAAAGAGTTGAAGCTCGCAGACAACGAATACATGCCGGACCTCATGCATGAGCACATGATGAACTTCATCAAAAAACACAAGGATCAGCCGTTCTTTGTTTATTATCCTATGTCGAGCGTGCACGGTGATCTGCTGCCCACTCCTGACGGTGCCCCAAACAGCCAAGATCTCATGGCTGACAACATCGCCTACATGGACAAGCTTGTCGGCAAGCTTGTCGCAGAACTCGAAGCACTCAAGCTTCGCGAAAACACGTTGATCATCTTCATGGGCGACAACGGCACAGGCAAAGGACAAGCTGAACGTGCCACCATCAGTGGAAAGGTGCTCTCCGGCATGAAGGGCACGATGCTTGAATGTGGTGGTCTCGTGCCAATGATCGCTAATTGGCCTGCCAAAATGCCCAAGGGCAAAGTGAGCGCTGATTTGATCGACTCCACCGACTTACTGCCCACCTTCGCAGAACTTGCAGGCGGCACTTTACCGAAAGAAACAGTTTTTGACGGAAAGAGCATCGCGCCACAACTTCGTGGTGAAGCTGGTGCTCCACGCGAGTGGGTCTTTAACCAACTCGCCGCCATGTGGTATGTGCGTGATGCTAATTGGAAGCTCAATGAGAAGGGCGAACTCTTTGATATGAGCGATGCACCATTCACCGAAAAGCTCGTTACAGGTGATCATCCCGCCCGTAATAAACTAGCTGCGGTTCTCGCCCAACTCAATCCAGCCGGGGGCATTCCCGATAGTGGTGATGGCACCGGTCGTCATGCGAACAAGGAAAAGAAAAAGAAGGAAGGGGACGCCAAGAAGCCCGAAATGAAGTCCAAAAGCACCGAGATGCCACCTGCTAACACAATGAGCGCCGAAGAGCAGGAGCGGGCAGCCAAGTTCGACAAACTCGACAAAGACAAAGCTGGTCAATTGACTCGCGAATACTACACTACCCATCAATCCGATGCCGTGGCAGCCGGTGAACGCTTTAACAAATATGACACTGACAAAGACGCCTTCTTGAGCCGTGACGAGTATATCTTCAAAGGAAAGAAGTCCAACAAGTAGGCAGTGGAATAGGAGTGGCCGAATGTCACTTTTTACTTCCCCGTTTTTTCTTGTCAGTTATTTTCTGTCTAAAGCATCAAAAAAATGACCCGTTTCTTTGCCTTCCTGACACTCCTCGCGCTAGCCCAATCAGGCCTCTATGCCTCTGAGCGCAAATACACGAAGGATGTCGCTAAGTTGGCAGCCGCGCCTACTCCGGCACCGGGTGGCATCTTGATGGTGGGCAGCAGCATATTTCGCAAATGGACGACCGCTGCGAATGATCTATCACCGCTACCGCTGACGAATCGCGGCTTCGGTGGCTCAAAAACCGACGATCAATTGTTCTTCTTCGATAAGATCGTCCCGTCATCACAAGCATCGCTCGTGATGTGGTATTGCGGCAGCAATGACCTCAATGCTTCGCGCACACCGGATGATATCCTCAAGAATACCAAGGAATGGATTGTCAAAACGCAGGCTGCGTTACCAAGAGTAACCATTTTGATCGTCAGTGTCATTCGCTCTCCTCAGAAGCGTGAGAAAGGTGTGCTGGCAGAATTGGATGCGACGAACAAGGCCCTCATCGAGTTGGTCAAATCAACTCCCGGCGTCTTGTTTGCCGATGTGAATCCTGCGTTGGAAACCGCAGACGGTGAGCCCGTGATGGAGTGCTATGTCTCCGATAAGCTACACCTCACACCTGAAGGTTATCGCCGCATGACTTCCGTCTTGAAGCCTATTCTCACGGAAATTTGGAAACCATCAACTGCGATCTCATCGGCGTCGAATGCTGAAAAGTTGTCCGACAAACAAGAAGTCACACCACGAAGCATCAAAGGCAGCGAGCCCTTTGTGTTTCGCAAGATCGGCGATGTCGAATTGCGCCTGCATGTTGTTAAACCCAAAGGCTGGAGCAAAGACGATCATCGTCCCTGTTTAGTCAGTTATTTCGGTGGCGGTTGGGCTACTGGCACACCGGAGAAAAGCATTGGCTGGGCCACATGGGCAGCAGAGCAGGGAATGGTGGGCATTGCGCCGGATTATCGCACCCGTAAACGTTTCGACACGACCCCCGAGGATTGCATTGCCGATGGTCGCGCGGCCATGCGCTGGATTGCTGAGCATTCAGTCGAACTTGGTATCGATGCTACCAAACTTGTCGCCGTTGGTGCTTCCGCTGGTGGTCACGTGGCTGGATGGACCGCCATTCCTAGAGCAGGTCCAGGCAAAGATGACCCTGCTCTCAGTATGTTACCCGCAGCACTCGTCTTGATCAATCCGGTGTCCGATACCAAACTAGGCGGCTACGGTGGCCCCGCACGTTTCGGTAACAAACCCGAACGTGCCCTCGCCGCCTCTGTGCCCGATCAAATGTCCAAGAAGATGCCTCCAACGATCATCTTCCACGCCACTGCTGACAAAATCGTACCCTATGCCAACTCGACAGCCCTTCGAGACAAACTCATCGCTGCCGGCAATCGCTGCGAACTCGTCACCTTTGAAGGTCTCGGCCACTCCTACTACTCCAGCAGCTTCGGAGCCTCCGGTAAAGAAGCCTTCGCTAAGACCAAGACCGACACAGCAGCCTTTCTTGTCAGCCTTGGATTGATTCAAAAGCCGGACTAGCTTTTTGTTCGAAGCGCTGAGGCCTGGGTTTGAGAATAGCGTGAATAGGTCATAAAAAGATTATTTGCCGAGATGGACGGTTTTGTTTTTTGGTCATTCTCTTATCAATAGTCATCATTCTCTTTGGGTTCATCGGATGAGGGCTCATTCACTTTTTTTTGATTCCAATCATGCCCACCAGAACTTTTTTCCAATTCACGGCAGCCTTGCTGATCACATCACTGGTCACCCTCCACGCCGAGTCGCTCACGATTTTCACCAACGGCAAGATTGTCATGGTGGACGAGGCTTTCACCATCACCGATGCCATGGCTGTGGAGGGTGAACGCATCGTTGCTCTGGGAGATAAGGCAAAGGCACTGGCAACAGAACATGAGGAGGTAAAGCGCGTGGATCTCGGTGGGCGCATGGTCCTGCCGGGGCTGATGGATTCTCATTCGCATCCAGTCGGCGCGGCGACGATGGAGTTCGATCATCCGGTGCCTGATATCGAAGACATTCCGCAACTGCTCGATTACATTGCTAGCCGAGCGAAGGCCTTGCCTGAAGGTTCACTGATTGGCATTGCGCAGGTATTCATCACGCGTCTGAAGGAGCAGCGCTACCCCACAAGGGAAGAACTGGATCGCGTGGCCCCGAAGCATCCTGTGCAGTTCAGCACCGGGCCGGATTCGATGCTGAACTCACTCGCGCTTAAACTAGCGGGCATTGATCGTAACTTTAAAGTGCCTGCGGGTTCTACAGGCATCGTCGTGTTCGATGAGAAAGGCGAGCCGACAGGGCTGATGCATGCGTTCAGTCCGAAGATCGACGCAAAGGCGCTTAGCAAAAAGCCGGACGCAACGCAAACACGCGATCTCGTGAAGAAACTCTTCTCCGACTATAACAGCGTCGGCTTCACCACCATCGCGGATCGCGGTGCGAGTCGGGGCAACATTGAAGTGTATCAGTCACTCCGCGACACGCATACGTTGACCGTTCGACTTCGCTTGTCGCACACATTTTCCACTGGTAGCTTGTGGCGCACCACAGAGCAGGCCATTGATGAAATCATCAAGCACCCACTGACCAAGCCTGACCCGATGCTGCAAATCATCGGCACCAAGATCTGGCTCGATGGAGGTATGCTCACTGGCAGTGCGCTGATGCAGGAACCGTGGGGAGTGAGCCGCATCTATGGCATCACGGATAAGGACTACCGCGGTGTTCAGCGCACCCCGAGCCAGCATCTGGCGAAGATGGTGCGCAAGGTCGCAAGCGCTGGGTTGCAGTTCACCGCGCATAGCGTCGGTGATGGAGCGGTGAAACTGCTGCTCGATACCTATGATGAGGTGAATAAAGACACGTCGATCCGCGAATCGCGCCCATGCATCACGCACTGCAATTTCATGACGCCGGAAAGCATCGCGCATGCCGCTCGGCTCGGTGCAGTGATCGACATGCAGCCGATTTGGTTCCACCTCGACGGTGCCACCCTGTTGAAGCAATTTGGCAATGAACGCATGAGCCGCTTCCAGCCACTGCGCGCCCTGTTTGATGCCAAAGTAGCCGTCGGCGGCGGCAGCGATCACATGCAGAAGATCGGCAGCCTGCGCTCCATCAATCCCTACAATCCTTGGCTCGGCATGTGGATTGCTGTTTCTAGAGAATGCCGCTACCTCGACGAGCCGCTTCATCTCGAAGGCGGCCTGACACGCGAAGAAGCGATTCGGCTCTACACGATCAACAACGCCAAAGTCCTGTTCCTCGAAAAAGAACTCGGTTCCCTCGAAGTCGGCAAACGCGCCGACTTCATCATCCTCGACCGCGACGTGCTCACCTGTCCGCTCGATGATCTCAAGACCACCCAAGTGTACGGGACGTGGCTGGACGGAAAGCCGATTTGGGCCGCTGAGACGAGCAAGTAACCCGTCTATCTACTTACTGCTATGAACCCGGCATTAATACTGATCAGTGCCCTGCTGCTTGCTCCGCTGACTGCGCTCATTGCCGGTGAATCCTCCTTGGCACTCACCCTGCCTCCGCGCTGGTATGCCACGCCAGGTGTGCCCATGAGCTTGTATTTCGACAATGTAGTGCTCACCGAGACGCCGGAGAGCTATCGCTATGAGGTGAGGTGCGACATTGGCAAGATAGAGGCGAGACGCTGGACGGTCACACCCACGGATGGCGATGTCGGCGACCACGCGATGACAGTCACGGTCAAGGACGACACAGGTAACGTGCTGCAACAGGCGAAGACCGTGCTGGCGGTGGCCGCGCGCTCGGCAGGTGCGAATCGCCGCCTGCGAATGCTCATCGTCGGTGACAGCCTCACTCACGCTACGCTTTACCCAAATGAAATCGCACGGCTGCTCGGTGAGCTAGGTAATCCGCAGTGGACGATGCTAGGTACCCACAAACCTGTCGCGGCGAAATCCGGCGTCGCGCATGAAGGCTATGGCGGATGGACATGGGCGAACTTTCTGAAGAAGTTCGACCCAAAGACCGCAGGCGTGACCGCAGGTCCGCTCGCTCGCAAGAGTACCAGCCCGTTTATCTTTGCCGATGAGTCGGGCAAAGGAGGCTTCGATCTGTCGCGCTACTTTCGGGAGTCCTGTGACAACCAACCGCCTGATGTGGTGATCTTCCTGCTCGGTATCAATGATTGCTTTGGGGCGAAGCCCGATGATCCGACAGCGATGCTCAAACACATCGATGGGGCACTCGACCATGCGGACAAGCTCCTCGCTGCGTTTCATGAAGCGGCTCCGCATGCGGCCCTTGCTGTCGGGTTGACTGCTGCACCGAACGCACGGGAGTCCGGCTTTGAGGCCAACTACCATGGCAACTACCATCGCTGGGGCTGGAAGCGCATTCAGCATCGCCTGGTGCAAAGAATGATCTCGCGTTTTGGCGGACGCGAGCGGGATGGCATCCATCTTGTGCCTGTCGAGTTGAACATCGACCCTTTCGATGGCTACCCAGTCAATAATGGCGTCCATCCCAACCCCAGCGGCTACGCACAGATTGGCGCGAGTTTTTACTCATGGCTCAAGTCGTGGTTACAGCAAAATAGATGAACACACTCATTGCATGAAGCGCACACTCATCACCACCCTTCTCGCATTGCCTCTGCTCGCTCATGCTCAAACCGTCTCACTGAAAACCAGCGATGCAGGCATGAGCGTCGGGATCGATGGGCTGCTTTTCACCGAGTATATCACCCAAGAGGTGGCGCGGCCTTATATGTATCCGCTCATCGGTGCGGGCGGCGTCAATGTGTCGCGGGAGTTTCCGATGAAAAAGGATGTGCCGAGCGAGGCGATGTTTATGGATCATCCGCATCATCGTTCACTTTGGTTTGGGCATTCGCGGATCAATGAGATCAACTTTTGGGCTGAGTATCAGGTGTTTGGTAAACAAGTTCACTCCGGCTTCACGGATGTGCATGCGGTAAGCAATCAAGGGCACTTCACGGCATCGACGCAGTGGATTGGACCCGACAAAAAGATTGTCATGACCGATGAGCGCCGCATCTCCATCACCGCGCTTCCCGAAGGCGAGAAGACGCTCGATTTCGACATCACACTGAAGGCCAGTGAGGGCGATGTCCTTATCGGCGATACCAAAGAAGGCACCATGGCCCTGCGCCTCTGCCCATCACTCAGCCTGAACAGCAGCAAGAGCGGCGTGAGCACCGGCCCATCCACCGGACAAGCCTTCAACAGCAACGGCGTCAGTGATCGCGATATCTGGGGCAAGCACGCGAACTGGGTCTGCTACCATGGCCCCGATCCAAAAGGGAATCCCGTCGCTGTCGTCATCTTCAGCCACCCGAGCAACCTCCGCTCGCCCACCACTTGGCATGCGCGCGACTACGGACTCTTCGCCGTGAATCCCTTTGGCCTGCACGACTTCGAGCCCGACAAGCCTGTGGGCGCTGGTGACTACACGATCAAAAAAGGCGACAGTCTCACGCTGCGGTATCGCTTCTACTTCGCCAAAGGCCAGCCGACGACCGAGGCGCTGGACGCGATTTTCCGCGCCTACGCCAAAGACCAATGAACCATTTTTCGCCTCTCATATTTCGGCCGTGAAACACACCATCATACTCATCGCCGCAATACTGCACGCACCTCTCGCCCTGCTGCCTGCCGCCGATGCGCCGTTGGCCGAGCCCGTCACCATCGTGGCCTTTGGAGACTCGACCACTGCGGTACGGGGTTCCACGACGGTTTATGCTTCGGTGTTGCAAGAAGAATTGCGCAATGTCCGAGTCATCAATGCGGGTGTGCCCGGCAACACGACGGAGATGGCCCGCAAGCGTTTCGAGCAGGACGTGATGACGCATCATCCGCAGATCGCGATCATCCAGTTTGGCATCAATGACGCAGCGGTGGATGTGTGGAAGTCGCTGCCCGCTATAGAGCCGAGGGTTTCTCTGGAACGCTATGAGGCGAACCTGCGGTATTTCGTTCAGACATTGAAATCCAAGAACACACGAGTGGTGCTGATGACTTCCAATCCGCTGCGTTGGACGCCGAAGCTGAAGGAAATGTATGGCAAGCCTCCCTATCAGCCTGAGAACGTGGAGGGATTCAACGCCCCACTCGCGCCGTATTGCGAAGCTGCTCGTCGCGTCGCGCTTGATGAAGGTGCGGAGTTGTTGGATATGCAGCAGGCGTTTGTCGAACAGGCGCAGAAGCGCGGCGTGACTGTGGACTCGCTGCTCTCCGATGGCATGCACCCCAATGATGACGGCCATCGCACCGAGGCCGACCTTTTGCGCGAGCGCATCCTTGTGTTGGCAAAAACCCACAGCCTCCCCATCACCGAAGGCCCTCTATGGAAAGCCAGTGGCGAGTTCGTGACGATCCATCCTCTTTGCACTGACATCACACACGGCTCGCCCAATCCCGCCGTGCTCGGCTGCGGACTCGCACGTATGAAGGACGGAGCGGTAATCGCAGTGTATTCCACGCCGACGGGCTATTACAGCAAGCCTGGCAAGACCTGGATCGCGGGTCGCTTGACCAAGGACGGTGGCAAGATGTGGTCGTCCGAGAGCGTGATTGCGCGGCATCCGGACTGTCAGCCATCACATCCCTCCGTGCTCACCACGCGCGATGGCGTGCTCCATGTGTTCTACCTCGGCTTCAAGACGTGGAAATGGCAAGGTGTGAATCCTGCGGCAGAAACGCAGAGCGATCTATGGACCACGCGCAGTAGCGACAACGGCGTGACCTGGAGTGAGCCGCAAATGATTTTCAAAGGTTACACCGGCGCGAGCAACGGAGCCATCGAGACGCGCGACGGGCATCTCATCGTGCCGTATTCGCACTATGTGAACGACCCCGGCCGGCTCGTGAATCAAACCTCTGTGTCCACCGATGGTGGCAAGTCGTGGAGCCTCAGCAATGACATCGACATCGGCGGTGCGGGCGACCACGAAGGTGCCCTGGAGCCCTGCGTGATCGAGTTAAAAGACGGTCGCGTGTGGATGCTCATCCGCACCTCGCGCAAGTTCTTCTGGGAATCCTTTTCCACCGATGGCGGCAAGACCTGGTCCGAGGCCAAGGCGACCACCATCGACGCCACTTCCGCCCCTGGACATCTCACGCGAATCTCTGATGGGCGCATCGCACTCGTGTGGAATCGCGCTGAAAAGAAGCGGACCGAACTGCACCTCGCCTTGTCCGCCGACGAAGGCAAAACCTGGACGCCCTCCCTGAACGTGGCCAAAGGCACCCCCGGAGGAGCCACTTACCCGTTCGTCATCGAGATCGAGCCCGGCGAACTCTGGATCGGTTACCACAACGTGCCCAAGGGCTGGAACTTCCCCCGTGCCCGACACCTCCGCATTTCGGTGTCGGCCTTAATAGAGAATGTCGGCCGATGAATGGTAGGCCACAGCACACCATCACCCTCCACAAAACACACACGATGAAAATCAGTTCATTACTTAGCTGCGTCACCGCGCTCCTGTCGCTCAATCTCATGCTTCCCGCCATCGCCCGAGCCGAGGGCGACGATGGCAAGTTGCGCATCATTGTCTTCGGCGCGCATCCTGATGATGCTCAATACACTTCAGGCGGCACAGCTTCTAAGTGGATCAAACTCGGCCACCACGTGAAGCTTGTGTCTGTGACCAATGGCGACATCGGTCATTGGCAGTCGGCGGGTGGACCGCTCGCGCAGCGGCGGCTCGCAGAAGTGAAGAAAGC
>JAIXOU010000063.1 GCA_027486585.1 Verrucomicrobiaceae bacterium | reverse complement strand
TTCTCTCGTTCAAGGTTCGAGTCCTTGCGAGGTAACCACTGTTCAGACAACTGAGCAGTTCCGCCGGAGGTGGGGCACAGACCTCCCTCCATGACACGTTTTCGTCCCTGCATCGATCTTCATTCAGGCCAAGTTAAGCAGATCGTCGGCTCCACTCTCAGCGATACGGGCGCAGGATTAAAAACCAACTTTGTCAGCGACCGTGATGCCGCTTGGTATGGCGAGCTTTATCGACGTGACGAACTCCCTGGCGGCCATGTCATCATGCTCGGGTCTAACAATGAATTAGCAGCCAAATCAGCTTTAGCCGCCTATCCAGGTGGACTACAACTTGGCGGCGGTATCCGCCACTGCAATGCTGAAGAGTATCTCACGGCAGGAGCCAGCCACGTGATCGTCACGAGTTATTTATTTGAAACAGATGGCAGCTTCTCTGAAACACGCCTGCAAAAGATGGTCGCTGCCGCTGGGAAAGATCGTCTCGTCATCGACCTCAGTTGCAAAGCCACAGCCGACGGATGGACCGTCGCCATGAATCGCTGGCAAACGCTGACCGACCTTCACGTCACCCCAGAAACACTGCGCCATCTAGCAAGTCACTGCGCAGAATTCCTCATCCACGCCGTCGATGTGGAAGGCAAGTGTGAAGGAATCGACGAAGCCCTCGTTAGCTTTCTCGGCAAGCACAGCCCCATCCCCATGACCTATGCTGGCGGTATTCACCGCATGGCCGACCTACATCGCATCCAGGAACTCAGTTCTGGGCGTGTGGACGGCACGGTCGGCAGCGCCCTCGATCTATTTGGCGGAAAAGGCGTACTTTACACAGATTGCCTGGCCTTTAACCGTAGAACCCTCTCCTCATGAAAATCATCCGTTACTCCGACTCCTCTGGCCAGATCAACCACGCAGCACAGCAAGCCGACGGCTCTGCACTCGTCATTGAGGGAGACCTTTTTGGTGACTATCGGGTGACGGATCGCAAAGCTGATGTGGCCAAACTACTGGCACCAGTCGATCCAAGAGCGATCCTCTGCATCGGCCTGAACTACAAGTTCCATGCGGAAGAGAGCGGCATGGCTATTCCTGAGAATCCGGTACTTTTCATGAAAAGCCCTGGTGCCGTTCAGAACCCAGGCGATCCCATCCTGCTACCCACTCACTTGAAAAGTAACAGCGTGGACTATGAGTGTGAACTAGCGATCATCATCGGCAAAAAAGCCACCAACGTGAGCAAAGAGGACGCCTTTGATTACATCCTAGGCTATACCTGCGCCAATGATGTCAGCGCTCGTGATTGGCAAAGAAATGGCGGCGGTGGTCAATGGTGCCGAGGCAAGACCTTTGACACATTTTGCCCTCTCGGCCCCGTGCTGGTGACCCCAGACGAACTGCCCAATCCAAATGCACTCAAGATCAAAACCATCCTGAATGGTGAGGCTGTGCAGGACTGGAACACCAACGACATGATTTTTGACGTGCCTACCCTGATCGCCTTCCTTAGCGCAGACACAACGTTACTTCCAGGAACAGTCATCTTAACCGGCACCCCTCAGGGTGTGGGCATGGCGCGTAAGCCGCCTCTTTGGATGAAAACAGGCGATAGCGTGACCATCGAAATCGAGGGCATCGGCAGCCTGACGAATCCAGTTCAGTGAAAGATCAGCGGGGTGAGCGGACGACTCCATGAGCACACCTCATGAAGTCACACCTGCTTTGCTATCTCACCGTTTTTCTCACGGCCACCTCTCTCACCGCTGAACCCACCAAAGTTCGTTTGTGGCCAGACGGCGCTCCTTTGGCCAAGGGGCAGGAAGATAAAGACCAGCCCTTTGTCTATGCCTGGCCAGCTGCTAAAGAAAAAGCCAATGGAGCCGCCTTTGTCGTCTGCCCTGGCGGGGGTTATGGAGGCTTAGCCGCCGATCACGAAGGCACACAGGTGGCCAAATGGTTCAATGGTCTCGGCGTCTCTGCTTTCGTCCTGCATTACCGCCTTGGCAGTCAGGGCTATCATTATCCCGTCCAGCTCATCGACGTGCAGCGCGCGATTCGTCATGTGCGTGCCAATGCGAAGGAGTATGGCATCGACCCAAATCGCATCGGTATCGTCGGCTTTTCCGCAGGTGGACATCTCAGCTCCATGGCAGCCACGCTATTTGATGAAAAGCCAGCAGGTGCCACGAAGGATGCCGTGGATCAAGTCAGCGCGCGCCCAGACGTCGCCGCACCGACTTATCCGGTCATCTCCATGATTGAGGACTACCGGCATGATGGCTCACGGAAAAATCTCCTCGGCCCAAACAACACGGACGAGCTAGCCGCGCAGGTCAGCACTGAGCGCCGAGTCACAGCACAAACACCACCGATCTTTCTTTTTCAAACCGATGAAGACACGGTTGTGCCAGCAGAAAACGCCGTTGCCTTTTACCTCGCCTGCCGAAAAAACAAAGTCCCTGCCGAGCTGCATGTGTATCGTCCAGGACCTCACGGAGTCGGACTCTTTCTCGGCGATCCTGTGCTTGGTTCCTGGAGTGGTCATCTGCGCGATTGGCTGCGCAATCAGGGTTTCTTGAAGCCTAGTCCGCGCACGGCTATTTCGGGTAAAGTCACAATCAATGGCCAACCGGTTAGCTGGGGCAGCCTCGTCTTCACGCCCGAAGATCCCAGCGCCCCAGTGGCCTGTGCCCGCATCATGAAAGGCAATTTTAAACTCGATGAAAAAACCGGCCCCGTGATCGGTAAATCCAAGCTGACATTAAGCCACAGCGCTGCCGATGTCCCAGGACTGGACACGCCTGATGGCACAGCCACGACTCATGAGCAAAAGCCTGGCGCTGGCGATTGGATTCTAGAAATCAAGCCTGATACCAAGAGCTTAGAATTGCAGGCGGAACGTTAAATGCGTCTTTTGGCTAAAAACTTTGTCAGGAATCACGACCTTCTGACAAAGAGAGATGTGCTGACTACCTTCTGGTAACTCGGTGCATTCAAAGACAATCCAAACTACATTCATTAATACTATGAAGTTCCCCAAAGAACTGATCGCAGGCAGTCTTGCGCTCGGAATGATGGTCACCAGCGCTCGCGCTGAGGATCCAGCACCCGTAGCCATTGTTTGCACAGGTTTAGTCGTCGTTGATCAAAAAGAAGCTCCTGACACTGACGTTCAAATTTGCGTCTTGCCACCAGCTCCCATCGACATCGACGGCGAAGAAGAGGTGATCAATATCGACGGTGGCGATGTCCCTATCGAATGGGTCATTCGCACTGGCACAGATGATCCACTCATCCTTGCCAGCTCCAGCGGTGCGATCAATACGCTGTCGCCAGCTTCAACAGCGACTGCTGCGATCACCACAGACGCAGGTAAAGACGAGGCCTCCACGGCGAAAGCCGCAGGCATCTCGGTTCCAGTCAAGTCGATCGCCTCAGTCGGTAAGCGCACTTCAGCCGTCGTCAAAAGCGGTCGTGTGTTCCTCACCCACTAAAGCGAAAACTGCCCGCCAAGGGTAGATCGAGGCCGCCGGACCCAACCCCGGCGGCCTCCTTTTTGAATCGCCTCCTTTTGACTCATGCCAGCCTGTTCCCGACGCCTCGCCTTCCTTTCGTTCTTCCTCATTCTACCCAGCCAGCTTTTCGCCATCGGCGCTGATGAGGCTTTACGGCCAGCCGTAAATTCCGAAAGCACAGCCCCCGAAGTTTTACGCAAAAGCAAAGCTGCCGCTGATGGCGAGGTCCAAGACGACACTCAAGAGCTTTTACCTGCTCTGCTCGGCTGCATTTTCATTCAAGCGCCAGAACAAGGACTGGCACTGCAAGCGCAAGGCAAAGAAGGACTTACGGTCGATGGCTTTGAGCCAGCAGAAACAGAAGTAGTCACAAAAATCCTCACGCCATTCCTGTCAAAACCTGTTACTTTACGCCTGCTCGATGAGATGGCCAGCAAGGTCGAGCTCTACCTTGAAAAAACGCGTGGCACCATGATGCGAGCCGCCTTTCCGCCGCAGGAGATCACCAGTGGAATCGTGGTCATGACCATTCAGCCCGCAATCCTCGGAAAGATCGTCCTGCGCGGCGATCCTAGCTTTGGTAAGGAATTCATCACTCAAAACCTCCACTCACGCCCAGGGCAGCCCATTGATCGGGATATCATTGCAGCGGATCTGGATTGGCTCAATGGCAACGCCCTTCGCCATTCCCGCGCCATCCTAACCCCCTCAGAATCTGCCGGAATGCTGGATCTAGCCATGCAAATCGATGCCAAGAAACCATGGCGAGTTTACAGCGGTTTTGACAACTCGCTCAGCGACCGCCTAGGCGACTGGCGCTGGTTTCTCGGCGCGCAGCATGGGAATCTATGGGATCAGGATCATCGGCTCACCGCGCAAGTCACCGCAGGCTTTGATTATGAAGCGCTGCATGGCGGTGGCCTGACTTACGAGATCCCTCTGCCCTGGCAGCACTTACTAGAACTCAGCGCCAACTACTCAGAAAGCCAGTCCTCCAATGATTCTGGCAATACACTCGTGGATCAAAGCGGCCAATTTCAGCGCTACTCCCTAGCTTACACGGTCCCGATGCGTTGGCATGGCTGGCAGATGAAATGGCGCAGTGGACTCACCTTTCGTGATCAGATTTTTTTGATCGATGCTACAGCAGCTGGCGGCCTATCAGCCCAGCGCCAACTCGGCTGGCATGGCCTGCAAGTCGAGACCGGAATCACGGCTGAAAATCAGGATCGACTCGGCACCACTCGAGGTGGACTACGCATGCTCTGGAATCCTGGCATCGAGCCCTTCAGCGCCTCAGATGCCGACTTCCGCGCCCTTGGTGCTAGCGATGCCGATGCCTGGATTGCCGAGTTTAACCTTCTCCGCACCCTCTCACTGAAGAAGGCCGGTTTATTCAGCGCCAAACTGGATGCCCAGTGGACAAATCAGTCCCTCATCGCGGCAGATCAATTCGCACCGGTTATCTTTGGTCGAGTGCGTGGTTTTGATGAGATCACTGGCTATGGAGATAGCGGTGCTAGCCTCAGCCTTGAGTACTTCACCCCTTGGCGGAAAATCAGTCAACTCGGCAGCTTCCGCGCTTTGACATTTATCGATGGTGCCACCGTGAAAGAGCGCGCTACTCGACAACAACTAAATCTGCTCTCTACCGGCATCGGTGCTCGCTGGCAGTGGCGTGGCATCGCAGCTCAATGTGATCTCGGCATTCCTCTTTCAGCACCTGAAGGAACTAAGACCGACCCGCGCGTGCGATTCTCAATGACGCTCAGTTGGTGAAAGTCTGGACGAATCAGAAATGCCTCTCATCATAGGGGCAGTCATGCCACGTCCCACGCAATCAGACATCGCCAAGCAGCTAGGCATCTCCAAGATGTCCGTTTCTCGTGCTCTGCGTGGTGCATCACAGGTCAGTGTAGAGTTAAAAGAAAGCGTTCTAAAAACCGCAGAGGCCATGGGCTACCGGCCTGATCCAGAGATCACCAAACTCATGACCCACATGCGCCAATCCAAGCGTGTGAAGGTCACCACCACACTGGGCTTTATCTGGGCAGAGCGGGATGAACCATCTAGCAACGTCACTTCCTGGTCCCAGGAGCTGGCGCGCGGGGCCCATGTTCGCGCCAAGCAACTCGGCTATCAGCTGGAAGAATTTCACCTCAAGGCTTCTGGCATGACGGCAAAACGCATGTCCCAGATCTTAGAAGCACGTGGTATCCCTGGGTTCATTCTTTCACCACTCGTCACTCGCAGCCGCGGTCATGTTTCCATGCAATGGGAAAAGTTTAGCAGTGTCGTCATTGGCCTAGGTTACGCACGACCACGACTACATCGTGTGCATCACCATCATTTTTTTGGGATGATGACCGCCATGCGAATGCTCAAGAAGCAGGGTTATCGCCGCATCGGCTTTTACTGCGGCAGCACACTTAATGAACGCATGTATCGCGCCTGGTCCGCCAGCTTTTTAGCGCATCATCCACTGCCGCTCATCCAGGCCACTGAGCTGATGGCCCTGCGACGAGAAATCACGCAAAGTGATTTCCAATCATGGCTTCAAACAGCCAATCCAGAAGTCATCATCGAAGGAGGTCATCAACTCAGTGACTGGCTGCCTAATTGTAAGCCGAGACCCATCGTCACTCTCGGCTGGAGAGAAGATCGACCTCAAATCCCAGGAATCGACCAGCAGGCCAAAGTCCTAGGGGCCGCGGCTGTCGATCTTCTCGTCTCCCAGCACCAACAAAACGAACGTGGCATCCCCAAGCATCCCAAGACCCTCATGACTGAAGGCGTCTGGCGAGAAGCCAAGCCGCAATCATAAGTCGATAGGCAGAGGTGCTTGCTGGCATCGAAGAGCGCGGTACTCTGACCTAATGCGCATACTCATCGCCAGTGATAAATACAAAGGCTCTCTCACCGCTACCGAGGTGGCTGAGACTCTGAGTGAGGTTCTAACCAAGGGCCTACCAGACTTTGAGATCGACCTCTGCCCCATCGCCGATGGCGGAGAAGGCACGACCGAAGCCATGATCACAGCCCTAGGCGGTCAATGGATCGAAAGCCAGACACTAGATGCCCACACGCGCCCGATAGCGGCACGCTACGGCTGGATGCCGCAACAGTCCCAGGCCATCTTGGAAATGAGCGCAGCCAGTGGTCTCGCCTTGATCAGTGATCTGCCACTCGACGCAACACAAGCTAGCACTCAGGGCACAGGTTTACTGATGCTAGACGCCATCCAACGCGGTGCGAAAAAACTCGTGATCGGCATCGGCGGCAGCGCCACCAACGATGGTGGACTCGGCATGGCTGCGGCCCTTGGCTACCAGTTTTTAGATGCACAAGATCAGGCCATTCAGCCCATCGTGGCCAATTTGCATCTATTAGAGCGAATAGTCCCGCCAGCAGTCGTTTTCCCAGAAATCCTCGTTGCTTGTGACGTGGACAATCCGTTGCTTGGTCCCCACGGAGCCACACGCATCTATGGACCGCAAAAAGGCGTGACCGATTTTGCTTTCTTTGAAGATCGTCTCAAAAAGTTGGCCGATATTGCTGCACGAGACCTCGGCTGCGATCCGCGTGAAATACCCGGCTCAGGAGCTGCTGGCGGCCTGGGCTATGGGCTCATGACCTTCTGCGGAGCCCGACTTGTCAGCGGCTTTGACCTTATCTCACAGCAGATCGGTTTAGAGGAACGCGTCGCCAAAGCAGATCTCATCATCACAGGGGAAGGACGCCTGGATGCTCAGACTCTGCATGGCAAGGGCCCCATTGGAGTCGCCCTCATGGCACGCCGCCATGGCAAAGCCGTTGTTGCCTTTGCTGGTAGCATTGAAGATTCACCTGCCCTCCGCGCTCACTTTGACCTCGCTTACGCCATCAAACCCAGCCACATGCCGCTTGCCCAAGCCATCTTAGATGCCCGCACCCTGCTTGCCACTGCGGCAGAGCGCGCGCTGCCTGAGATTAAGGCGCTGCAAGGACTTGCACCCGTGCAGTGACTGTGCTCTGAAAAAGACTGTCAATCTTCTCCTCCTAAAACTATGTCTAAATCTGTCGTCCTCCTCTTCGCTGGTCAAGGTGCTCAAAAAGTCGGTATGGGAAAAGATCTCGCTGAAGCCTACCCTTCCGTGCGGGCACTGTTTGAAAAAGCCGATGCAGCTATCTCGGGTTACTCGCTGAGCCAGGTCATGTTTGAAGGCCCTATGGAAGATCTGACGAAAACCAGCCGTTGCCAGCCAGCACTGTATGCTCATGGATTGGCTTTGTTAGAGGTCCTTAAAGAACGCGTGCCTAGCTTGAAGATCGCGGCAACAGCAGGTCTCTCTCTAGGCGAATTCACCGCTCATGCAGCCGCAGGCACCTTTGACTTTGCCACCGGACTGGATCTCGTTTTTCAGCGTGGCAGCTTCATGGAAGAAGCCTGTGAGCAAACGCGCGGTGCCATGGTCGCCATGCTCGGCGGTGAGGAAAGCGCTATCCGCGATCTGGCCGCAGAATGCGATGTCGATGTGGCCAATCTGAATGCTCCAGGACAAATCGTTCTCAGTGGCAGTGTCGAAGGCATTGAGGCCGCCGCCGCCAAAGCCAAGGACAAAGGCATCAAGCGCGCCATCCCCCTTCCCGTTGCAGGCGCTTACCATAGTCGCTTGATGAAAAGCGCTCAGGATAAACTAGCCACCGCTTTGGCTGCCGCCACCATCCAAGAGCCAGCGGTGCCCGTTGTTTGTAACTTCGAAGCCCGAGTCGTCAACGCCCCCGCAGAAATTCGCTCAACACTGACCAGCCAAGTCACCGGCAGCGTCCGCTGGGTGGAGTCCATGCAAGCCCTGCGTGCCCAAGGACACGACCTCTTTATCGAACTCGGACCAGACGCTACCCTTGCCGGACTCATGGGCAAGATTGATAAATCTGCCAAAGTCATCTCTATCAAAGACGTCGCCAGCTTCGAAGCCGCTGTGGCTGAACTGACTGCGTGAGACTTCATCACCGTAGAGAGCACTGCAAGGAACGGCCCAAAATCTGCGTATCATTTGGGTGGTGCACGTATAGCATCTCGACGTTGCTTCCCCCCGCACGATGATTCTACGACTTTTATTCTCCCTAGGCTTACTCATGGGCGCATTAGCGCTGCCCACACTGCCTGCACATGCCGAGGGCTCCTTCCCCCCAGAGCAGATCGAATTCTTCGAAAAAGAAGTGCGCCCTGTTCTAGCGGAAAACTGCTACGACTGCCACAACGCGCACAAACACGAAAACGGTCTGCGTTTAGACATCTACAGCGCTGTCTTGCGCGGCAGTGATTACGGTAAAGTCGTGGAAGCTGGAAAACCAGCCACATCGAAGCTCATCAAGGCCATCAACCACACTGCGGGCGTAGAGGCCATGCCCAAAAAGGGCGATAAGCTAAAGCCTGCCCAAATCGCTGCTCTCGAAAAATGGGTCACTTTGGGAATGCCTTGGCCCGCCGAAAAGGAGCCTGTGACAGCCCAGGTGAAGACAGACCCCATGCAGCATTGGGCTTATCTTCCGGTCAAAAAGCCAACGACAGGTCATAACGTGGACGAACTCGTTAGCGCCAAGATGAAAAGCGCGGGCTTAGACTTTGCCCCGAAAGCAGATGCAGCCACCCTTTGCCGCCGTCTTTATGTGACACTCACAGGCTTGCAGCCGAGCTATGAACAGAGTCAGGAATTCATCCGTGACCCGAATGCTGAGAAACTCATCAATCACCTCCTTTCCACCCCAGCTTATGGAGAACGCTGGGCTCGCGTTTGGCTGGATGTCGCACGTTATGCAGATACGGACGGCTATCAGGTCGCAGGCAAAAACATCAATTACCCCTATGCCTACACCTACCGAGACTGGGTGGTAAAGTCCCTGAATGAAGACATGCCTTATGATCAGTTTCTGATGCATCAGTTAGCGGCTGATAAAATGCATCCCAACGATCCTACCCATCCCTCTTTAGCGGCATTGGGTTTTCTCAATGTAGGAGACAAGTTTATCAGTGATCGGAATCTACAAATTGACGACCGGATCGATGTCGTCAGCCGTGGGATGCTTGGCATCACTGTAGGCTGCGCACGCTGTCACAACCACAAGTTTGACCCGATCCCAACCAAGGATTACTACGCCATGTATTCCATCTTTAGCAGCAGCATGGAGCCTGAACAAAAGGATTTACCCGTCATCGGTAAGCCTGCCAATGAAGAGGCCTTCCGCGAGTATGAAGGCAAAGTTGCCGAGATCGCGAACAAGGAGATGGACTTTAAAAAGCAAGTGCATGAAGAGATTCGTCAACCTGAGAGGCTGGCTGAATATCTCGCCTTTGCACAAGAGGCCTCCACCATCAAAGACCGTCAGACCCTTAAGGGCCGATCAGGAGCCCTGAAACTGCGTGATAAAGTGGCGGATAAATGGGGCGACTTCTTGAACCGCTACGCCTTAAAAGGCAAAGCCCACCCAGTCATGCTCGCCTGGAAAGAATTTGCGGCACTGCCTGCACCTGAGTTTGCGAGTCAAGCACCAGCTGTCATCACAGCAGTGACCAAGCCTGAAGCGGGACTCAATGCGGTGGCGCGTAATGAGTTCATGAAGCGCCCAGCACCCAAAAGCATGGAAGATGTCTCGAAAGTTTATGCGGACATCTTTTCCACCTGCCTCGCAGGCAAAGAGCCAGATAATGCGGACTGGAAACAGGTGCGCGAAATTCTTCTCAGTGAACCATCGCCGATGGCTGTGCCGATGGAACAGGCGAATCTTTTCTTCACCCGCAAAGATCTAGACACCATCGTCAAGCTCAGCAATGAGCGTGTGAAGCTGGAATCTGATCACCCTGGTGCACCTCCACGTGCTATGGTTTCTCTGGATAAACCCAAACCCAGTGACGTGCGCGTTTTTGTGCGTGGCAACCCTGGCAGACAAGGTGATCCAGCACCGCGCGCATGGCTGACCATGTTTGGCGGAGAACTCTTCAAAGATGGCAGCGGCCGTCTGGAGCTGGCTCAAAAGATAGCCAACAAAGACAATCCACTGACAGCACGAGTCATCGTCAATCGCGTCTGGGCTCAGCATTTCGGCAAACCTTTGGTCGGGCAAACCAGTGATTTTGGTGTGCAATCACCGAAACCCGTACAGGCTGAATTGCTCGACTTCCTGGCAGCATCGCTCGTGGAAAACGGCTGGAGTTTAAAGAAACTGCATCAGATGATTCTGACTAGCCGCACTTGGCAGCAGAGTTCTCTCAGTTCAGAACAAAAAGACCTCAAAGATCCTGAAAACGATCTCCTCACCCGCTACAACCGCCAACGTTTGGACTATGAATCCATGCGCGACGCCATGCTACAAGCCAGCAGTGACCTGAATCTGAGTAAAATGGGTGGACGCGCCGTGCGCTACACCGATCCCACAGCCGACGCCTGCCGCACCGTTTACATGATCGTGGATCGCTATGATCAGGCAACCGTCCCAGCGATGTTTGACTTTGCCAATCCAGACAGCCATAGCCCCCAACGCTATGTCACCACGGTGCCACAACAGACACTCTTTTTAATGAACAGTCCGTTCATCAAACAACGAGCCTCACGCGTCGCCAAACAGACACCCGTTCAGGGCAGCAGCATCGATTCCCAGACCATTCAGACTTTGTATCACCGTGTTCTGAAACGTGAGGCACGCCCTGACGAGGTCGAGCTGGCTCAACGTTTCGTGACCGATGCCGCAGCACTCAGCGGGCGCACCTCTGCCTTTATCTGGAAGTATGGCCACGGGCAGATTGAAAAAACTCCCGACGGACAGGTCAAACTTGCAGGCTTCAGCGAACTCAAACATTTTGGCAAAACCGCGCAGACAAAAAACCGCTGGTATCCGACAGGCACCTACCCAGACAAAGAGTTTGGCCATTTCCAAATCGGCATTGGAGCTGGGCACCCCGGCAAAAATGCACCGACCGTGCTGCAATGGACATCTCCTTTTGAAAAAGAACGGATCCGCCTCAGTGGCAACATCAAGCGCAGCAACAACCAAGGAAATGGCGTGCGCGCATGGATCCTCTCCAGCAAACAAGGCAAAGTCGCTGAACAATTTGTCCGGCCTACAGGGACCGTAGAAATGAACGCCCAGATCGAAATCCAACAGGATGAAACCCTCTCCTTCGTCGTCGAAGCCGAGAATGGAGATACCAACAGCGATAGTTACATCTGGGCTCCAAGAATTGAACGTATCAATGAAGATGGCAGCCTCACCCCCATCACCCAAGCAGACACCGACTTCTGCGGCCCTGAAGGCTGGCCACAAAACCGCGCCAAGCCCCAATCCCCGCTCTCCCAACTCGCTCAAGTGCTGATGATGTCCAACGAGTTTCAGTTCGTTGATTGAATCCTTCTTTTCTACCCTCTGATGTCCCACCATCCCCTCAATCTCGAACACGCCTTCCTCACCCGCCGTCAGATGCTTAGTCGGACAGGCATGGGCATGGGAGCCATGGCCCTGGGTGGGCTCATGGGTGCAGATCAAGCTCAGGCTGGGCTAGACTCGAACAATCCCTTCGGAGTCAGACAGTCCCACTTTGAGCCCAAGGCCAAACGAGTGATCCATTTTTTCATGAATGGTGGACCCTCTCAAGTGGACACCTTTGATCCAAAGCCCATGCTGGATAAGTATGATGGCAAACCTCTACCAAGTCTTCTAAAGACCGAGCGCCCCACTGGAGCGGGCCTGAAGTCGCCATTCAAGTTTCAAAAGTATGGCCAATGCGGCCTGGAAGTTAGTGATCTATTCGGCAAGACCGCTGCTTATGCAGACGACCTTTGCGTCATTCGTTCCATGCATGCGGATGTGCCCAATCATGAGCCTTCACTCGGCCTCATGAACTGCGGAGACGGGCGTCTGCATCGTCCGAGCTTCGGCTCCTGGGTGACCTATGGCCTGGGTTCCGAGAATGAAAACCTGCCAGGTTACATTTCCATGTGCCCAAGCGGCATGCCAACGCGGCGCGCTAAGAACTGGCAATCTGCCTTTCTACCCAGCATTTATCAGGGCACCTACATCAACACGAAAGATACAGAGGTCGATAAGCTGGTGGAGTTCATCAAAAATGGATCGCTCGATCTCAAGCAGCAGCGACGCCAACTCGACCTGCTTCATGAACTGAATGAGAACCACCTCAAGCAGCGCCAAAATGATCAGCAGCTGGATGCCCGCATTCACAGCTACGAGCTAGCTTATCGCATGCAAATGGAGGCCACCGACGCTTTCGACATCAGCAAAGAACCCGAATCCGTCCGCAAAGCCTATGGCGAAAATGACTTCGGACGGCAAACCCTGATTGCACGTCGTTTATTAGAAAGAGGCGTGCGTTTTATCCAACTCTGGACAGGCGCCGGTCAGCCTTGGGATAGCCATGATGAGATTCTGGATCATGCCCGCCTGGCGAAAGATGTGGATCAGGCTATCGCCGCCTTCATGGGCGATATGAAACAGCGCGGACTCTTCGATGACACACTCATGATGTGGGGTGGTGAATTTGGCCGAACACCGGCCGTAGAACTACCGACACCAGGCTCAAATGCAGGCAAGCAACGCGGTCGTGACCACAATCACTATGGTTTCACCTACTGGCTCGCAGGCGGCGGCACCAAGGGGGGCTACACGCACGGTGCCACGGATGAATTTGGCTTTGCTGCCATCGAAAACAAAGTCCACGTGCATGATCTGCATGCGACTCTGCTGAAAGCGCTCGGTTTTGATCACGAACGCTTCACCTACAAGTATGCGGGGCTCGACTTCCGCCTCACTGGCGTGAATGAATGCTCAGTGATCAAAGAACTGCTGGCCTAAACGGCTCACTTTAGACTCAAGATAAAAGCCTTTACGTCAGCGAACTCTTGCGGTTTCAGGATGAGGTTCATTGGCGGCATGGGGGAGATGCCGAGCTTTTCAAAACCTTCTGCTAACTTGGCATTGGGAGTCATGAGGCTCTCTAAAATGTAGGCTGCATCTTTGCGGCTAGCGATGCCGTCCAGTGCAGGTCCAACAGCACTGCCTTGACCTTTTAAGACATGGCAGTTTTTACAAGCAGCCACTGGATGTTCCCAAAAGATCTTCTCTCCGCGTTTCGTGTCACCAGCCAGCAAGGAAGCATCTTCTTCGACTTCCATGATTAGCTCACAGAGCTTCACATCATCAAAGTAAGTATCGCCTTTGCCCACATGCAGAAGGTTAATGCTGGCTTTAGGACGTTGTTTACTATTGAAGGTGACCTCCACTTCGGTCCAGTCTTGATCACGCTTGAGAGAGTTCGTCTCGGCACGGCCAATATGGTCATTCAGGCTGGCTTTACCGCGGAAGGCATGCGTTTTGACCCAAGCACTCAGTTTGTATTCGGTATTGGGCTTCAGCACCACATCGGCAAAGAAACTGGTATCGGCATCCTCACGAGTGATGACGCGAAAACCGTGCTTGCCGCTGTGAACCATTTTTTCATTGATCACAATGCCCCACTGCGCGCCAGCATTACCAGGCTTTGTCCCATAATCCCGCTGCTTCCAGCCTACGGGCGTTTTCATGTCAGCAGCAAGTTCTTCAAATCCTGAGTTCGGCAGTAAGTTTGGGCCTTCCTTGAAGTTGAGTGCACCGTGTTTCTTGCCGAGCATCTTGGCAGCTTCCGCCAGCCATTCGTCGTTTTTTACGATGGGGTCAGAGGCGAGCTTTTTGACGAGTGTTTTGATTGCTTCCGTCGTGGGGAAATCTGCAAGCTTCACTAAGGCTGCTAAGCGTGTGTGCAAATCTGGATCTGAAAAGACGCCAGAGCCAAAGAAAAGATCTTGGGCAGCTTGATCGTTGCCGAGAGCACGAATGGCATTGCGGCGTAGCACCGGATCTTTGGAAATAAGAGCGGCCTGGTGAGTTTTGGCATCAAGTTGACCGAGTGCATGTTGGGTCCAGAGATCATGGGGCCCGTAGATCGAATTAGCCTTATAAGACTTATTTTCAATGGCTACACGCTGAGCCATCAGACTCCCATACTGCGTGGCAGTAGCCTTTGGCTTTCCCTTCCCCACAATCCGATAAATCCGCCCACGGCTATGATCCCGTAGATCATTCTCGTGTGCTCCGCCGACACCTGTGGTCGCGACAAAACCTCCGCGCTCCTTGCTCGGCGTCGGATTATGCTGAATGATAAAGTTTTGGAAATCGGCCACCCACACAGCGCCATCGGGACCGACTTCGGCGTGCACAGGACTGTTCCACTCGTCGCTACTGGCATAGATGTTCATGGAGTCGAGCGCCTTCCAGCCTGCGCCGTCAGATTGCACATCGACAAGAGCTACGACCTTCATTGTCGGCTCACAAATCATCGCTTTGCCTTGGAAACGCTTTGGGAGCGCATCGCTGTAAATGAAGTTCGATCCAGCCGCCGCAGTGTAGCCGCCGAAGACGTCCACTTGGCGAAAGTTCGGCGTGATCGTGTGGCAGGTATCAACCACGTTGATCTTTTTTGCCGTCATGCCGCGTGAACCTTCAGGATACGCCGTGGCTGGAATCCCTCCAAAGAAGATGGGCGCGCCATTCGCTGTACCGCCAAATTGATCACCGGCACCATTGGTGCTGTGGCCCCAGGAATTATTCGTGAATTGATGCAGAAACTCCAAAGCACTGCCGTCTGGCTTGAAACGATACGTTCCCATGGCAAACTGATGCTTCTTACCGCCAACATAGCCTTCGATGCCAGAGTAGCCGACGCAGCCGTAGATCCAGTTGTCGAAACCGTAGTGCAAATTGCTAGCCTGCGCATGCGTGTCGCGAATGCCCCAGCAATCAATGATGGTCTCACGCTTGTCCGCCTTGTCATCACCATCTGTATCTTCAAGGTAAATGAACTTCGGCGGAGCGGCAACGATGATGCCTTTGCGGGCGAAAACGATGCCCGTGGGCAGATTCAACTTATCGGCGAAGACCGTGAATTTGTCCGCTTTACCATCGCCATCGGTGTCCTCGCAGATTTTGATGCTGTCCTGACCTTCGCCGTTTTCTTGGATGCCATGGGGATAATCACGTGTTTCGACGACCCAGCAACGGCCCCGCTCATCCCAAGCAAAAGCGATGGGTTTGGCGATGTCTGGCTCGCTGGCAAACAGCTTCAACTCGCAATCAGCAGGCACCTGCGTGCGCTCCATGCTACCTTTCACACTCATCGGCAGCTGAAGCGTCAGAGGCTCTGGGCGCTTTTCATAGTTGGCCACCTGTGGATGCTTTTCACGCTTTTCGACTTCACGCTGCGCCAAAAAAGCCTCGTAACTAGCTTTACGTGCGGCAGGTAGTTTAGAAAGGATGGCCTCAGAACTGAGATCGTCTCCCGGTTTGACGATGAGGTCGTATTCAGCGCTAATCTGTTCTTTAGCGTAATCGAACCAGATGGCGTCACGTCCCAGATCACGCATCGCGTTGTGAAGCTGACCCACGGCCGTTTGCTCTTTGCCCTCGGTGTCAATGTAGAGCACGCGGAGCGGCCCCTCCGCAGCTAGACTGAGGCAGAAAACAAAGGTGCTGAGAATCAGGGGACAGATAAGCTTCATGGTTAATGGTAGGATTTCACCCGAAACAACGCTTGAAAGCCAGCTTCTTACTCTGACATCTTTTAGGCGAAATCAGACAAGACTTCATTTCAAACAGCCTCTGCACTTCGACGCTTCACGGTGAAACGCTCGATCCCCTTGCGCATGACTGGCACTTGGAAATTAACCAGGAGCCCCAATTTTAAGCCACCCAGTCGCAGTAAAGATTCCATTTTTTGGCGTTCCAAGTCTGGAATTTGCTCCGTGACGAGCACTTGAACGAGCAGCACATCATCGACCACCAGGTCCAATCTGGCAGCACCTGAAATGCTGTGACCGCGATAGTCAAAACTCAGCGATTGACCACGCTCGACCTTCAGTTCGAGACCACGCAGTTCCACAGCTAGACATTCCTCATAAGCCTCGCGCAAAAGTCCAGGGCCAAGAGTCTGATGCACGGTCATGCAGGCACCGACAACTAGGTGAGGTAGGTCTTCGACATTCATAAGGCAGCGTATGCAGCGACATAAAGCGGCTGTTGATTCATTTCCATATTTATGGAAATAATAAACCAATCAAATAGAATTATTAATAAAAACAGTAAAGTCAATTTTAGTTAAATAATCATACTCGCCAGATTAAATTGAATGTTATTCAGTTTAAAAGTCTCAAAATAAGCAGGCGCACTTCCTGCTAAGAGAATGACACAAAAGCCCTCAATCTTGCCAGACGCAAAAACTAGAATTTCTCCATTGCTGTTTTATTTAACTTATATTAAATGTAGGAACGTATGAACTCCTCGTCTTACACCTCTCCTCACGCCGTGATGATGGCAGCGCGGAACCTCCTCGCGGGAACTGCCATTCTCCTCTCGGCCTGCACGTCTACGCCTAGCTCAGAGGTCGTGGTGAGCGTCAAAGACCAAAAAATGGGGCTGTACAATGAGGGCCACTTAGTCAGAAAGTACAAAATTTCGACTTCTAAATTTGGCCTAGGTGATTCCCCAGGAAGCAATCGTACGCCTCTCGGCAAACATGAAATCATTGCCAAAATCGGCCACGGATTGCCGACCGGCGCAGTCTTGAAAAGTCGGTCCTGGAACGGTGAAGTGCTGAAACCCAATGCCCCTGGCCGCGATCCTATCGTGTCCCGCATCCTCTGGCTACGCGGCATGGAAAGCGGCAACCGAAATGCCATGAAACGTTATATCTACATTCATGGGACCCCCGAAGAAAGCCGTCTGGGTAAGCCCGCGAGCTATGGTTGTATCCGCATGGGAATGAAGGACGTCGTCGAAGTCTTCAATGATGTACCCATTGGCGCCAAAGTCGTGGTCACACGTGGCGGACTGCCCAGTGGCAAGAAAGTCGAAGCTCAGCCAACACCAGAAGTAGAAGTCGTCATCGCTCAACAAGCACCGGTACCGCCAGTAACCAATAAGCCGATTCCTGTAGCCATTCCAGTGCCAGAAGCTAAAGCCGACACAGCCGCTTCAGCTGCCAAATCTAAATCAGAAGCCAAAGTCGGTCCTGAAGCCCCTACCAAAAAGTCAGAGTCGAAACCCGTAGCCAAAGCTAAGTCTAAGAGTACTTCGGTAAAACCCCAGAAAATGACAACCAGCAATCGCCGCCAGGTCTTGGCCAGTCATTCACATAGTTGAGAGATTTGTTGATTGTCAGAGAGACTTCCTTCCGCTTGAATTCATCTCGTGGAATCGTCTCCTCCTGAAGCCTCCTTTCACGCCTCTCGGCGTTATGATTGCCCGCAATGCGGAGCACCTGTCGTCTTTCAATCATCGATCAGTCTCTTTGCCGTTTGTGGTCATTGCCGAAGCATGGTCGTGCGCAAAGATTTCCAAGTGGAAAGCTTTGGGATCATGGCCGAACTGCCGCAGGATCTGTCTCCGCTGCAAATCGGAACCAAAGGTTACTGGCAGGGCCGCAGCTTCAGCTTGATAGGCCGCCTTAGACTTCAATGGAACGCAGGATCTTGGACAGAATGGTGCGCTGATTTTGGCAAAGGCACCACAGGCTGGGTCGCGGAGGCACAGGGCTTTTACATGGTCAGCTTCGAGCAAAGCGCGCCTGCTTTGACTGAAAAAAATCACAACTTTGTGGCTGGCCAAAAGCTCAATCTCCAAAACGAAGACTGGCTAGTGACGGATGTCAAAACCGTGCGCTGCATCGCCGTCGAAGGCGAACTCCCCTTCGTCGCTCCGCCAGGTTGGGAACGCAGCGGCATTGATCTGACGGGCCCCTATGGTCAGTTTGGCAGCCTAGAGATTACAGATCAAAAACGCTCCTTCTTCGTCGGTGAATACGCCCAGTTTGAAGATCTGAACTTCTCTGAACTGCGTAAAGTCCCCGGTTGGGAACAGGATGCTGAAATCACGCGCCGGCAAAGCGACGCCATCGGTTGTCCAAGTTGCGGTGCACCCGTCCATCTGCGCGCCGAAGGCCTTAGCATGTCCGCCGTCTGTGGTTCTTGCGGAGGCATCCTGGACAGCGCCACTCCTCATCTCCAAGAGATCGGACGAATCAGCAAAACGGTCCTCCAGGTAAATCCCATTCTACCTATTGGCTCAAGAGGTATTCTGAAAGACAACCTTTGGGAGACCATTGGCTTCATGCGCCGAAAAGATCGCTGGTGCACGTGGGATGAATATCTACTTTTCAATCCTTGGTTAGGCTTCCGCTTTCTGATCAACTTCCGTGGCCACTGGTCCTTCGTGAAATTGCTGCCTGGGCATTACACGGATACAACCTGGAATGACCAAGAACACGCTCTCTACTCCCGTGAAGAAGTGACCACGACAGGTATTCTGGGTGAATTTTATTGGCGCGCTAGAATTGGTGAACGAGCCATCGTTATCGATCACATCGCCCCGCCTTCGATTCTCACTCGGGAGATAAACCAGGACTACAATGATATCAGCTGGTCAGGCGGTGAATACCTCGATCACCAAGCGGTTGCTGATGCCTTTCAAATCAAGCTGCCAGCGCCACAGGGCATGCTGCTCAATCAGCCCAATCCATCCAAGCAGAAGTGGCGTGAAATCCTGCCGCGATTCATTTTCATTCTCCTATCCTACATCATCATTCAGTTCGCCTGCCTTGGCATTGCCGAGAGGAAACCTGTCGCAACGGCCAATCTTGCCTACCAAGGCTCAGCAGAAGCCCCCTTAGCCACAGCTCCATTCCAGCTTTCCGGCCTCAGTGCGCCGGTTCATGTCACGGCCAATAGCGGTCTGCCCATGGAAACTTATCTCGGCCTGAAAGGTAATCTGGTCAATGCAGACACACAGCAGACCTATCCCTTGGCACTGCCATTGAGCAACTACAGCACAGAAAGTCATACCTTTGATGAGGCAACTCTGCCGGCTGTTCCAGCAGGTCGATATTACCTGTATTTCAAGCCAGACGCCTCCACCAACCTACCCGCCACTCCTATAAGCCTGCGTGTGAGCCGAGGTGGACTTTTTTGGTCAAACTTCTGGCTAGGCCTGGTTCTTATCTGCCTCTGGCCAGCTTGGCTTCTCCTTGCGAGTAGCAGCTTTGAAAGAAAGCGCTGGAGTGAAAGCGACTACAACCCTTACGCCTCATCCGACGAATGAAAAACCCCGTCTACACCACACTCGCCCTACTCGCCTGCGTCTATCTAGGAACGGCCAATCTGCGCGGCTGGTCTTTGTTTCAAACTGGCATGAACCGCAGCTCACTCAACAGCACCTCTTACCGCTACCGTCCCAGCTTTAACTCGAGCGGTGGCAGCGGTTGGTTTTCAGGTGGCGGCTTTCATAAATAAATCTCAAACCTCAAACCACACCTCCTTATGGATCCTCTCATCATCCTCAACTCTCTCATCTATGCCTTTCTTGGCATCGTCATCTTCATTGTTGGTTTCATCATTGTGGACAAACTCACACCCTATGATCTCTGGAAGCAACTCGTCGAAGAAAAGAACGTGGCTCTAGCCATCGTCGTTGGCTCAGCCGCGCTCGGTATCTGCCTCATCATCGCTTCTGCGATTCATTGATGACTCCCCGCCCCTGGCTTCTCCTTCTTTCCGTCTTTGCCATCGCCACTTGTGGCCTTGTCTATGAGCTGATTGCGGGCACGCTGGCCAGCTATTTGTTAGGTGATTCAGTCACTCAATTCTCCACCATCATTGGCGTTTACCTTTTCGCCATGGGCGTTGGTTCCTATCTCTCGCGCTTTGTCACGGGGAATCTGATCAGCACCTTTATCCGGGTCGAGTTTCTCATTGCGCTTCTCGGCGGTTGCAGTGCTTCCATCCTATTTCTGATCTTTGGCTGGAGCATTTCCTTTCGCATCCCACTTTACAGCATCGTCTTTCTCATCGGCTGTTTCGTTGGTTTGGAGATTCCACTGCTGCTGCGCATTTTAGAAGGCCGTTTTGCCTTTAAGGACCTAGTTTCCAATGTCTTTTCGTTCGACTACATTGGCGCGCTGCTCGCCTCCCTGCTCTTCCCTCTCGTGCTCGTGCCGCATCTAGGTTTGGTGCGCAGCGCCTTCCTATTTGGACTAATCAACGCCGCCGTCGGCATGTTAGCACTGGTCATGCTAAAGGCTGAACTAAAACACTCACGCTCTCTTTGGATCCAAGGCCTTTGCGTCAGCGCCGTGCTGATCACCGGTTTTATCCTGGGAGATACCATCACCCGCTGGGGAGAAGTCGCCGCCTTTCCTGATCCGATCATTCATTCCCAGTCCACACCCTATCAGCGGATCGTGCTAACTCGGAATAAAGAAGACCTCAGACTCTACCTCAACAGCAATCTCCAATTCAGCACCCGCGACGAGTATCGCTACCATGAGGCTCTCGTTCATCCAGGACTCTCTCGCTTACCCCTAGCGAAAAGCGTCCTCATTCTTGGCGGGGGCGACGGATTGGCTGCTCGTGAAGTGCTGCGTTATCCACGGATCGAAAACATCACCCTTTGTGATCTCGATCCTGCCATGACTGAGCTTTTCTCAAGCAACGAAATGCTCACGGCACACAATGCGGGTGCCCTCAAGAATCCGCGCCTGCACATTGAAAATGCCGATGCCTTTGCCTGGTTGAGCCAGCCCCGTGGCCCCTTTGATTTTGTTATCATCGACTTCCCTGATCCTTCCAACTTCTCTTTGGGTAAACTCTACAGCACCACTTTTTATCAACGCCTTTTAAAAGCCATGTCTCCTGACGCGGCCTTTGTTGTCCAAAGCACCTCGCCATATGTCGCTCGGCAATCATTTTGGTGTGTGGACGCAACGCTCCGCGCTTGTGGATTCCAGACAGAACCGTATCACGCGCTGGTGCCTAGCTTTGGTGAGTGGGGCTTCATACTCGCGTCCCGAAAACCACTTGCAGGCCCAGTGGCATTGCCTGCCCATTTGAAATTCATCACCACAGAACTCATGAGCCAACTGCCACACTTTCCGCCCGACATGGCGCGGGTAGAAACGGGCATCAATCGACTCAATAACCAAGCGCTCGTCCATTACTTCGAGGACGAATGGTCCCGATGAATCGACGTCGTTTCCTCGCTGCGTCTGCTGCCGCGCCTGCTCTACTCACGGGCTCATGCTCACGGGATCAAACGATCCCAGGCAGCATCCTCGGTGCCTCACATGCCGTCGGACATCGGCTACGCCAGGGAATAGATTTCCCTAAACCAACACGCGAAGTAAAGACCGACGTCGTCATCGCCGGAGGCGGTATCGCAGGACTCGCCGCAGCGCGCCGGCTCCGCCAACTTGGTGTGGCGAATCTTCAAATTTTAGACTTAGAGCACGCAGTTGGTGGTGCCTCCATTTCCGGCTCAAATAGCGTCAGCGCCTATCCTTGGGGCGCGCATTATGTTCCATTGCCTGGTAAAGACTGCCGTGAGGTCCTTCAGTTCTTTGAGGAGATCCAACTCATTACTGGGCATGATGCCGCAGGTCGACCGATCTATGATGAGTTAGCGCTCTGTCACGATCCGCAAGAGCGGCTCTTCATGCATGGCGAGTGGCAAGAAGGCCTAGCCCCTACCGCAGGTCTAACGAAAAGCGAACTCGACCAATTCACCGCCTTTGCAGCCGAAATCGAACGCTGGAGATCTCGACAAATCTTCACCTTACCCGTGGATCGCAGCAAGCTGGATCCTGAGGCACTCAGTCTGGACACGATCACCATGGCTGAATGGATGGCCCGTCACAGTTTTGACTGCGCCCCGTTACTCTGGCAGGTCGATTATTCATGCCGAGATGATTTCGGCGGTAATCTCAGCGAAGTTTCCGCTTGGGCAGGCATCCACTACTTTGCCAGCCGCACAGGAGAAGCCGCCAATGCCGAGCATGAGACCGTTCTCACCTGGCCATCTGGCAATGGCTGGCTGGTCGATCAACTGAAGCTCAATATCAGTGACAGCATCCGGCCCAACCAACTCATCTACCAAATCACGCCTCAGGCCCATGGTGTGGACGTGCTCTCCTTTGACACCCGTTTAAACGAAGTCATCCGCTACAAAGCCCGTTCCGTGATCTGTGCCCTGCCGCGCTTCATTGCTCAGCGAATCATTCCAGGCTTAGCACCTATCTCAGGCCTCGAATACTCACCGTGGGTCGTAACCAATCTTACCCTCGACGAGTTGCCGCCCAGCCCTGGAGTTTTACCCGCTTGGGACAATGTCATCTACGGCAGCAGTGCCCTCGGCTATGTGAATGCTGGCCATCAAAGCCTCAGCTCGCGGCCAATCGAAACCGTCATTACGCATTACGAAGCTCTCTGCGGTCAACCACCAGCCAAGCTGCGCGAATGGATGCTCACGCAGAATCACCATCAATGGGTTCAGCGTTCTGTAGAAGCCCTAAAAGCCCCCCACCCAGACCTTTCCGGCCACATCAAAAGCGCAGACGTTTGGCTCTGGGGCCATGGCATGATCCGCCCCAAGCCGGGTTTCCTATGGGGGAAAGAACGCCAACTCATGCAGCAACATCGCCCACCCATCTACTTCGCCCATAGCGACATGAGCGGCATGTCCCTCTTTGAAGAAGCCTACACCCGTGGAATCACTGCAGCGGAGACCCTACATCAAGCGTTTTAACCTTGAGCCGCCCCTTGACCAAAGGGGAGTCGCCACTATGGTCCGCGCCCCTTCCCCCATTCAATTATGAGCACTCCTACTACCCATGACTTCCAAGCCGAGGTAAAACAGGTTTTGGATATCGTTATCCATAGCCTCTACACCGACCGCGAAATCTTCATCCGGGAACTGGTCTCCAATGCCGCTGATGCGCTGGAAAAAATGCGCCTCACACAGCTTACTGAGAATGATGTTTTCGGCGCTGAACTACCGCTTCAAATCAGCATCACGACGGATGAAAATGCTGGCACCTTGACCATCTCCGATCATGGCATCGGTCTGACACGTGCTGAGCTTGTCGAAAACCTCGGCACCATCGCCCATTCCGGATCCAAGGCCTTTGCCGCAGCGCTCAAAAATGCAGGTAAAGGCGGAGATGCCTCCCTGATTGGTCAATTCGGTGTCGGCTTTTACAGCGCCTTCATGGTTGCCGATGAAGTCAAAGTTTACACCCATTCCTGGCGCAATGACGGTGAGCACCTCGTCTGGTCCAGCACCGGCGCAGGCACCTACACCATTGATCAAGCTCCCGATCAAGTGCGCGGCTGCCGCATCGTCATCACGCTCAAAGAAGACGCCAAGGAATTTGCCCAACCGCACCGCGTTAAGACCATTCTAGGCAAGTATTCCAACTTCGTTGGCTTCCCAATTCAACTCAATGATGAGCTCGTGAATACGGTCGAAGCCATCTGGTTGAAAAGCAAAGATGAGATCACGGACGAGCAATACAAAGCCTTTTACCAGTTCACCTCCCACGCCTTTGATAATCCAAGCTATCGTCTGCACTTCCAGGCAGATGCACCGCTCGTGATTAATGCGCTGCTCTTCCTTCCTGAACAAAACATGGAGCTTTATGGCATGGGTCAGATGGAGCCAAATGTTGGCCTCTATTGCAAAAAAGTTCTGATCGACCCGCATCCGAAAAAGCTTCTGCCAGACTGGATGCGCTTTGTTCGTGGGGTCATCGACAGCGAAGATCTGCCGCTCAACATCTCCCGTGAATCCATGCAAGACAGCGCTCTGGTGCGCAAACTCGGTGAAGTGGTGACGAAAAGACTGCTGAAATTCTTGGATAAAGAAGCTCAGGACGACGCCAAAAAATATCAGGAGTTCTACAGCAAATTCAGCCGCTTCATCAAAGAAGGTGTCGCCACCGATCACACTAACCGTGACGCCATCGCCAAGCTCCTGCGCTTTGAATCCAGCCTCACCGAAAAAGGCGAAGTCGTCAGTCTCGCCGATTACGTGGGCCGGATGAAAGAGGATCAAAAAGCCATCTACTTCCAAGTCGCACCTAGCCGCAACACCATTGAAACCGGCCCGTATGTCGAAGCCTTTAAATCCAAGGGTTACGAGGTCCTCTATCTCTACGACAACATCGACGAGTACGTGGTCAGCAGCCTGCGCGAGTTTGATGGTAAACAACTCCAAGCGGTGAATTCGAATGAAGTGGATCTCGGCGACATTGCCAATGACGGCGACTCACTCAGTGAAGCCGACACCACGACTCTTTGCGATTGGCTCAAAACCAGCCTAGCCGAAGGCGTGGAAGAAGTCCGCAGCGGTAAGCGCCTGGTCAACAGCCCAGCTTTGGCCATCACCCCAGATGGTGAAATGACGCCACAGATGCGGCAGATGATGAAGGCGATGAAGCCCGATGAAGTGGAGGCTCCAAAAGTCATTCTCGAGATCAACCCACGTCACGAAATCGTACGCAAGCTTTCAGCACTCAGCCAAAGCAATGCCGAAGGTGCTAAACTCATCGCCGAGCAGATCCTCGACAACGCCCTCCTAAGTGCTGGCCTTCTCGATGACCCTCAGCGTATCGTTGCACGCACCGAGAAGATCATGGCTCAGTTGCTCAGCAAGGCCTAACATCATTAAACGATCATCGAGTGACGGCTTGTGTCGTCACTCGATACTCCTTCATTCAGCGGGTTCCATGCTAGCTTTCATGGAGCCCGTGCTTTCTTTCATCGAAGGATCCGCCCCAAACTCATGGATCTGCTCCACACGCAGCTCTGCGAGTTCTTTGTGACAAGTGGCCACGATGACACGACTGCTCTCATCCACTTCACAGGCCATCTTGTAGCCTTTTTCAAACTCATAGCCAAAGATGGCCATGAGCATATCGATCACGTATTGATAGCTGTGAGTATCGTCATCGTGCAAAATCACATGATACGGCGGCTCCAGATCAGGCTTTAACTTCGGCGGTGAGGGGCGCACGATCGGCCCGCCCGGCTTCACCTGCGGCTCTATCGTTGCATTGCGTATCGACTCCATCATCATGTGTTATTATGCACCCAAAGCAGCCTTGTCTCAACCACGGCGATGCAAAGAGGCGGGATTCTTTTCAGAACCCCGCCTCGCGGAAATCAAATCACTACAGATCCTGGATTAAGCTGGATCTTTCTTCGGTGCGTCACCTTCTGCTGGAGGACGACGAAAACCTCCGCCTTCACCACCACCTTCACCGCCTGGACGACGGAAACCACCACCTTCGCCACCTTCACCACCCGGACGACGCATGCCGTCGCCTTGTCCACCAGGAGGGCCGCCAGGACCACCCTGTCCACCGCGCATCATGTTTCTCATGCGCTCCATGCCTGTTTTCATTTCTTCTTTGCTCACTTTGCCATCTGTATTTTCATCCATTCGGGTAAAGCGCGACTCGATCTCTTGCTTGGAATATTCAGCGTATTCTTCTTTATCCACACTGCCGTCCGTATTCTTGTCCATGCGACCATAGACTTCGTCTAGATTGAATCCGCCAGGACCACCTTGCGGACGATCACCTTGCGGACGATCACCTTGCGGACGATCACCTTGCGGACGGTCGCCTTGCGGACGGTCACCTTGCGGACGATCTCCTTCAGGCCGTGGCCTAGGCTTATCGCCTTCGGGTTTTGGCATGGGTTTGTCTCCTGCTGGAGCATCACCCGGTGGACGGCGGAAGCCGCCTTCGGAACCACCTTCACCGCCTGGGCGACGGAAACCGCCGCCTTCGCCACCCGCACGACCCTTCATACCTTCGCGCATTTTTTCAGCAATCTGACTCATTTCTGTCGGATCGACAAAGCCGTCGTTATTTTGATCCATCTTCGAGAAACGGTCACCCATGTCTCTTTTGGAAAAATCATCAAACTCAGCCTTGCTGATTTTGCCATCGCTATCGCTATCTGCTTTCTTTAAAAATTCCGCAAGACGACCGCCGCCTTCGCCTTTAGGTGCGCCGTCTTGAGCGACAGCGATACAAGAGCCCAGCGCTAAAAAGCTCAGGACTGTGAATGTGTTCATGGTGGGTTTCATAAGGGTGTGTCAATATTGGAGACGCACCCTGAAACTCACGCGAACACAAATGGTTTCGCTAAGCTTGAAAAAAGCAGCCCCGTTGCGCTACAACGCGTTTTTGGAAACTCGTGCTTCACTCCGCCTCTGAATCACTTTCCAAAGCACTGCAACTTGCCGTCCATGGTGCTGACGAAGACACAACCTTGAGAGACAGCGATGCCGTCCCAGACGGGTGGGCTGGTAAGTTCCAGTCCCGTGCTTTGTTCTCCTGTCTCGACGTTAACGGCCCACATTTTAGCCCCACGATGACCTTCGAGGGCTTCGTTTTGCTCTTTCAATTCTTGCAGGATCGCCGGGTCTTTAGCGGCGAGGCGCTCAAAGGCGTATTCTTCATCAATGGTATCTGGCGCACCGCTGACGAGCACGGTTTTGCCTGCGAGAGCCATGCTACGCGCAACAATCGGGACAAAACGATCCCAGGTGTGTTTGACGAAGCTGCCGCTGGCCTTTCCGCCTGCTTTGCCGCCACCCGCACCTTTGAACCAGAGCGCGCCACCCGATTTACCCTTACCGGACTCGACCCCTGCGCCGACTCCATGAAGCTCATTGCCAGAACCATCTCGGGAGTCGCCATTGTCAAAATTACAGGCAATGACTGCGCCTGCAGGCTTCGCCTCTGGTTGTTCAAAACGTGTCTGCACTTCAGCCGCCGTGAGTGCTTTGTGATAAAGAGCAAACTGATCCAGCAGACCGCTATAACCTCCGACATTGGCTTCGGCGACACCATTGCCATTGCCAACAAGAAGTGGATTGACAGGCTTACCACTGACAAGAGCGCTAGCACTGCCCTCAGCGACAAGTTTACCATCGATGTAAAGACTCATTTTTTTGTCAGCTGCTAAGACACCAACCAAATGATGCCAGCCATCCGTCAAAGCTTCCGCAGAGACGATGCTGGTCACTTGGGAATCACTGCGAATGTGAAACTGGGGCTTTTTATCCTGGAAATCGAGAGCAACACCTTGACGCGGACCACCATGATTCAAGATCGTTCCGCTGGCCGTATCTGGGAGAATCCAGGCTTCCACAGTGATCGGCGTATTCGTCGGATCCAGTGCGGGAACATCTGGAAACTGCACACTACCGGGAATCGGTGCCCCTTTGGTTTTAGCAGCAGCTTCTTTGGCCTCGGCTTTCTTCCCCTTGCCTTTGCCCTTCTTTTTGGCTTCAGCTTGCAGTTTCAAAGTCTCACTATGACCGACCTGAGTTTCGCCTTTTGGCTGAATGGCGAGAGGCTTGCCCTCAGCGTCCAGCACAACGCTATTGCCCTTGCGCTCAGTCGTCGCACCTGTCGTATCGTAGGCCTCCTCAGGTGGCGCTTTTGGGGTAGAGAAAAGCGTGTACTCCATGGTGGTCGTCCACTTGTAGTACTGAGCCTCGCGACCATAAGAATAAACGTTCTTATCATCATGAACGAGAATGCGGCCTGCCGGAGCATATTTACCGGCTTGGAAGTATCCGCCGTGACCACCCGCAAAGCTTTTGCCATAGACCCAGTAGCTGCGATGGAAGTTGGAATCATCCAGGAAACCCATTGGGGCAAAGAGATGCGAGCCTTCGCCTTTATGGGCACCGCCCTGTTTATCAAAGTCACCACTCACCGGTCCAACTTCCACACGCTTGCCTTCGAGACCGATTTTCTGAGTGCGCAGGAAGGTCCACTTGCCGTCACTGCTGAGGATATCATTCAGAGCTACGGGCATTTGCAGGGTCTTATGACGGTCGTTCAAATCACCACCCGTGTCGGGGTCACGGTCATTGTAGTTCTCGCGGAACTTCATCTCACCGGTCTTCGCATCGAGTCGGTAGAACCACAGACCGCCGTCTAAGAAGCAGGAGTGACCGGCGATGCAGCTGACGAGGGCAGATTGATCAATGTAGCTACCAACATCTGAGATGGGGCCATTTTGACCAACCCGAGTGACGGAAACAGGTTCCACCAAGACACTGCCATGCACTGGCCAGACGCTTTCCATCATTTCCCAGGCTCCATGACTCAGTGCCACAGGTGCTGCCTGAAACTTCCAGACGAGCGCGCCATCTTTAGCACGCAGACAGTAAGCATAACCATCTTTACCGCCAAAGAAGACACGGCCCTTCCAATAGGTCGGCGGTGAGTCCACTCGACCTCCGGCAATGAAGTGCCAGACTTCTTTGCCTGTTGCCGAATCAAAGGCGTGCAAGGTGTGCTTATCGACTTCCGAGACAAAAGTCAGTCCAGCGGCAGAAGTCGTGGTGCTCAGCGGCGGGGTCAGTTTTACTTCCCAGGCCATACCGAGATCTTTTTTCAGATCCTGATTGGAGTAGCCGCTGCGTGCATTGTCCGCACGATAGGTCGGCCAGTCTTTGCCATCAGCCTCCACTTCTTCGATCGCTTCCGCATACGCTGGCCCTTTGGTCAGACGCTCGGTATCGGGCGTGTGCGCTGGCATCGGGTAGCGTGGCTCTGAAGCCATGACGCTCATGCCATCGAGCTTAGCTTCAGGATAGCAGGCACAGTTGTGCGGTCCTGCATACGTCAGGCCATTGCAAGGCATCACCCCATAAAGGCAGGCTCCACGCACCCAGTGATTGAGATCCCAGTGCTTCTTCTCCATATCGACATACTCGATGCCGGTGCGTGATGGCATGATGTACTTCTCCGTGGCCTTGGCCATGTAACAGCGATGATGGAACCAATAGGTGCCCTCTGGCACATCGGGGTAGAATTGTTTTTTCACCACACCTGTGATCGGATCACGCCCAGTGTACTCGCCCGTCTGATTGCCACTCGTCGTGCCGGCATTCCAAACAAGCCCCTGAGCCACAATGACGTCCTCCATGCTGCGGTAGCCGCTCTTTTCATGACTGGAGGTCCACAGCTCTTTGCCGGTCTCTGCGTTGATTCCTTTCATGAGTCCATCGCCACCAGCATAAAGGATCACGTCATCATTCAGCACGACACGCGGCGCAAAGTTAAACTCATAGAGCTTGCGGCGATTCTCCGGTACATCGGCAAACTTCACGGTCCCTGTTTTCACATCACGGCAGGTCAAACCATCGCCGTTGTAGTAAACGATGCGTTTGTCATCCAGTGCAATCGTGATCGGTCCGATCTTATCTTCGACCTCCCACACGGTCTTGCCGCTTTCAGCATGGATCGCCTGAAGCTTACGTGGCTTACCGTCCCAGTTGAATTCAGTTTCGACACGCTTCTGATCGCTCTGCGCTTTCACGGCAAACTCGTCATTTAAATAATACGCACCTGGATTCACCAGAGCATAGAGGATGCCGTCGCGGACGAGAATCTCCTCCGCCCCTTTTGTCTGTGGATACTCGCGAATGACTTCACCTGTGGCGCCATCCAGACAACGGATCGGATCGGCGATGCCCAACGTGACATAAACCTTATCACCCATCGCCACGAGGCGACGAGTGAGCTGTGTTGGGCCTGATTTCAGCGGCCAAAGATGCGTGCTCCACTCTGGGATGGCTTTTTTCCAGAGCACCGTGCCATTGAAAGCATCACGGGCAATCAGCGCAAATTTTGCCGGCATCAGGATGGAGATGCGGCTGCCCTCATCCATGATGTAATAGACGCGACCACCGGCACTGACCTGCGCACTCACCGAGGACATGCGATCATGATGACGGCTCCAGCGCGGATTGCCCACCCACTGCATGCGTGTCGGGGGGCCCACCAGCATGTCTTTAGAGGTCGGATTGCCTTTGCTGTCATAGGCATAATGCGTCCACTCATCCATGCCTTTGGGCCAGGCCTTCACGATCTTGTCCCAGCCGCCCGCCTTGCGCACCATCGCGACACCCAGTGGCGTCAGCACGCGGTCGATCTCTTCTTTGGCAACGGAGGCTGCATCCTCAACGACCAGCAGATTCACGTAGTTCTCAATGTAGGGCAGATGCTTCGTGTTCCAAGATTCCACGGCCACAGCGCCACTGACACCCGCCTTGTGAAGGCTCTCCCGAATCGCCAAGACGCCCGCAGCATCCTTCGTCAGCCCTTGCACCTGGTAAGCCGAATTTGCCCGCAGCTTTTGCGTCGTCGAAGCATCCCCACAGCCCACATGCACCACAATCCCTCCTTTGACGCCAGACTGGCTCAGGATGTCCGCCGCATCGTCTGCCCACAGTAACGAAATGGGCACAGTGAAAAGGCACAGAAGAGAGAGACGTTTCATAGAGATCATGGAAGAGCGCTTGGAAACGTGCCGCTCAGGGCCAACTTTCACCTGAAACACTCAGTTTAAGAAACAACCAAGGGAAGGCGAGCGTCACAGCAGCGCGAGTTGATTGGGCTGGGTGAAGCCACATTTGACAGCGCGGAGGCATTACAGCATCTTCGCCCATGCAAATCACTCTTGATCTACCCGATGATGCCTTCGCTAAGGTGGATGCCGTGGCGAAGCATGAATCACGCAGCCTTGGCAGTGTGCTCGCGGATCTCATCCGCAGCATGAAGACTGCACCACGCCCAGCCTACACGCCCAAGCCCGCGCCAGGGCATCGATTTCCAGTGATCGCAGGCAAGCCCGTGACACAGGCAGAACTCGACCGCATCCTGGAGGAGGATGGGCTTCCGTGAGTTGGCTTGTGGATGGTAATGGCCTCATCGCATTGGTGATCGAAAACCATCCGCACCACGCACGAGCGAAGGCTTGGTTTGAGGCTTTGACAGATACCTTCCACACCTGCTCAGTGACCGAGGGCACCTTCCTCCGCCTGCACATGATGCTCGCCACAGACACGACATCTGCGACAGCTTGGAGAAATCTGTCGCTCATTCAGTCGGACCCGATGCACCGTTTCATTGATGCTGGCTTCAGCTATGAGCATGTCTCAAACAAGAGCATTCAAGGCCACAAACAAGTCACCGATGCCTGGCTGGCCCAGCTCGCACGTCGCCAAGGTATCCGACTTGCCACGCTGGATGCCGGACTCGTGGCGGCACATCCCGATGTCGGGTTCTTGATCCCAGAGTTGGTTTCAGCCGCTCAACCGTAGGCTTGATGAGCCGCTTTGCCAAAAGAGCTGACTCACCGCGCCTGCATCATCATCAACCCCGTCCGCGCTCCGGCGAGATACCTTCCAGTCACCAGACCCTGCTTTTGCAGCAAAGCACCGCCGAAGCTGAGATTCACGCCTCGAGTGACATCCACGCAAGTGCCGGTCAGCAGGCCCGTGGCGGCGGTGAAGCTCAGGGTTGAGAGAGCGAAATGAGGAAGTTTGTGTCGAGAATCATGACACTTCATTCTATGGATTCCTTGGCGGCTTTTCGCCACGGTCCTGTGCCTGCAATAATGATGAGTGCGGAGTTAGCGAGCTGTGCATTCTCGACGACTCCTGTGGCGAGATTCGAAATGATCTATAAAGCCGCAGCGGCAGCGATGTGACCAGCGAAGGTCGTCACAAAGGAGGCGAGGCTAGTCATGTCTTCGTAGCTTGTATATTCACCCGTTTTCACAGCGGTGCGCGGTGAGGCTATCGGAGTGGCACTAGTGTAGAGCTGCTCCTGCACCAACCTTTGGCATAGTACGTGATAGCGCTCGATGTAAGAAGCGTCTCGAAAAGCCGGCGAAACGGGAAAATGCGGAGCCGCGTCCTTCGCAGGATTGCGCGAGCCTTTTGCATCTTCGACAAGCATAAGCCAGCCAAGGAAAGGGCGCTGGATGGCTCCAAACGCACCCTCTCGGTAAGCTGTCCAAAAATCGTGAGCTGTGCCTATGGCCTCCTCGGTACGGTTGTTGAAGTTGTTACCAAACGACGGGCCTACTTGAGACTTGAATTCCAGCGCGGCGACCAACCGCCCGCGATCCATGACTATCATGTCCCAAAGTTTGGTAGGTCTGAAATAGCCAGGAAGAGTCAGTACTTTGCGCTCGAGATGGATCTCGGCTGAGTTGAGGCCGTTGGCGCGGACGAGGTCGGTGACCAAGGCGATGAAGCCGTCCATATTTTTTCCACCCGTCACCGCTGAGCGCTCGCCCTGATCAACGCGGCCTGAGGAGATTTGTTTTGCTGAGGCGGCGCTGCGGCCTTTCCAGAAGGCTTTAATGGCAGATCGGGTTTTGACAGGATAGTTGGCGAGGTCGAGTGGCATTTATATAAGGTGAGTGAGGTGCTTCTGCTCGTCTCCGGTGATGCCATAGATCTGGCACGTCATGCTGAGAATGGTAGCGTGGTCCTCTTTTGTAGCCGCAACGCTCAACTGGGCCTGATCTGATGCTGACAGGCTGGACCAAAGAGGCAACCGAATGCGGCGCAGATACTGGGCCTGGAAGCGGAGCGCTCCACCGTGCATTTTCGTCGAGTAAGCTCGAACAAAAAGATAAGCAATCCCAGCCATCAGGACGGCTTGAAGGGCTGGGAGAGGCCACTCACTGGACAGAATGAAATAGAGATTGTGATGCGGGTAGAGCTGCCCGTTTTCCAAGGAAATGTGCGCCTCGCCCTTGATGTCGGGGATGAGCAGCTTCGGTGTGGTCGCCAGCATGGGAGTGATTCGGTCAATCGTGCGATACCAAGCCTGACTGTTTTTTTGAGCACAATGCCGAGCCTTCAAAAGCTCGGCATTTTTATCCAAGTAAGCTGCGAAGCGAGGGTAGCGAGTCAAATCTGCCAGCGTGCCATCTGCTTCAAAGGGATTCACCACACCCATGCCCCGCCATTTCACACCGCCAAGGCAGAGATCACGTGTGGTGACGAGAGGTAGCTTGCGTTCGTCTTCCACGTCTAAGCCATCGAAGGGTCCGATGAAGACCTTGTCCGCACCAGTCGCAACGCCGATTCCGACAGAACAACCAGCCTCTGCCAGAGTCGGGAGGCGGCTTTCCAATCTCCGAACGAGCGCTAATGAAGGCTGTGCATCGGCTTCCAGCAGCCACGGAGCACTTCCTCTCGGAACTCGGGGCATCTCAATCACGGTGCCATTGAACTGAGCTGGAGAACCGGTGATCTGTCGGCGCAGACGGGCAAGCTTTTCCGTGGATACTTCCGGTCGATGAGCCAGCCGCATGGTGCCATGCTGGCTACGCTGAATGATGGTGATGGCTGGGTAGGCGATAACTTCTTTCTGAAATGCCGCAGTACCTACCATATCGACGTAATATCTCAGGCTGTAACCCTGAGCGATCATCTCACGTAGCGGCCCTCCATACTTATTTTTCATCCAGCGGTCAGAGCAGATGAAGCCCAGTTTTCCGTCATGACTGAGCAGAGTCAGCGAACGCTCAATGAAGGGAACATACAAGTCAGCCCTATCATACAAGGAAGCGTAGCGACGGCGATACTCTGCGAGAAGCAGTGCCGGGATCATCTCTTGTCGAATGTAGGGAGGATTGCCAACGATGAAATCGAACCCGCAATCTATAGACTCGATCAAGAAGTCCCCATTCACCAGCCAGGCATCGGCGAGTATTGTTGCCTCTACATGAGCGAAACCAAAGCGTTGCGCGAGTGCGATGACCTTCTCTCTTGTCTCAGCGAAAACCTGACGATGGAGTTCAACCGCTCGCACGGCCCCCAACAACTCATGAGCTGTTTTTCCAGCATTCTTAGCGACGATGAAGAGCCGCTCCAAAGCAGGCAAAAGAAAGTCACCGGACCCAAACGAAGGCTCAAGGAGGCGAAACTCAAAAAGCGACTTATCAGTCGTGTAACCCGATAGATCGAGGATGAACTCAACAACCTCTGCACGTGTATAAATGGCTCCGCGCTCTGCATCATCTGCATCCTTCATCCTCTCCAACTCGGCTCCAAGAAAAACCTGGGGTGAGAAAAGTTCGGTCAAATTCAGTTCATGGTCAGTCAACCTCAACATAGGCAGTGAAGACATACTATTTAAGCGCCTCATGGGACTTGTGACAACACTTCCTTCTCCCATGTAGTTTCTACTCGTTCTCCATTCTCACAGACTATTCTGATGATTGCCCTTGCTCACCTTAAATTTTAATAGATATTAAAAACATGAATTGTCCGCATTGTTCTAGCCAAATAGCTCCTGCGCAGCCTGTCTGCTCGCAGTGCGGCTTTTCGGCTGCGGCGATCCGAGGCTATCTGGGGGCTGACTGGGTGAAGCTGGCGCGTATTACGGACAATGCCCAGCTGCTGAGTCTGAAACACACGCGGCATCTTGAAACGGTGCTGGATGACTTTGAGCGGCGTTTCCCCCAGTGCTTCATGGCTGCCTACATGGGTGCACTTCCTGAAGCTTTGACTCTACCTGACCTTGGTTTTTGGCTCATCAATCACGGAGCCTTTCACACACATCAGATCTCTCGACGGAATGATTTTGGCATCGTTCTGATGATTGATCCTGTCCGCCAGCAGGCCTGTCTAAGTCTCGGGTATGGCCTAGAAGCCGTCCTGAAAGAAACCATTCTGACCCAAATTCTCAAGAAGCTCCAGCCATTGCTTACCCAAGGATCTTTTGCCTCTGCCATTGAGTCGGCCGTTCTACTCATCGATAAAGGACTGCAGAGCGCTGCCCGTCGTGAACCAAGGCAACTGGATCAGCCGCCTTCAGTGATTGGCGATGCCTCCGATCTCGGCCTGCATACTCTACGGCCTCCCACACGTCCCCTTCTTCATGCGCCGAAGCCTCATTGAAGCCGTAGGCACCGCCTGCCTCATGCTAACACTGCTCGCCAGCAGTGTGCCGTTGGCTTTCAGTCAAGACATCGACGAGACGCTGCCCCTGCCCCGCTGGGAAAACGAGGCGCCACTACAGCCAATGGCAGAAGAGCCCGGCAGTCAGTTCAATTCCCTGCTACCGAGTGATCCCTTTGCAAACGACCCGCTTGAACTCCCGCCAAGTGGTCCTCGGCTATCTGATGCACCTCCGACCCTGATGCCTGGCTACAGCGAGCTTGGCCCCACGGATCTGTCCCTCTTTCTGCGTGGCAGCATCTTACAATCTGACAGTCCAAAAGCTGCCATGCCGCACCCCACACCCGTCATGGATCTACGAGACCTACCGGCTGATATCCTCCAAGGTCTCACGGATGCTCCTGCCAACGAATACGTGATGGACCCACTAAACCTCATCCCTGAGGTGACACGGATCGACTTGGATCGGCTGCTAGAATTCCATGCCAAAGAAAGCCTGATCCATTTCTACCTTCTCGTTATCGACACCAACCAAAAGCTGCCTGATGCAGCCACACTCGATCACCTGGCCCACGGAGCGCTCACACGTCAAAAAGCCTGCTTAGCCGTGTATCCACTCGGAGAACCCTGGCGCGCACGCATCCTTTTGAGCCCCAGTGTCCACAGCAGCGTCACCGCAGCCACATTGTCCGAGCTGGCCGCCGACTGTATCCAAGACGCGCATCAGGCGCAGCAAAGCAGCCTGCAACTCCAGCGCTACACCGTCCGACTTTCCACACGGCTTTTTTGGTTAGAAAAATCCCTTCCGATCGCCAGTGCCGCCACCAGCACCACCTCACTGCAAGAGATTGCAGGCCAGACCAAATCCACCTCAAGCCCACTCATCGGATCGAAATGGATCGTGCCTAGCCTCATCGCCATCGCAGGACTGCTAGCCACAATCTTGCTGACTCTAATCCTGCGGAAAAAGCGCTCGCGTCTGGCGATGACCGAACCCACCCACGTTTGGATTTTGCCAGACATCGAGGTCACTCCCCGACTCGGCGGAGCCTTCTCCGGCGGCGCATCCAACATGATTTCGTTCAAATCGTAAGAACAGAGATTTTGTTCTCGCCTCAGAAGATAGGAGTCTGTTAGAACGTTGAAGAGTCCCTTCCCAACAACCTGGGAACCTTTCCAATGTCTAAAAATCTCAGCGCTCTCTCTTTCCGCAAAGGTGTCGAAAAAAATGTCTTCGAACGCATGGTCGATGCCGCCGACAAAGCAGGCACTGCGGAGAAAAACGACCTTGTCCATCAAATGGGTGCCGATCATCTTTTTGGCGATGCTGTCACACTCGGTGCGGTGAGCTTCTACGACTTCCTGAAGAAAGAAAACGAGGGTAAAAAAGTCTTCGTCTGCAATGGCAGCGCCTGTCTTTGCGCCGGCACTCAAGAGAATCTGCATCACACTCTGGAGAAGCATTTCAACCAAGACGAGATCGGCCACATCTGCTGCCTCGGCCGCTGCCATGAAGGCGCAGCCCTGCAATATCAAGGCAAAAACTACTCGGGTCAGAACGATGACGCCCTCAGTGATCTCTTCCAAACCGGCAGTGGCGACTCAGAAGACCGCTACGCTGTCGTCTCCCACCTCCAGCCTCCACAACTCACTGCGCCCTTCCCCGGAATCGACGCCTATTACGCCCCGTTTAAAAAACTCATCACCGACGGTGATCGAGATGCCCTCGGCATCGAACTGAAGGAAAGTGGCCTGAGGGGTCGCGGTGGTGCAGGCTTCCCGCTGCACTTCAAATGGTCCAGTTGCCGAGTCGCTGAAGGCTCGGTCAAATACATCGTCTGCAATGCGGATGAAGGGGATCCAGGGGCCTACATCGACAAATACCTGATGGAGAAACAACCTCACAGCGTGCTGCTTGGCATGATGGTTGCGGGTTGGTTCTCTGGTGCTGAAAATGGCATTCTCTACATTCGTGCCGAGTACCCAGATTCGGTCACCGTCATCAACGAAGCCATCGCCGACCTACGCGCCGCCGGATTGCTGGGCCAAAACATTCTCGGCACCGGTTTCAACTTCATGCTGAAGTCCATCAAAGGCGCTGGAGCCTACATCTGCGGGGAAGAAACCGCCTTACTCGCCAGCCTGGAAGGCCAACGCCCCGAAGTTCGCACACGTCCCCCCTTCCCCACCATCGAAGGCCTCTTCCGCAAGCCAACCATCGTTAACAACGTCGAGACCTTTTCCAACATCCATGCCGTGCTCACCCTCGGCGGTAAAGCCTACGCCCAAATCGGCACGCCTCAGTCGACTGGACCAAAGCTCCTCTCTCTCGACAGCCATTTCGCGAAACCCGGCATCTACGAAGTCGCCATGGGCACACCGCTGCAAACCGTCATCGACTTAGCCGGCGGGTTCAAATCCAAGATCAAAGCCATCCAGATCGGCGGACCGCTCGGCGGGCTCATCCCCATGAGCCACATCGCCCAGCTCACCGTCGATTTCGAAAGCTTCAAGAAAGCCGGTTTCCTGCTCGGTCACGCTGGTGTCGTCAGCATCCCCGAGTCCATGCCGATGATCGAGTACATCCAGCATCTCTTTCAATTCACCGCGGATGAAAGCTGCGGCAAATGCTTCCCCTGCCGCCTCGGCAGCACCCGAGGCAAAGAGCTCATCGCCAAAGCCCGTGGCGACAGCACCTACAAGATCGACCGCGAGCTCATCACCGATCTGCTCGATACGATGGAACAAACCAGCCTCTGCGCCCTCGGCGGCGGCGTGCCGTTGCCCATCAAGAACGCGCTGGAGCATTTCAATGCGGAGTTGCAATTCTTCTTCAAGGGTTAAACTACCCGCATGGTCATCGCCGCAGACAGCCCCTCACTTGCAGAGACGCTTCGCATCAGAGCGCAGCCTGTGATTGAAGAGGCCACGCGCAGACTGGTAGCCGAGTTTCAGCCCGAGCAGATCTGGCTCTTCGGCTCCTATGCATGGGGTGAGCCGACGGAGGATAGCGATCTGGATTTGGTAGTTGTTGTCCCATCAAGCCAAGAGCGTAGCCTACAGCGTGTGCGCAGAGCAAATCAGACCCTGCGTGGAATTGGTCTCCCGAAAGACGTGCTGGTCCACACTCGATCCGAGTTCGAGACCTACCATGACGTGGCATCATCCTTGACCTACAAGATCATTCATGAGGGAAAGCTGCTCTATGGATGAGGCAAAACGTAAATGGGTCAGTGCTTGGCTAAGAAAGGCCCTGAGCGATCTTCAGACGGCTGAGATTCTGGCCAGACCGGACTCCGAGCACCTCGACACAGGAGTTTATCACTGCCAACAAGCTGCTGAAAAAGCAATAAAAGCATTCTTGGCATTTACGGACAGCCCCATCAAGAAAACCCATGCGGTAGATGAGCTTGTGGCTCTGGCCTTCAGTAAGGAACCAGCATTTGACACTATTCGCGCTGATGCTGATACGGTAAGCCCGTTTGCCACTCAATTTCGTTATCCATCCATTTCAGACTGTGATCTAGAACCCACTGAGTCTGATTTTATCGAAGCCTTAGCCTCTGCACGCCGCATCTACGACTTCGTGCTCTCCATTCTGCCAGCGGAGACGCATCCTGTTTAGGAACCCCATTTCAAGCCCGAGGCACCCTATTAAAATCACCCTCATGATGAAATCAGTCATCTTGCTCATGCTCTTGTGTATCGTTTGCCATGCTGAAAGCGCTCCGCTCAGCTACCTTCCGCAAACGGGTGATCTTCTCTTCCAATCACTGCCACACAATGAGGTCATTGATGCCATTGAGGGAGCTTCAGGCTCGCCCTTCTCACATTGCGGCATTGTCGTTAATGTGGATGACGACTGGAAAGTTTTAGAGGCGGTAGGCCCCGTGAAAGAGACGCCGTTGGCCGAATGGATTGCCCAAGGACGAGAGCGGAAACTGGCCGTTCATAGGCTCAAACCCAAGTTTCGCAGGCACATTCCCAAAATGATCGAAGGCGCACGAAGGTTCCTCGGTAAGCCATATGACATCCAGCATGAACTCGATGACGCTAAAATCTATTGCTCTGAACTCATCTACAAAGGCTGGCTTTATTCGACAAACGAGCCCTTGGGGAAACTCGTCAAACTGGGAGATCTTCATTGGCAACCGCATGAATCCATCATCCGAAGAATCGCAGGCGGATTGCCTTTGGATCGTCCCATGATCACATCTCGGGATCTGGCGGCAGCGCCGGGACTCGATCCAATCATGGCTTTTGCTGCGCACCGTCTTCTGAAGCAGTCGAAAAAGAGGTGAGCTGTGTGGGGCTAAAATAATGGGCGCTGCTGTGCTGTTTTCACCAGCCCCCATTTCTGTACTTCCCTTAGAATCATGGTTCTGATTATACTGCATAAATTATGGTCCAGGATCTCTCCACGCTCACCGCATTCATTGATGGCGAACCTTATCGCTTCGAATCAGGCGATACGCTGCTCAACTACATCGACCGTCACAAAGGACGTGGTTTTGTGCCGACGCTCTGCGATGCACCGCAACTGGAGCCGTATGGCGCCTGCCGTGTTTGCTCGGTCGAAGTGGCCTTGCAAGCCGATGGACCGCGCCGTGTCGTGGCCTCCTGCCACACGCCCTTATCCGCCGGGATGCATGTCTTCACCGAATCGCCGAAAGTGCGTAAACTGCGCAAAAACATCGTCGAACTTGTGCTCACGGATCATCCGCTGGACTGCCTGACCTGCGAGGTCAGTGGCAACTGCGAGCTGCAAACCGTTGCTGCCAAAGTAGGCATTCGTGGCGTGCGTTATCCGGCAGGCGCGAACCATCTGGATCGGACCAAAGATCACTCTCACCCCTACATGACCAGTGAGCTGGCCAAGTGCATCAACTGCTCCCGCTGCGTGCGTGCTTGCGATGAAATCCAAGGGCAGCATGTGCTCTCCATGCATGGTCGCGGTTTCAATGCCAAGATCATCAAGGGACTGGATCAATCCTTTGCCGATTCCGAGTGCGTCTCCTGCGGGGCCTGTGCTCAGGCCTGCCCCACCTCGGCCATCAGCGATGTCTTCTTCTCGAAGTCCATCGAGGCCACGAAGAAAACACGTACCATCTGCACTTACTGCGGCGTCGGCTGCAATCTGAATGTGGCGACCAAGGGCGATGAAGTACTTAGCATCCAGGCACCTGTCGATGCCGAGGTAAACCATGCCCACACTTGCTTGAAAGGCCGCTTTGCCTTCAAGTTTTACAATCACAGGGATCGCCTGCGCAAGCCGCTCATCAAACAAGCCGACGGCAGCTTTGCCGAAGCTACTTGGGCTGAAGCTTATGACCACATCTTTGCCAATCTGACCCGCATCAAAAAGGATCACGGTGGCAATGCCGTCGCAGGCATCTCCTCCGCTCGCTGCACCAATGAGGAAAACTACCTCATGCAAAAATTCATCCGAGCCGTGATGGGTACGAACAACATCGACTGCTGCGCCCGCGTCTGCCATTCCCCCACCGCCTGGGGCATGCAGAAGAGCTTTGGCACAGGTGCCGCGACGAACTCCGTCGAAGATCTCGAATACACGAAGTGCATCCTGGTCATCGGAGCCAACCCGACCGAAGGCCATCCCGTCACCGGCGCACGCTTGAAGCAGCAGGTCATGAAAGGTGTGCCGCTCATTGTGATCGATCCACGCAAAATCGAACTGGTGCCCTATGCCAAGCATCACCTTCAGCTCCGCCCGGGCACGAATGTGGCGCTGCTGAACCTGTTCGCCCGTTTCATCCTAGATGCTGGCTTGGTAGATACCGAGTTCGTGCGTAAGCGTTGCGAGAACTGGGACGCCTTTGAATCCGGCCTGCGCGAGCTCGATATCGACGAACTGGAAAAAATCACCGGCGTGGACAAAGAACTCGTGCGCGCTGCGGCTCTGGAATACGCCACGTCGGAGGCTGCCATGAGCTTCCACGGACTCGGCGTGACCGAGCACGAGCAAGGCGCTAAGACCGTCATGCTCATCTCTAACCTCGCCATGATGACCGGCAATATCGGACGTCCAGGCGTTGGCGTGAATCCGCTGCGCGGTCAAAACAACGTGCAGGGCGCTGCCGACATGGGTTGCCAACCGCATCAGGGCGCAGGCTATTTTGAAATGGATGATGTCACCGTGCAAAAGCGCTACGCCGACTTCTACGGCATGCCATCACCGACCGAACCCGGCTGGAAAATCCCGCAAATGTTCGATGCCGCCATCGAAGGCAAATTGAAGGCTCTTTGGCTGATGGGCGAAGACGTCGTGCAGACCGATCCTGACGTGCATCACGTCCGTCATGCCATGGAAAGCCTGGAGTTCCTGGTCGTGCAGGAAATCTTCATGACCGAGACCGCGAAGTACGCCAATGTCATCCTGCCCGCGTCCAGCTTCCTGGAAAAGAGCGGCACCTTCACCAATGCCGAGCGCCGTGTGCAACGTGTGAACGCTGCTGTCAAACCCCTCTCAGGCACCAAGCCGGATGGACAAATCATGTGCGAAGTCTTGCAGCGTTTCGGTTTCCCACAGCCAGACTACACGCCCGATGGCGTGCTGACTGAGATCGCTCAAATCGTGCCGTTCTTCCAAGGAGCCACCTGGGAAAATCTCAGCATCAACGGCAAGCAATGGCCCATCGCCGCGGATGGCACCGACACGCAAATCCTGCATCAGGAGTCGTTCAAACGGGGTCTTGGTAAATTCCATTTCTTCCCTTGGATCGAGTCCACCGAGCTCAAGACCAACGGCCAAGAATTCCCCTTCATCCTCACCACTGGGCGCATTTTAGAGCACTACAACTGCGGCACCATGACCCGCCGCACCGGCAATGGCGAGATCGTCGTGCAGGACTATCTCTCCCTCAATCCTGCCGATGCCCAGCGCAAATCCATCCGCAGTGGCGACCAAGTGAAGCTCTTCAGCGCCCGTGGTGAAGTCGAGCTCGAAGCCCGCGTCACCGATGAAGTCAAACCCGGCATCCTCTACACCACCTTCCACTTCCCCGACGCAATGGTGAACAACGTCACCGGCCAAGGCTGCGACGGCGACACCCTCTGCCCCGAATACAAAGTCATCGCCGCCGATGTCGAATTCGTTAGCGCCGGCAAGCCAAAGAAGAAGCGGATGATGGAGATGGTGTGATCCTTGCTAGAAAGAGGGTTTTAACCTAATGAAATCAAGACTGCTGCGATTCCTGAAACTTATTGGATTAACAGCGCTCTTGATTGTGCTGCTTATGGTCACAGGAATCGGTATCATCTTTCTGCGCTCTGACTTGTATTCCTTTCGTCCCAGACTGGAGCGAATTCACAAAATCATTGAGACACAGCGTCAAGCGACACCAAACATCCCCCCTTTTTTGCTGAAGTGCATCGAGAATGACTTAACCAATAACGGAGTCGATCTCTTTTCAGCAAAACAGCTACTCTTTCACTTCGATCTCAATAGAACCACCAATTTTCGTTGGCCAGTTCGTTGTTACATGTGGTGCTATTCAGTTCGCTGGCATATCAGTCCATCTGACAGAGACTTCCTAGCCTGCGCTTTTTTTAGGCAATGATGGTAGTGGCCATCAGGGCATTCATCACATGTCACAACGACTTCACAAAAAGCCAATCACAGAACTGAGTGAATACGAAATAGCCGAAGTCGTCGTCGCCTGCAGGGGGCCAACTCGCTACTTGCGGGACCGCGAAATTCTAAAACGTCATTCTGAGGATCTAGTGAGAATGACCCGATCTAGCGAAGCGGAACAATTCACATCCCTTCCTTGAGCTTCGTGATCAGATACTAGGTGGTTTTTTTCGCTTTCACATTTATACCAGCAGGACGTGAATTTAGTCTTTTCTTCCAAAAATCCAACCAAGTAAGCGATCTAACCAACGAGGCGTATTGGCAGCCTTGAGCTCTTCTGGCGGCGGATCGAGTGTTACATTGTTCTGTGATGCCCATTGGCGAAGAAAGACTTTATCGGGAATGTCCTTCTCACGAATCGTCTGTTTCATTCGCCACATCGTCTTGTGAGAAGCGACGGGAACTGGCACGCCCTGCACGTCTTTGATCACCGCGTCGACGATCGCATCGGCATAAGTGATGCCGCAGCCTGATTTCATGAGATCAATCATGATTTCATCACCGATACGCACCACGCCATAGTGATCTACCTCCCCCGGCTTCACCTGTGCTGCAGCATGATCAGGCAGTGAACTGAGACATTGCAGGACTTTGGCCTCATTTTCCTCTCCAACTTCGATCAGTAGATCAACATCACTGGTGAACCGTGGGTAACCATGTAGAATGATGGCAAAGCCGCCCACGAGCACATACTTGGCCTCAGCCGCGTTAAGATCGCGACAAAGTCGAGCGATGTCATCGAAGTCAGGCTCGCGAGTTAGAGTTTCGCCCGTTTCAGAATTTGCTGCGTCTCCCATGCGTTGGATTGCTCGTGAGTTTCAAAACGGAATACCCCTTTCGGCAACGATGTCCTGCCACCAGTCAGTCCTCGGCCTATCCGCAGGAGAGCAGCATAGCGTTTCTGCGGAGAGACTGGCTTTGAGTTACCAACGGTCAGGCCAATGTCCTCATCCAGGTTCACGATGGAATCTGTGTCGCCGAGACCCGGTGGTAGTTTCATGCTTTCATGATAATGCACGATGCCTATTCGTAAACTCGAAGTTAGATCACTGGATTCACATCCCTTCCTTGAGCTTCGTGATCAGATACTCCGTCGTCGTTTTCGCTTTCACATCGGTCACGCCGGGATAGAAAAGCTCACAGGCGACGCCGTTGGCTTTGCAATGCTCTTGGAGTTTCGCGCCGAAGTTGGCGGTATGCGTCGGGTCTTTCTCGGCTTGCCCCAGGGCTGGAGGGCCACTGTAAAAGAGGTAGATAGCTGGATCATCGGACGTCACGAGCGCATAGGGCGAGTATTCAGCGATCCATGGCAGGATCTTTTCCCGAGCTGCCACGAAGTCGTCGAAGTTCTTGAACTCGCCATTCTTGCTGAAGGCATGGCCACCATACTTGCTGTTCGGTGTCCACTCGCGCATCTGCTGAGGATCGAGGGTCGTCTGCGCCCCCAGAACGGCCGCACACCAGAGGCGGGTGGATTCGCGAGCAATCGGATCACTACTCTTGGCGTCTGCCATATCAGGATGAAAGGCCAACCAAAGACTGGAGCAAGCACCTGCTGAGCCGCCACTGGCTCCGATGCGTTGCTTATCGATGTTCCACTCTCCTGCGCGACTGCGCACGAACTGCAACGCCCGTGCGGCATCATGCAAAGGAGCCTTCACCGGTGGCACGACCTCCTGCGATTGAGAAATGTAGCGGTAATTGATCGAGACGACTGAAATCCCCTCTTTCAAATAGGGCTCAACAGCGATCCCTGCTTTATCGCCGCCCTGCCAACCACCGCCATGGATGAAGAAAAGCAGCGGGGTCGGTTTGTCAGACTTCGCCTGCCAAAAATCCAGCACATCACGCTCAAATTCCCCATACCGCACATTGGCCGCCGTTGGAGTCGGATTCTTCGGATAGACCTTTTTAGCCGGAGCCGCTTTTTTCGGAGCATCGGCCTTTTTAGCAGGTGTTTCAGCCGCCAAAGCAAAGCTGGTCAGCAAGAGAAGAGTGAGGATGGGCTTCATGGAGATGCATCAAACGTCGCCTCCATCACCAACCTAGCAGGAAGATGGCGTTTGTTGGGATAAAACCCGCAAGCTCAAGCCATTCAGGTCCTACTCAGCTCGCGGATGGTAGCAAAGGATTGCGACGTCACTCGACCACCCTACTGACAAAGAGGCAAAGCAAGCACTTCGATATTGCCAGCATTGAGGATGGTCGATATCTTCCGACCATGAGCATCGCCACATTCCAGCAGATCGGCAAGGACTTACCTTCGTCTATGGTCTTGGTTCAGCAGGGAGAAACCACTATCATCCCGCAAGCAGGGGAAATAGTCGCACGCCTCATGCCTCCACCGGTTGGCGTAGCCAAGATAGCGCCCGCTGATGCGCCCGTGCGCCGGCCCGACTTCGCCGCCCGCCGCCGAGCCATCTTCGGGAAGCAGATCCTACCCTCAGGCACCGCACAAGCACTCGTGAACGAAGATCGCGGCGCATGAGCGCCACGGCAGACAGCAAGCAAAAAAGGATTGAAGGTGATTCCATGAAAAAGCACGCACCCATTCATCCAGGTATAATTCTCCGCAAGGATTTCACCCTGCCCATTGGCTTGTCTGAATACCGTCTCGCCCATGACATCGGCGTTACTCCTCGCCGCATCAATGAAATCGTGAAGGGCAAGCGCTCCATCACCGCTGACACCGCGCTACGCCTTGCCCGCTACTTTGGATGGCCCGCCGAAGTCTGGCTCAATCTCCAAGCCCAGTATGACCGCCAAGTGACAGAAGCCCAAATGGTGGCCGTACTGGCACGTATCAAGCCTTGTGTCTTGGCTGCGTAACCGTGAAACCTGAAGTTTGATACAATTGAAGAGATTCTGAATGTGATGCAAAAGCCACCGACAACTGAGGCTACGCCATTCAAACGCCAGTCTTGCCTTATCACCATCGGAGGTTGTTTCGGAATCATTCTCATGATCTTCATTTCTGCCTGGTTTTTCGCGAGTTGGGCAGAAGCACTGCCAAAACCTAGAAGAGATATGAACGACTTAAAGGTGGCATTCAGCCACTACCGGGTTGAATATGATTCTTGGCCAGAGATCGAGGCCCTCAAAAACTCTGAGTCCAAACCAGTACCAATCCGTGGCAAGCTTCTTCAGGCGCTTCTTGGTGAAGTCTCCGAGTTAAATCCCAAAGGCATTAGCTTCGTGAGGTTTAGACAAGCTGCACAAGGTGTCTCAGGACTTGCATTCGAAGGCGACACTATCGCTCTGCACGATGCCTGGGGAAATTGCTATTGGCTGATGGTGGATTCAAATCATGACAATCGCATTCCGAACCCAGAACTTTTTTCCGATGCAATCACCGATCCGCGAATCAAGCTAAGAGCCCCAAAATTGATTTCCGCTTCAGTCTGCCTTTTCTCGTCTGGGCCTGACAAAGATCCGAAAACATGGCTGGATAACGCCTGCTCTTGGAGATAAAGCCTCTGATTTGTTGGGCTTTTGAAAACACACTCTTTTTGATTCAAAAAAAGTGGTGCACTCCAGTGGACTCGAACCACTAACCTTCTGATCCGTAGTCAGATGCTCTATCCATTGAGCTAGGAGTGCATTGGCTGTAAAGCCAGTCAGCTTTCGCTGAGGGGAGGTCAGACTAGACGATGAGGCTCTTTTGTCAAATGCGCGGTGGAAAAAATCTCGCACGGGGCTTTTGAGAAGTCGTCCGAACGGCTGGGGACTTCCAGTTTTCACAAATAATCGCAACTTCAGCCGATGCTTTTCGTTTCAGGGGCGGCAGACAAGACTGTTCTCATCATGAAAACGCTTCATTTCCTCTTTTTGACCACTTTGGCCAGCCTACCGCTCCAGGCACAAACCACGGCACCTGATGGCAATGCCAATTTCCGGCAATGGAAGGATGTTTCTGGGCGCACGGTGGAGGCGACCTTTCGCGGTGTGGAAAACGGTCAGGTGTATCTGCAAACGCGGAATGGCTTCGTCCACCGCATCCCGATGGAACGCCTAGCGCCCGAGGATCTGAAGCTGGCGCAAACGCTGAAACCCGAAGGATTGGGCATCCCAAAAGATCCCAATGTGGCCCAAGCGGCAGCGGTGATCGACAAAGGTGTGCTCATGGGCCTGACCAATGCTGGCCAAAAACCCAATGCTCTCGCCAGTGACGAACAATTTGTTCGCCGTGTTTATCTCGATCTGGCTGGGCGAATCCCGACTCGTGAAGAAACGGTCAGCTTTTTAAACGATACGAGCAGCTCGAAGCGAGCCAGTGTGATCGATACCCTGATCAAGGACGATGGCTTCAGCTCGCGGATGTACAACTATTTCTCCGACATGCTGCGGATCGCCGATGACGCGCAGAAGTCGAAGTTCTTCACCTACCAAGAATGGTTAAAGAAGCAGATTGCTGAGAATCGCCCCTGGAATGCTGTGGTGCGGGATCTGATGGTGGCTGATGGCAAACTGCTTGAAAATGGTGCTACGGGCTACCTGCTGAGGGACCGCGGCATGAGACTGGATAATTTGAGTCTCACACTCAGCACCTTCCTCGGTGCCAATGTATCCTGTGCACAGTGCCATGATCATCCCTTCGCGGATTGGACTCAAAAGCAGTTCTATGAAATGGCAGCCTTCTTTGGTTCTTCGGATACCTACAATAAAAAAGCAGGCAACTACGGTCTCAGAGGCTTGCGCGAGGAGCTGAGCCCGAGGGAATTTGGAATCGCCCGCAAACTCATGTATGCCAATCAACTGAGCATCAGTGACGGCGCGAAAAACGATCAGACACTGCCTGAAGACTACAAATACAAAGACGCCAAACCGGGCGACTTAGTCACGCCGAAGCTGATCACTTGGACAGCCAATGATCATCGCCTGCGCTGCTATCAAGATGCCCAGACAGCCATCAAGAAGGGCGACGACGATAGCCACCTGCGCGAAGTTTTTGCGGATTGGATGACCAGCCCTGAGAATCCACGGTTTGCCATGACCATCGCCAATCGCATGTGGAAGCTGATGTTTGGGGTCGGCCTCAAAGAACCCGTGACCGACCTTGATGATCCCAATGCTTGCAGCAATCCACTGCTGCTTCAGCACTTGGCCAAAGAGATGGTCCGCCTCAAATTCGATCTGCGTGCTTTCACACGATTGATCTGCAATACTCAGACGTATCAGCGCGAAGCTGTGACCCGCGAACTAGCGCTGGGCGAGCCCTATTATTTCCCTGGACCCATTCTCCGCCGCATGACCGCCGAGCAGGCTTGGGACTCCTGCGTGGCCCTCGCCATCGGCGATAAAGTAGATGGCTTTAAAGCACATCGCGCAGACTCCTACAGCACGGCGATGAACATCACAACCGAAGTGAATGTAGGCATCATCAAAGAGAAAATCACCGAAATCGGAAGCCTGATGCGCGAAGCCAACGGCACCCTCGGCAAAGGTAAGGGCAAAGGTAACAAAAAGAAAAACAAAGCCATGCAGGCTGCTCCAGCGGCCGCTGATGAAGATGGCGAATTTGCCCGACCTGAAATGATGCAAGGCCTCGCACTAGCCCGCGCCTCCGAGCTGCGTCAGCCAGAGCGCGACGGCCATTTCCTGCGCATGTTTGGCCAGAGCGATCGCCAGATCGCCGACAGCAATAGTGAGGAAGGCAGTGTGCCTCAGGTTCTCATGCTCATGAATGGCGAGGCCCAAGAGGTGCTCTCTGATCCCAAGTCACTCGTTCTGGCCACAGCCATGGGGCAGACGAAGGCGGAGGATAAAGTGGACTCTCTGTATCTTAGTTTCTTGAGTCGTAAACCCACCGCCAGTGAAATGACTGAGGCCAAGCAATCTCTCGACGCGGGACTCACCTCTGCCGATCTCTGCTGGGTGCTCTTCAACAGCCGCGAATTCGTCTTTGTGCAGTAAGCTTCTTTTAACTTCAGCCCCTTCTTCTGCCATGAACAGCCCTCTTCGTTCCCTTGATTCTATTTCCCGCCGCCGGTTTGCTGAGCAGGTCGCTCAAACCACACTCGGCGTGACCCTGCTGCCACACTTGCTCAAAGGTGAGGCCACCGCTCCGGTGGATAACAAACAGCTCGCAGGTTTTGGCAAAGCCAAAAATGTCATCTGGCTTCAGATGATCGGCGGCATGTCACACATCGACACTCTGGATCCAAAAACTGGCGACAGCAAAGGGCCCGGCGACCCGATTCAGACCAAGGCAGGTTATCAGCTTGGTGGTTATCTGCCGACACTGGCCAAAGATCACTCCGACAAGCTGGCCATTATCCGCAGCATGACGTCTAAAACCGGCGTGCATGCCTCGGGTCAATACCTAATGCGCACCGGTTATGAGCAACGCGGCACAATCAAGCACCCTGCTCTCGGAGCCTGGGCTCAGGAACTCCTGGGGAAAAGCAGCAAGAATCTGCCCTCTTCCGTCTGCGTGAATCGTGGCCCTGAACATGGCAATGGTTTCTTCTCCGCTGCCTACAGTCCGCTGCCGATCCACGATCCAGAAGCAGGGCTGCAATACGCCCAGTTCTCAGCCAGTGCTGATGTCATGAGCAAGCGCCTGACGCTGCTCAATAAGCTCGACTCCGGCTTCCGCGCCAAGTTCCAAGACACCAACCTCAAGGCCTACAGCGACTTTTACGACGACACGCTGAAGCTGCTGAGCAGTGAAGATCTGAGCGCTTTCAAACTGACCGATGAAAAAGCTGCCGAGCGCGAGGTCTATGGCATGAACAAATTCGGTCAAGGCTGCATGTTAGCGCGTCGCCTGATTGAGCGCGGCGTCCGCTTTGTCGAGGTCAGCTATGGCAGCTGGGACATGCACAATGACATCGACGAAGGCATGGAAGAACACGGCACTATTCTGGATACCGCCCTCTCTGCCCTTTTGAGTGATCTGAAAGCCAAAGGCCTGCTGGAAAGCACGCTCGTTGTTCTTTGCTCCGAATTTGGTCGTGGCCCCAAGATCAACAGTCGCAACGGACGTGACCATCATCCCAAAGTGTTCAGCACCCTCCTCGCCGGAGGCCCAGTCAAAGGTGGCACCATCTATGGCAGCAGTGATAAAGACGGTATGGCTGTGGCCGATAAACAAACCACCATTCAGGACTTCCATAGCACTGTCGGTCACGCCATGGGCATGGACGTCAATCAAGTCGTCATGTCGCCAAGCAATCGCCCCTTCACCGTTGGCGACAAAGGCAGCGTGATCACCGATGTTCTGGCCTAGGAATCATCGGTTTGGTTAAGGGATCCGAGAGCGCTGATCAAAACATCAACGACACGTTTAGGGCAAGACCTTGGCCACACCATCCATTCCCGAACGGACATGACCATCGGAGTGAATCATGGGCTGTGGATTGGCCACGCGACCAAGACTTCTTACGCCGGGCGCGTCAGCGTTGCCATCGCCCAAATCACGAAGCATCACCTCAGCTAAAGCACGAAGTTTGGCCACTTGCTCAGGCTGCTCCTTCGCTAGGTTTTTTGTTTCCCCAATGTCAGACTCCAAATCGTAGAGTTCACCTTTTTGAAGGTGCAGCTTCCAGGCTCCGGCACGCAGGGCCTGAAGATTGAAACCATGGTAATAGTAGAAGACGTCATGGCCTTGAGCACCGGATTGACCCAGCAAAAGCGGAGAAATATTCACGCCATCAATGGCCCGCTCAGGTAAAGCAGCCCCGGCCAAAGAGGCAAAGGTCGGCAGCCAATCCATATGACTGGTGACGGCATTAGTGTTCGATGCTGATGGTATCTTACCAGGCCACCAGGCCAGTGTGCAAACGCGCATGCCACCTTCCAAGGTGCTGCCTTTAGCACCACGCAAAGGCGTATTGTCTGCCCCTTGATTGATTGGACCTCCGTTATCACTGGTGAAGATGACCAGCGTGTTCGAGTCCATCTTCAATTCGCGCAAGGTCGCGAGGATCTGCCCCACACTCCAGTCCACCTCTAAGGTCCAATCCTTCTGCAGGCTAACACCGGATTTCCCCATGAAGTCATGATGTGGGTAATCAGGGAAATGCACAGCATTGTGCGGCAGATAGATGAAAAAAGGCTGCTTCTGATGCCCGCGAATGAAGCTCACGGCACGTTCGGTGTAGCGACGAGTGAAGGTATGCTGCTGAGCGGCTTTCACGCGTTCCACCACTTGGCCTGCATCGACCAATGGCAATGGCGGCTGGGCATCGCCTTTCAGTCCGGTTTCGTCAACTGGCACCGTTTTTTGAGCGCCAGCTTTCGCCTTACCCTTTCGGATAGGTTCGCCTGCGTTGCTCTTTGAACCTTCAGAGGCCAGGCCCATATCATTGGAGTACGGAATGCCGAAGTAGCTGTCAAAACCCTGGGCTGTCGGCAGAAATTCAGGCTGATCTCCCAAGTGCCATTTGCCGATGCAGGTCGTGAGATAACCCTGCTTTTTCAGTACTTCAGCCACCGTAGTTTCCTCAGGATTCAGTCCCACGGCCGCCGAAGGGAAAAGGACACCGCTGATGGGTAGGACACGTTTTGGATAACAGCCCGTCATCATTGCCGCGCGTGAGGGTGAACATACAGGAGCCGCATAATGACTTGCCAGTTTCATGCCCTCCGCAGCCATTCGATCCAAGTTTGGCGTCTTCACCTTTCCCCCAAAAGGGCTGATGTCCGCGTAGCCCAAATCATCGATGTTAATGAGAATGATGTTTGGCTTTTCTACCGCAAGCAATGGGCACAGAGTCGAAAGGAGAAGATAGATCAGGAGTCGCTGCATAGGAATTGAGAGCTTTATAAACTCGGCCAAGCTGCTATTCTTACTTCTAATTTCTGATCATCCCCACCCACTCTCATCCCTTTTACCAGCCCTCGCTGTCATGCCCGTTCGCGATGGATGCTATCGCGAGACTCTATTTTTGGTTTAACTGAACCTGTGGCATCTAAGGTTTGATTTCATGCGCAGCTTGGCCCTCATCATTCCATCACTTGTTAGTCTAAGTCTCTTGGCTGGGGATCTGCCTGCACCTCCGGTAGAACTACCGAAGACAGACAACTTTCAGTTCACCTTCCAAGCACGCGTGCGGGGTGAATACCGGAATAACGTCTTTGATTTCAATGATCGCCTAGATTCAAAAACCGATGACAACTGGCTCCTGCACCGCATTCGGCTAGGCATCGAATGGCAGCCCCTGGACTGGCTGCAGGTGACCGTGCAAGGGCAGGACGTGAGAGAGTCTTTTTCAGATCGTGCCGATGTGCCATTGCAGCAGGGTGCTGAAGGAGATGATGCCTTTGATCTGCGCTTGGCCTCTCTGGAGTTTGGCAATCCGAAACAACTCTCCCTAAAGTTAGGTAGGCAGGTGTTGTCCTACGGGGATGAGCGACTGGTCGGTCCGCTGGAATGGCTAAACTTCAGCCGCACCTTTGATGCCGTAAAGCTGCACTATCAGCAAAAAGATTGGTGGGCAGACGGCTTCATTTCAAGCGTGGTGAGGCCGCATGAATCCCACTTCAATACTTCTGATTGGTCAGACACCCAGAACTCTCGGCATCAACTTTTCAGTGGCCTGTATTTCAGCACCAGCCTGATCCCCGTGCAGACGACCGATTTTTACGCCTTTCATCTGCATGAAGAGGCACTGATTGGAAACACGGACTTCATCACCCTTGGCACACGCATGAAAGGTGATCCGTTGAAGTTAGCGGGTTGGGACTACACCTTGGAGCTAGCAGGTCAGGCGGGTAAAGTACAGGGACAAGATTTACGCGCTTATGCTTTTCATCTGGAAGGAGGCTACAACTGGCTACAAACCGGCTGGAAGCCTCGCTTGGCGATGGAATACAGTTTTGGCAGTGGTGACGGCAACGCCAAGGATGGCAAGGTGAATACCTTTCAGAACCTCTTCCCGACCAATCATCCACCCTATGGATTCATGGACACGTTTTCCTGGCAAAACATGCACAACGTAGTGCTTCGCATGGCCGCGCAACCTCATGCTAAAGTGAAGACCAATCTAGATCTTCATGCCTTTTGGCTAGCGGATACAGCAGACGCTTGGTACCGAGCCAACGGCACAACCCGAGTGCGTGGCGTCAATCCAAAAGCCAGCAACTACGCCGGTGCAGAAGCGGACTTCACGATCAATACCAAGATTTCCAAGCATCTCGACATGCTTCTTGGTTACAGTCACTTTTTTGCCGGCACCTACCTCAGCGACACAGGAACTGCTGATGGTGCAGACTTTGCTTACCTGATGCTCACCTTGAATTATTAATCCGCCCACTTTCATTTAACTCCCCTGCCCTATGACCAATCTCCAACTCGCCATCCAACTCTTTTTACAACTGGCCATCATCCTCATGGTCTGCCGCGTGGTCGGTATGATTGCTGCACGCTTTGGTCAGCCGCAGGTCGTTGCTGAAATGATCGCGGGTGTTTGCATGGGGCCATCACTGATGGGACTCTTTTTGCCAGATGTCTCTAAGGCACTCTTCCCGCCAGACTCCATGAAGGTGCTGTTCCCGTTGTCCCAACTTGGATTGGCTCTCTACATGTTCATCGTCGGCCTAGAGTTCCGCATGGACATCGTCAAGAAGCGCTTTGGCAGTTCCATGGCTGTGTCTTTTGCAGGCATGGCAGCTCCCTTTATCCTCGGGGCAGCCGTCGGCTGGTTCTTCTACAATCACACGACGCTCTTCCCTGAAAAGACTTCCATGACCAATGCCATGATCTTCATGGGAGCCAGCATGTGTATCACCGCTTTCCCCATGCTGGCCCGCATCATTCATTTCAAAGGCCTTGCTGGTACGACGATGGGCACCGTAGCGATCGGCGCAGGTGCCATTGATGACGCAGCAGCTTGGGGCATGCTGGCTCTGGTGCTGGCTAGCTTCAATGGAGATATGTCTCATGCGGTGCTGAGCATCGGTGGTGGCATCGGATACGTGCTAGTGGCCCAGTTGCTTATCCGCCCGCTGCTGGAGCGTTACGCCAAGGGCATCGAAGCTCGAGGCAAAGTCAGCGACGGCGAGTATGCCTTCTTTCTTTCCCTTATGTGCCTAGGTGCCTGGTGGACAGATTACATCGAGCTGCACGCCGTTTTCGGTGCCTTCATCATGGGATCAGCCATGCCACGCGGCATCGTCAATCGCACCATTATCGAGCGGACACAGCCCCTGGCCGTCGCTCTCATTCTACCACTTTTCTTCACCTACTCAGGGCTGAACACACGGCTGGGTCTCCTAAATACCGGTTATCTCTGGCTTCTGGCAGGTGCCGTGCTGGTCGCAGCCATTGTGGGTAAAGGCGTGGCTTGCTGGGGTGCCGCGCGCGCTTCAGGCATCTCCAACCGCGAAGCCATGGGCATCGGTATCCTCATGAATGCACGGGGTCTCATGGAGCTGATTATCATCAACATCGGCCTGCAAAAAGGCATCATCTCCGCTGAGATTTTCGCGATGCTTGCCATCATGGCCGTGATCACCACGCTCATGGCCAGTCCCATCTTTGAGCGCCTCGTCGGCACCGGCACCTTCAAAGCCGAGCCAGAGCCTGGGACGGAGATTTAGCAGTCAGAAAGTTCTTGGTTCTTGGCTTTGCGGCGTTGCCTTCGCAGTCTCGGCACAAGAGAAGGCAAAACTGTTCTCAAATATCGACTCGCCAAATTAGGCGAGTCGAGGAAGATGAAGTTGTGGCATAGATTTAGCGCTAAAGCCACCCTCCAACCTTTTTATGAGCACCAAGACCGACCCTTCCATTCCGCTGAGCACCAATCCGAACCTGCTGAAGTGGGTGAAAAAAATGGCCGCCCTCTGCAAGCCTGACCGCATCCACTGGGTGGACGGTTCCAAAGCCGAATACGATCTGCTCTGCGATGAAATGGTCGCCGCAGGCACTTTCATCAAACTGAATCAGAAAACTTGGCCTGGCTGCTTTTACGCTAAGTCAGACCCTAGCGATGTCGCCCGAGTCGAGGAACGCACCTTTATTTGCAGCAATTCCAAAGACGGCGCCGGTCCCACCAACAACTGGATGGACCCCTTTGAGATGAAAAAGAAGCTGCGGGGCCTCTTCGATGGCTGCATGAGAGGCCGCACCATGTATGTGCTACCCTATAGCATGGGGCCACTGAACTCGCCCATGGCCCAGATCGGTGTGCAGCTCACCGACTCCGCCTACGCTGTGGCGAACATGCGCATCATGGCCCGCATCGGGAAGAAGGTCTTCCAAATCATCGACAAAGGCAACAAACGCGTCGTGCCCTGCATGCACACGGTCGGAGCACCTTTAAAGAAAGGACAAAAGGATGTCTCCTGGCCCTGCAACAAGGAGAAGTACATTGTGCACTTCCCTGAAACTCGCGAAATCTGGAGTTACGGCTCAGGCTACGGCGGCAATGCCCTGCTCGGTAAAAAATGCTTCGCTCTGCGCATCGCTTCCGCCATGGCTAGGGACGAGGGCTGGATGGCCGAACACATGCTCATCCTTGGCGTCGAGAATCCCAAGGGCGAAAAAACCTATGTGGCCGCAGCCTTCCCGAGTGCCTGTGGAAAGACGAATTTTGCCATGCTGATCCCGCCAGATCACTTCGCCAAAAAAGGCTGGAAAGTGTGGACTGTCGGAGATGACATTGCTTGGCTGAAACCCGGCCCTGATGGCCGACTCTACGCCATCAATCCAGAAGCAGGCTTCTTTGGCGTCGCCCCAGGCACCAGCGACAAGACCAACCCCAACGCCATGGCTTCCCTGCGGAAGAACACGATCTTTACCAACGTGGCCCTGACCCCAGAAGGGGGAGTCTGGTGGGAAGGCATGACGGATACCCCACCGGCCAAATGCACCGACTGGCAGGGCAACGAATGGACACCTGAGATCGCCAAGGAAAAAGGAACCAAAGCCGCGCATCCGAACTCGCGCTTCACCGCCCCAGCCTCCCAGTGCCCCACCATTGACCCCGACTGGGAAAAACCCGAAGGCGTGCCCATCAGCGCCATCATCTTTGGTGGACGTCGCGCCACCACGCTACCGCTCATTTTCCAGGCCTTTAACTGGAGCGGAGGCGTCTATGCCGGAGCCACCATGGGCAGCGAGATGACCGCTGCTGCTGCTGGCACCATTGGCAAAGTCCGCCGTGATCCCATGGCAATGCTACCCTTCTGCGGCTATAACATGGGCGACTACTTCCGCCACTGGATCTCCATGCAGCGCCGCCTCACCGAGACCCCGCGCATCTTCCATGTGAACTGGTTCCGCAAAGGCGAAGACGGTAAATTCATCTGGCCTGGCTTTGGCGAAAACATGCGCATCCTCAAATGGATCGTCGATCGCGCCACCGGTCACGGCATGTCCAAAGAGACACCCATCGGCTGGGTGCCGCGCTACGAAGACATCGACTGGACCGACCTGAAGTTCACCAAAGACCAGTTTGAAGAGCTTCAAAAATTCGACCGCACCGCCTGGCGCACCGAGATCCTCTCCCACGAAGAACTCTTCCTCGATCTCAAATCCCATCTCCCCAAAGAGCTCATCTACGAGCGAGAGCTTCTCATTTGCCGAATGTGATGGATTGAAGTTTCAAGGCTCCTGACGAACTCCAAAAGTCAGTCAGGAGCCGAAATGTTGATCGTTTACCGCCCCTGAGATCTCAACCCTGCTTGGTCGGCTTATCTAAAGTCATGTAGGTGCGACCTTTGATGTCGCCGTTCAAAGCGTTAAAGGACTCGACGCGCATTTCCTTTAAAACAGTGGCTCCATCCACCTTTTGCACCTTGGTGACTTGGAATCGTTTCACCATCTTACTCACGGTATTGTAGGCTTCCATTTTGGCGACACCGCCGCTTTCTTTTTCGACCCAGAGATCGACCGTGTAATAAGGACCGCTGGTATCAGGCGCGGTGACTCGGATCTGCCAGCATTTGACGCGTGCCAAGGTCAGCGTTGCGTTGGCATCCAGCATCTTGACATTTTTCCAATAAATAAACTTCAACGAAAGATCCTCGTAATTGAAATCCATGCCACGCACTGGATCCGCTGCATTTTTCAGAGGCACTTTACTGCTGCCGCCAGATTTAACCTGCCAAAGCGTGGCAGGTGAGGTGGTCAAATCCAGATGGATGATCTCAGGAGGGGCACTTTTGAACAGAAAGCGCATGACACTGCTGGTCAGAGTCAGTTCCAGAGGCTCCTCTCGGCCGCTGTCGTCGTCCCGAAGCTTTCCTGTCATTTTATGGTCCTGAAGCGCATAACTGCGACGAACGAGTCCCAAAACGTGTTCGGCAGTGGGAGCTTGATCATCGGCAGCCTGAAAAGAAGGAGCTACAAGTACAAAGCAGGCGAGAAAAATTCGGCGTTTCATGGAAGAGATCGATTGGTCTATGACAGTAGCTGAGTCTTTTGCATTCAATCACGATCTGCCATAGATGCGAAAGAAATCTCTGGCGCGGGTGCGCGGCCCCTGTTAGTTCCCAGAAGGCATCTGTTGCACAGATCAGACTAGTTTTATTTACTTTCCACCCAGGCATGTCATCCCTCCAGGCCATTCGCGACGCTATTGAACAGTCGCCCGATAACATTTCTCTTCTATTGCTTTATAGCCGAGCCTGCCTCGAGCAACTTCTGCTGGATGAAGCGAGGGAAAGCTTCGAGCGCGTGCTGGAGCTGGATCCACAGCAGACCGATGCGCATTTGGGCATCGCCAAAGTGCTCTTCATGCAAGGCGAAACCTCCGGTGCGGCAGTCCGCGCTGAGCGTGTACTTCTGCAAGAGCCGGAAAATGCTCAGGCTCACTTGTTACTGAGCCGCGTCAATCTAGCGGAAGGTGATCGAGCCAAGGCGTTGGAGCACTTTGATCGTGCAGCGATGATCGACGGCACCATGAGTGATCCGGCTTTGGAGCGTGAACTTGGCCGCACGGCCCGTGATGCGCGCCGCACTTCTCCTGCGCCTGCCCCTGAGGCCAGCATGAATGAAGGCCCTGAAGATGGCGATCAGCAGACGCAAGAAGCGTATGATGATCCCTTTGAAGAGCCTCCGTATGATTGGCGCCCAGAGACTTTCTACACGCCGGGTGACCCGAATCGCTTTGGTGTGACCTTTGCCGATGTCGGCGGCATGGAAGAGCTGAAGGAAGAGATTCGGCTAAAGATCATCTATCCTCTGCAATACCCTGATCTCTACAAAGCTTACGGCAAGCGTACAGGCGGCGGCATTCTCATCTACGGTCCTCCAGGCTGCGGTAAGACACTGGTTTTGCGTGCAGTCGCAGGTGAAGTACCCTGCAATTTCCTGTCCGTCGGTTTGCATGAAATTTTTGATCCGTATTTCGGCAGTACCGAACGGAATCTGCATCAGATTTTTGAAACAGCACGGGCCAATGCACCCTGCGTACTCGTTTTCGACGACTTTGATTCACTCGCCCAAGACCGTCGCAATGTCCGCGAGAGCCAACTGCGCAATCTGGTGAACCAGTTTCTGCATGAAATGGATGGCATGAAGGGCGAGAATCAACGCGTCCTCGTCATCGGTGCCACCAATCAGCCATGGTCACTCGACCCTGCTTTTCGTCGTCCGGGCCGCTTTGATCAGGCCATCTTTGCCCCGCCGCCAGATGCGCCAGCGCGAGCTCAAATCATCACACTGTTGGCCAAGGACAAACCGATCTCCAACCTGGATGTCGATGCACTCGTGGAAGCTACCAATGGCTTCTCAGGCGCTGATTTGAAGTGGGTCTTTGATCGTGCCGCAGAAATGACGCTGTCCGCAGCGATCCACAGCGGACAACCGATCCCGATCACGATGGAACTCCTTCTTAGCGTCGCCGGCAGTCATGCACCAAGCACTCATGCCTGGTTTGAAGGTGCCCGTGAACACGGTCAGCAACCCACGCCTGATGCTTACAGCACGGAGGTGCGGAAGTTCCTCAACGCACCTTCCCAGCAACGGGAACCTTAATTTTTACTCTCCGCATCCATGAACATTCAGAAAATGATGAAGCAGGTGCAGCAAATGCAGAGCCAGATGCAAAAATCTCAGGCCGAGCTAGCCACCCGCACCTTTGAAGCCAGCGTCGCTGGAGGAAAGATCGTCGCCAAAGCCAATGGCGAAGGCAACATCACCAGCATCACCATTGCCAAAGAAGTCGTTGATCCCAGCGATGTGGACATGCTTCAAGAACTGGTCCTTTCTGCTGTGCAGCAGGTGCAAAAGAAGGTCAAAGACACTCAAGCAGCCGAGATGGGTAAGCTCACTGGCGGTATGGGATTGCCACCGGGCTTGGGTCTATAATCCAGCATTAGCCCGCAGCAGTTGATCGTTTTATTCCCGAACGGACTTCGGGTCTAAGGCGTCACGCAGGGCATCGCCGATAAGATTCAGCGCTAGCAGCGTGGCACTGAAAAAGATACTTGGGCCGATCAGCATCCAGGGATAAGCGGCCATGCTGGCGGCCCCTTCACTGATCAGCACGCCCCAACTGGCTTCAGGTGGCTGGATACCTAGTCCGAGGAAGCTTAGCGTAGCCTCCAGCATCATCACACCGGGCACCGTGAGACTAACGTAAATGATGACTGGGCCCATCACATTGGGCAGCATGTGTTTTCCTAAAATATGCCAAAATCCGGCACCACAAGCGCGGGCAGCCTGCACGTATTCCAGGCCTTTTAACGTGAGCACCTGACCGCGCACCACACGCGCCATCGTCAGCCATTCGACAGCACCAATGGCGATGAAGATCAGCCAAAACTCACGGCCAAAAATCACCACGAGTATGATGACAAAGGTGATGAACGGAAACGCATACAAAACGTCCACAACTCGCATCATCACAGCATCCATGCGCTTACCTGCAAGTCCAGCGATAAGCCCGTAACCCACACCAATGATCGAGGCCACAGCCGTCGCCAAAAGCCCGACGAGCATGGAAATGCGCCCGCCATGCAGTATTCGCGTGGCCAGATCTCTACCAAGCGGGTCTGTGCCCAACCAGTGAGCTAAGCTAGGACTCGTGGCACGTAGTTCCAGATCCTGATCATTGGGGCCATAGGGAGAAAAGTTAGGGCCAACACAACAAAGCAAAACCAGCGCCACGAGCAACACCATCGCTGCAACCGTCAGCGGGTTGCGGACGAGACTCTGCCAAGCCTTCTGCCATGGCGACTGAGAGGACGCTTGGCTCATGCTTTGAATCCAATACGGGGGTTGAGCAGCGCCTGAAGAAAATCCACGATGAGATTAAATCCGACGATTAAGGCGGCATAAAATACAGCGGTCGCCATGGCCAAATCATAATCCCGATTGACCGCTGCGCCGACGAAATGCTGCCCCAGTCCTGGCAACTGAAAAACCGACTCCGTAATGATGGATCCAGTCATTAGTCCTGCCGCTGTGGGTCCAAGAAAGTTCAGCACCGGCAGGCAGGCCAGCTTGAAGGAATGGCGAAACACTATCGCGGCCTCAGAAGCTCCTTTGGCACGGGCCGTACGGATAAACTCCTGCGCCAGTGTTTCGCGTAAGCCGCCACGAGTGAGCCGGGCGATGTAAGCGCTGTAAATGATTCCCAACGTCATCGCTGGCAGCACCCAATCATCTGCATCATACCAGCCAGAGGCGTTGAACCAGCGCAATTTCAAACCAAAGACGAGTGCTAGAATCGGTCCCAGCACCATACTCGGCGTACAGATCCCCAACGTGGCCGCTACCGTACTCACCCGATCTTCCAGGCTGTTGGGCCGCAGTGCCGCTAGTGCTCCCATGGGGATGCCCAGCGCTAAGGCAATCATGAGTGCTGCCAAACCGACCTGAGCAGAAAC
>JAIXOU010000119.1 GCA_027486585.1 Verrucomicrobiaceae bacterium | reverse complement strand
TCGCTAAGTCAGGACCGCCGCACGCTCAAGCTCGACTGGCAGGCGACTGCGCACGGAGTGAATCAGATCCGCGTCGTCGTGGATGTGTCCGATCCGCAGACGATGCGGTGATGAAGTGCTTCACTTCGTTTTTCGCCCGCCGCTGTGACATTTCCCGCACTGGCCCCTACTTCGATGACCATCCCTTTTATTAAACCATGAAAAGACTATTCACCCTCACACTGATCCTTCTCTTGCCTGCGTTCTTCATCGCGAAGGCGGAGGATGACAAAGCCGCCCAACGAAAGGCCCGACGCAAGGCTGCGGAGGCCGCGACCACAGGCAACACCACCTCCGATAGCTCGGTGCCGGTCAAGACGGGCCTTCGCCTGCCGAGCCTCTTTGGCAACCACATGATTTTGCAGCAAAACATGAAAAACACCATCTGGGGATGGGCCAACCCGAAGGAACAAATCACCGTGACGGCTTCCTGGGGTTCCTCGACATCGGCGCAAGCCGATGCGGACGGCGGGTGGAAGGTCCTGTTGGATACGCCTGCATTCGGGACCGGGCATTCGCTGAAAATCACCGGCTTGAAGACGATCGAGATCAAGGACGTCGCTATTGGCGAAGTGTGGCTCTGCGCGGGACAATCCAACATGGGCTGGTCCACGGGCAATTCTGCGGAGGCGGAACAGGAGGCGAACGTCAACTTGCCGAACTACCGCATCTTCAAATCCGCTCGCGAGCACTGGCATGAGCCGCTGAAGGAGAAGCGCGATCTCCTCGGTCAATGGAAGCCCTGCAATCCGGAGTCCGCCGCCGAGACTTCGGTCGTGGCGTATAACTTTGGCAAGAAGCTTCACCTCGCGCTCAATGTTCCCATCGGCATCATTCAGGAGGCTTACGCGGGCACACCGATTGAAGGGTGGATGCCGTGGGACGTGCAGCAGGACATGGCGCAGTCGAAGGAGCAAAAGGCCGACATGGATCGAAGCGCGCAGCGGCAACTGGATGGCAAGGGCGAGAGCCGTGAGAAGTCGCTCGCCGCATTCCAGAGCGAACTCGCTGATTACACTTCTAAGGTCGCCGCGGGCGAGACCATGAAAAACCGGGCGAGAGCGCTGCAACCTCCCTCCATCACCAAACCCGCCGACTTGGGGAATCAGTATCCGGCCAACATCTTCAACGGCATGATCTATCCCATCCGGCCTTATGGAATCAAAGGTGCCATCTGGTATCAGGGCGAGCGCAACTCCAAGACCGTGCCGCAAGCCGTCGCCTACGGTGAACAACTGAAGCGACTCATCAGCTACTACCGCTCCTCATGGCATGAACTCTCCGGCGGCAACGTGTCGAAAGACTTTCCGTTTTTCTTCACACAGTTGCCCAGTTGGGAGCCGCCGCAGACGCAGCCTGTCGAGGGTGTGGAGGCCACATGGCCGGTCAACCGCGAATCCATGCGACTCGTCAGCATGGAGATGCCTCATACCGGCATGGCGGTCGGCATTGACTGCGGCGACCCCGTTGCCCTGCATCCGCAAAACAAGAAGCCCATCGGCATCCGCCACGCCTATCTCGCGCTCAAGGAAGTCTATGGCCAAGACATCGTCCCCTGCGGCCCGCGCTATCTCAGCCAGAAGATCGAAGGCAGCAAAATCGCCCTTGAGTTCGACAGCATCGGCAGCGGCATGATGCCCGCTAAGCTAGGCAAGCTGGATGCCTTCGCCATCGCCGGAGCGGACAAGCAATGGCATTGGGCCGATGCCGAGATCGCGGGAAACAAGGTCATCGTTTCATCCAAAGAAGTGCCGACTCCCGTGGCCGTCCGCTACGCTTGGGCGATGAATCCTTCCCAGCGCAATTTGCTCTACAACAAGGAAGGCCTGCCCGCCTCACCCTTCCGCACCGACACCTGGCCGATCTTCGATCCCAACGATCCCGCCGTGCGCGTCGAGAAACCCGAAAAGACCGACGAAGCCCGCGATGCCAAAAGGAACTTCAAAGACTGGGAGCGACCGCAAATGACGCAGTAGCTCAGCGTGCTCGCTCGCCCCGAGCAAGTCCGACGAGACCAACACACCGTGGAAAAGACATCTGCTTATCAGCCTCCTACCCGCATCGCAGTTGATACCGCTGGATGGGTTCAATTTCACAGGAATGAACTCGAAAGAGAATGCGCCACATGGCCTTCGATGAATAGCTCAATCAATACCCAAAACACCATGGCATGAAGCCACTTCTTCAAACAACGACCCGACGAACGCATCCACCGCGATCTGTTGGATGTTGCAGCCAGTTTCATGGAAAAAGCCGAACACCACTTGGAACCAGCGTTAAGTAGGATGCCCTGCCGTGAACTCTATGAAAACATTCCTCCTCCTCGCCGCCGTCTGTGGCACAGCCATCGCCGCCGAAGTCCCGAAGCCCGGCCCGATGGTCGCCACCGATCCCAAGCTCCGCGTGCAAGCGTTGCATGAGACGGCGATCCCTGTGCGCCCCGGCGTCCCCGGCCAGCAGCCGTTCTGGAACGCCCGCGCCGTGCAATTCCAGTTCGCGCCCGCGTTTGATTTCAAGGAAGTGCCCGGCGCGAAGTCGTATCGCTTCACCGTCGCGCCCGCGAAAGGCGACGCCCTCACGTTCACCGCCGCCAAGCCGTGGTCGCCGCTCTCGCCCGTCTGGGACAAGGTCATCACCGGCAAGGCGAGACTGACCGTGCAGGGCCTCGACGACAAGGGTGCTGAAGTCGGCGAGCCGATGACGCGGGTTTTTCATCGCGCCGCCGCCATTGACAAGGCATATCCCGCGCCCGCTATGTCGTGGAGCGACAGCGCGCGCACCGCGCTCGAGACGCTCGTGCATTCGCCGGATTTGCATTGCTGGTTCACCGCCGGCGTGCCGGATGAGCAATTCCATCTCTACCGTTACCCGTCGAAGATCGTCGGCGGAGCGGCGGCGGCGCTGGCCATTTATGCCGCACAGACACCGCCGCCTACCGACGCGGCGGAGGCTTTGAAAGCAGCCCGCCGCGCGGCTGATTATCTGCTGGGTTTGAGCTATCCGGCGGAAAACGACTGGGCGTTTCATCCGCCGACGTATCACCCCACAATGTTTCACGACAAGCTCGGCGGCCACATGAACGCAGACCGCTACATGACGTTCTGCGGCGCGGAGACTGGGATGTATTACCTCGATGTTTACGCCGCGACCAAAGACGCGAAGTATCTGAACGCCGCCGTGAGCATCGCCGAAACCTACGCCAAACGGCAGTCGCCGGAAGGAAGCTGGCTGATGTTTGTCTCGCCGAAGGATGGCAAGCCAGTGACCGACAACATTCTCATCCCCACGCTCGTCATCGAGTTTGTGGATAAGCTCGGCGCGGCGACCGGCGATCATCACTTTGATGCCATGCGCGAAAAAGCCATTGCCTGGGTCATGCAGAATCCCGTGCGCACCTGGAATTGGCAGGGGCAATTTGAGGACGTGAAGCCGCTGCCGCCGTATGAAAACCTGACCAAGCACGATGCTGGACAATTCTCCATCCATCTGCTGCAAACCGCCGCCAATGATCCCGCGAAACGCGCTCTCGCCCTCGACCTGATCCGCTTCGCCGAAGACCAGTTCGTCATGTGGGCGCAGCCGCCGACCGCCAATCCCAAGGAGCAGAATCCCGATGGCGAAGCCGGTTCAAAATCGAGAACGTGGCTACTACCCTGCGTGCTGGAGCAATACCGTTGCTATGCGCCCGTCAACGCCAGTTCCGCCAAGCTCATCCGCATGTATCTCGCCGCCTATCGCGCCACCGGAGACCGGCTGCATCTGGAAAAGGCCAAAGCCCTCGCCGGCACTCTCACGCGCACGCAGTCGAACAAAAAAGCGTTGGGGCGCTATCAAACGTGGGTCATGCAAAATCCAGGCCCGATGTGGTTCAACTGCGAACTATATGCTGTCCAGGCCATGCAGGAACTGGCGGCGGTCGATATTTCTGATGACTCCACAAGGAGTAAGTCAAAGCCGTGAACCATCTCCCCCTATGAAACCAATTCAGTTCGCCATCCTCTTTCTCTCCGCGCTGTCTCCCGCCCATGCTGCCGATCCAGTCGTGCCGACGAAGCCGAGCATCGTCTTCCTCCTCGCGGATGATCTCGGCAATGCCGACGTCGGCTGGCACGGCAGCGACATCCGCACCGACACCTGGCCGCTCTTCGATCCCAACGATCCCGCCGTGCGCTTGGAGAAACCCGAAAAGACCGACGAAGCCCGCGATGCGAAAAGGAATTTCAAAGACTGGGAGCGCCCGCAGATGACGCAGTAACTCACCCACCTTGAATCTTTTCACTCTTACAGACGATGAAACCGCTCCTTGTTCTCCTCACATCTCTCCTGCCATTCGCCGCGCTGCACGCCGCTGAGTCGCCGCTCAACGTCCTGCTCATCACCGCCGATGACCTCGGCTATGAGGCCATGGATTTCCTCGATGGCAAGGTGCCAGGCGTGACTCCGAATCTCAGCAAGCTCGCGTCGGAGAGTCTCAGCTTTCAGCATGGCTTTGTGAACGCGGCGATTTGTTGTCCGAGCCGCAGCATCATCGCCACGGGACGCTATGGGCATAACAGCGGGTTGTTTGGGTTTAACAAACTTCCCAAGCCGATCCCCACGGTGTTTGGCACCTTTCAGAAGGCGGGTTATCTCACCGGCGTTCTCGGCAAGGTGAGCCACTCGACCTGCGATCCGGCGTTCAAGTGGGACTATGTGCACGACTACGCGGAACTCGGCGCGGGTCGCAGTCCGACGAAGTATCACGGCTTCGCGCAGGAGTTCTTCGCCCGCAGCAAGTCGGAGAACAAACCCTTCTACTTCATGGTCAACTCCCATGACCCGCATCGCCCGTTCTATGATCCCAAGGGGCGCGGCAAGAATGGCGAGGAAGTGCCGTCGCGGCTCTTCAAGCCCGAGGAGATGGTCATTCCCAGCTACCTCGCCGACCTACCGAAAGTGCGCGAGGAATACGCGCATTACTTCAACTCCGTTCGCCGTCTCGACGACACCGTGGGCCGCGTGCTCCAGGCGCTCGATGCCTCCGGCCTCGCCAGCCGCACGCTCGTCGTCTTCATCACCGACAACGGCTCATCGTTTCCCTTTGCCAAGGCAAACACCTATCTCGCCAGCAATCGCACACCCATGCTGTTTCGCTGGCCGGGCGTCATCAAACCCGGCTCGGTGGACAAGATACATTTCGTTTCCGAGGTCGATTTCTTTGCCACCTTCATGGACGCCACAGGCCTGCCCATGCCCAGCGGACTCGACGGACGTTCCATGGTCCCGCTCCTCAAAGGTGGCGAGCAAGACGGACGCGGCTACGTCTTCACCCAGATCGACTACACCATCGGCGGCCCGCCCAAGCCGATGCGTAGCGTGCAGGACGCGCGCTACGGCTACATCTTCAACGCCTTCTCCGACGGCAAATTCAAATACAAGAACAACAACGAAGGCCAGACCTTCGCCGCGATGGAGGGAGCCGGCAAAACCGATCCCGCCATCCAGGCACGCGTGGACATTTTCCGCTATCGTGTGCCCGAGGAGTTTTATGATCTGGAAAAAGATCCCTCATGCACGAACAATCTCATTCATGATTCCAAGCACCAGGCTCTCCTGAAAAAGTATCAGGACCGCTTGCGCCAATGGATGATCGAAACCCACGACCACTGCCTTGCCTCCTTTGATGCCCGAACCAATCCAGCGCAACTCGCCAAGGCCGTGGCCAGCTATCCCAAGCTCGACAAATCCGCCGGCACCGCCACCGAAGCAGGCGAGAAGCCCGAAGCCGAACCTCCGGAGCCAACCGATGACAAAGCTGCAAAGCGCAAAGCCAACCGCATGGCCAAGAAGGAAGCCGCAGCGAAGGATGCGAAATGATGAAACCCAACCTGATACCCGCGATGAGAATCCATCCCACTCTCTATTCTCTGCTGACGCTCACCCTCGTGAGTGCCGGCTTTCCTCTCCAAGCCCAGCAGCCCAGCAACGGCCTCGCGCCCGAGGTGCCGGGGCTGAATTTGAAGGACAAACTCTACCAGCTTGAGGCGCAATTTCCGGACTTGGAGAAGCCCTACATCAGCGCTGCTCCGGACGACAAAAAGGACGGGTTGGTCGTGGGCAGACTCGGTGTCGATGGCGGAAATCGCGCGATGATTGAAGCCTTTGCCAACGAGCTTGCAGCGACGGCGAAAGACGAGAAAGCGGGCAACGTGGACAGCATGCTGATCGGCTATCGTGGCAAGCTGCTCTTTGAATCCTACTATCGCCGGGGCCGTGCGAACTTCCCACACTACCAGATGTCGATCACGAAGTCCTACACCGCACTGGCCGTGGGTCGCGCGATTCAGCTCGGCATGCTGAAGATGGAAGACCTCGACAAATCCGCGATCTCTTTCCTCAAGAAACTCGACACGACCAAGCTTGTCGCGGGTGCCGACGCAATCACGCTCGCGCAGGCCATGCAGATGGGTTCCGGCATCCGGCTTGCGAAGGAGAAGGAGAAAGAGTTGATGAAGAATCCGGCGCAGCTCAAGGGACTGGGCGAGCTGCAGGCGTATCTGCAACACAGCGATCCGATCCCGCCCATGCCTCGCGAGTTCAAGTATCAGGAGCCCGACACCGCCATCGCGATGCAAGTGCTGAACGCCGTCGCACCCGACGGCGCGGAAGAGTTCATCAAGACTGAGCTGCTCGGGCGCATGAGCATCACTCAATACCACTGGGAGCCCGCCATCAGCGGCCTGCCGAAGTCCGCCGCTGGCAGCAGCATCCTATCGCGTGACATGCTGAAGTTCGGCCAGCTGATCCTCAACAAAGGCAAGTGGAAGGGCGCGCAACTCATCCCCGAAGCCTACCTCATGCGGGCGACAACGCCGAGCCAGATCAACGAGCGATACGGCTTCTTCTGGTGGGTGGAAGATTTCACTGTCGGCGGCAAGACCTACCACAGCTTTCAAGGTCGCGGCGCAGGCGGGCAGTTCATCTTCATGTTCCCCGAACTCGATCTCGTCGCCGTCGTTACCTCCCACAACAAAGGCATGGGCGACACGCTGCAAACCCTGCCGCAGCGGATCATTCCGGCGTTCGTGAAAAAATAGGCACCGGTCATCGGAGCAATGTCGTGAAGACGCAAACACTCGCCTTCCGCCTCACCTCACTGCTGCTCGCGCCGCTGACTTCAATGCAATCCACATGAATCCCCATGCCCACCGCGCCGGAGAACCACGACGCCCACGACAACGCCGAGCGTATCCGCGAGCGGCTGCCGAGGCGATTTCAGGAGTTGCGGGAACGGTGCGGACTGAGCAAGTATGGGCTGGCTCGTGAGAGTGGCGTCAGCCGGGAATATCTCGGCAAGCTGGCTGCGATGAGACGGCTCTCGCGATCCTTCACAAAGAAGAACACGTTGGGCTGCTGATCATACATGAGCCGGAATGCCTGTGGATCGGTCATGCTGGCAAAAAATGCATTCTGGATGAACTTGGGAGCCATGGCAGGATGATGACAACTTTTGGCAGAACTAGGCCATGTATTCCCGGATCGAAAGGCGTTTTACTTTCACCATGAAATGCCGGCGCTTCTTCTACCTCCTCACGCTGCTGCTGGCGCCGCTGGCCACGCTGCACGCGGCCAGTCCTGTGCCATCCAAGCCCAACATTCTCGTCATCCTCACCGATGACCTCGGCTACGACGACGTCGGGTGCTACTGGATGCCGGACAACCGCCCGGGCTTCGAGAAGATCCGGACACCGAACCTCGACCGGCTTGCCGCCGAGGGTGCCCGGTTCACCGATTTCTATTCTCCCGCCACCGTTTGCACCCCGTCCCGCGCAGCACTCATGACCGGCTGTTACCCGGTGCGGGTGGGCATGTCCAGCTTCGGACGCAATGGCGGCCACGTTCTCTACGAAGCGCACATGGAGGGGCTGAACCCCGACGAGGTCACCCTGGCTGAGATCTTGAAGGAATGCGGCTACGCCACCGCCTGCGTTGGGAAGTGGCACCTCGGGCACCTGGCCCCATTCTCCCCGCGCCAGCATGGCTTCGACGCGTTTTACGGGATGATGTTCCCCAACGACATGAAACCCTTTGTCCTCCACCGCGACGAGACGGTCATCGAGCCGCACCCCGACCAGAAGACGCTCACCGAGCAGTTCACAGAAGAGGCGGTGAAGTTCGTGCGGGCGAAACGCGACCAACCGTTCTTCCTTTATCTCGCCTACAGCGCACCGCACATCCCGTTACACGTCTCCGACGACTTCCGAAGCAAATCGGCGCGGGGCTTGTATGGGGACGTCGTCGAATGCATGGACTGGGGCGTGGGCGAGGTCCTGAAGGCCCTGGACGAAACTGGGCTCGCAGACCGGACACTCGTGGTCTTCACCTCGGACAATGGGCCGGACACGCGCGGACCCTACGACAAGCGCGGCCAGGCCTTCCCCCTGCGGGCAGCGAAGGCGACCACGCGGGAGGGAGGCGTGCGTGTTCCTTGCCTGATGCGTTGGCCGGGCCGGATCCCCGCCGGCCTCGTCTGCCGCGAGATCGCCTCCGCGATGGACGTCCTGCCCACCGTGGCCGGTATCGCCGGAGCGCAGCCTCCGCAGGACCGGATCATCGATGGAAAGGACATTCTCCCGCTGATGACCAAGCCCGGTGCGCCGAGTCCTCACGACGCGTTCTTTTACTACAACGGGGAGAAACTAGAGGCAGTCCGCAGCGCGAACTGGAAGCTCGTCTTCCCGCGCACTGCAATGGACGACACCCCGTATGAGCGGAAGCCGGGAGCCGCGAAGGAGGCACTTCTGCCCGAGGCGCTCTACGATCCCGCGGCGGACGTGGGCGAGACGAAAGACTTGATCAGACAACACCCTGAAGTCGCGCAACGTCTGCGTGCTCTAGCGGAGAGGATGCGCGAGGACATGGGTGACTCCGCCACCAACCAGAAGGGCAAGAACCGCCGCCCCGTGGGCCGCGTGCCTGCTTCAGGCCAGTGATGCCGCGCTCACGACAACCTAACCAAGAACGAACCGATGCGACCCATACGCCACTTACTCACAGCAGTCATCGCTGCCCTGGCACTCGCAGGAGTTTCCGCGCTGGCCGAGCAGCGTCCCAATGTCATCCTCATCGTCGTTGACGACCTCGGTTACGGCGAACTTGGTTGCTATGGCGGGAAAGGCATCCCGACACCGCACATCGATTCGCTCGCGGCGAGTGGGGCGCGATTCACGAGCGGCTATGTCACCGCGCCGTTTTGCGCGGCCTCGCGCGCAGCGCTGATGACGGGGCGTTTTCAGACGCGGTTTGGCTTTGAGTTCAATCCCATCGGCGCGAAGAACGCTGCGCCGGGCATTGGCTTGCCTGTCGCGGAGAAGACCGTGGCGGATCGTCTGCGTGACTCGGGCTATGCGACCGGATTGGTGGGCAAGTGGCATCTCGGAGGCACGGCGGAGTTTCATCCGCAGCGGCGTGGCTTTGATGAGTTCTTCGGCTTTCTGCACGAGGGGCATTTTTATGTGCAGCCGCCGTGGCAGGGCGTGACAACCTGGCTGCGCCGAAAGACACTGCCGGATGGCGGTCAGGGCCGGTGGACCTCACCCGATGGACGCATCGTGTGGAGCACGCATCTCGGCTCGAACGAACCCGAATACGACACCGACAATCCGTTGCTGCGCAGCAGTCAGCCCGTGGACGAACAGGCGAACCTCACCGATGCCTTCACGCGTGAAGCCTGCGATTTCATCGCCCGGCATTCCGCGCAGCCGTTCTTTCTTTATCTCGCCTACAACTCCGTCCACAGCCCCATGCAGGCCACGGACGATTACCTGAAGAAGTTCGCGCACATCGAAGACATTCAACGCCGCATCTTCGCCGCCATGCTCGCGCATCTCGATGACAGCGTGGGGAAGGTGCTCGCTCAACTCCGCGACAGCGGCCTCGAAGAGAACACGCTCGTCGTTTTCCTCAGCGACAACGGCGGCCCCACCCAAGAACTCACCTCCAGCAATACTCCGCTGCGCGGTGGCAAAGGCGAACTCTGGGATGGCGGTATTCGCGTGCCCTTCATTGCGTCGTGGAAGAATCACATCAACGCAGGTCAGGTGGTGGATGCACCCGTGGCGTCCATCGACGCCACCGCGACCGCGCTGAAAGTAGCTGGAGCTTCAGCCGAAGCCACCTTGGACGGCATCAACCTCATGCCCTTGCTCACCGGCAAGACCACACAACTGCCCGAACGTCCCTTGTTCTGGCGTGTTGGCAAAAAGAACGCCCTGCGTCTCGGCCACTGGAAACTCATTCGCGATGGCAAGGAGTGGCAACTCTTCGACCTCGCGCATGACATCAGCGAGACCCGGAATCTAGCCACCAAAGAACCCGCCCGCGTGCAGCAACTATCAGCCCTCTGGGACAAGTGGAACGCCGAACAAATTGAACCGCTGTGGAGATAAGGAACCCTATCCCATGAAGCTCACGCTCAAACTTTTCACAGCCTTGGTGCTCGCGCCGCTAACACACCCGATTGCTGAATACGACACAACTATCGCCGAGTGATCTCGAATCCACACACGTTTATGTTTCCGTTATCTACCATCCCAACCTCAATGCTCCGACACTTCTTTTCTCTTCTCGTCCTCGCCTCCATCGCAGGGGCTGCTGAACGCAAACTCGAAATCAACGACGGCGACCGGGTGTTGCTCATTGGCGACGTGCTTGTCGAGCGAGAGAACAACTATGGCTACATCGAATCAAAGATGCGGCGGGAGTTTGCGGGCAAGAGTTTTGCCGTGCGCAATCTGGGTTATAGCGGTGACAGTCCGCTGGGAGCTTCACGGGCGAGTTTTGATCCGGTGGAAAAGGGTGTGGATGCACTGAAAGAACAGCTCGCCGTGGTGAAGCCGACGGTGGCGATCCTGGGCTATGGCATGGCGGCGAGTCTGGATGATCTGACCTATCGAAAGAATGATCCCGTGCTGAATCCCGATCCTGTGCGCTATGGATTGGATCACAGTCCGACGAAGTTCCGCACGGAGTTGCTAGCGCTGATGGATCTGATCACGGCGGCAAGTCCCGATGGCAAAGTGCGCTTCGTGTTCGTGGGGCCAATCAAGCATGAGGACCTGCGTGCGACACGGCCCGGTTTGCCTGATCCGGCGGAGCACAATGCTCTGCTCATGGAGTATGAAAAGGTGCTGGAACAGCTGGCAGCGGAGAAGCAGTCGCCCTTTGTGCGGGGTGAATGGCAGAAGGCGGCAGGCATTGATCTGGCGCAGGGCACGGACAACGGCATTCATTTGAATCCGCGTGGCCTTCAGGCACTGAGCGAAAGTTTTGCAGCCCAGCTCGGCTGGAAAACGGATGCGGCCAAGTGGGATGCTGAGACCGCCGAACAGCGCTCCTTGCGCGAGGCAATCCTGCGCAAGAACTCGTTGTTCTTCCATCGCAGTCGTCCGGCTAATTACACCTACATCTTCGGCTTCCGCAAACAGGAGCAGGGGCGCAATGCGGTGGAGATTCCGAAGTTTGATCCTCTTATCGAAAAAGCCGAGGCGAACGTGATCGGCATCGCGGCGGGTAGGTCGAGCACACTGCCGCCCGAGCTGCCGAGCGAGACGAAGCTGCCCGTGCTGGCTTCTTTGCCAAAGCCTGAGTTCACGCTCGACGATGGCCTCGCAATGACACTCTTCGCGGAGAATCCGCTGCTGGAAAAGCCAGTCGGTATGAACTGGGATACCGCGGGCCGTTTGTGGGTCGCGACATCGAACACTTACCCGCAGGTGAACCCGGATGACCTTGGTGCGCAGATGGAAGGCAACAGTGCCAAATTTGGTCCATCAACCGGCAATGACCGCATCATCGTGATGGAAGACACGAACCGCGATGGCGTGGCGGATGTCTCACGCATCGTCGCGGACAAGCTGCTCATCCCTGCGGGTGTCGCACCGGACAACAACGGTGGCTGCTTTGTCGGAGCCAGCACGGAGCTCGTGCATCTCAGCCAACCCGGTGCGGACGGCTTGCTTAGCGAGCGCCGCATCGTGCTCAGCGGTTTTGGCACTGAGGACACCCATCACATCATCCACGGCCTGCATTGGGGCATTGATGGACGGCTCTATTTTCAGCAGACCATTTACATCCACTCGCACATCGAGACTCCATGGGGCCTGGTGCGAGCCAACAGCGGCGTTGCTTTCGCTTATGATCCGAACACCGAGCGGCTTGAAGTCCACTCCAAGGGCCTCGTGAACTGCTGGGGCCAGCAGGAAGATCTCAATGGCCAAACGTTCCTCACATCCGGTGCAGATGGCAATGGCATCAGCTGGAGCTTCCCCGGTGCCGTGTTGCCGCCCAGCGAAGGTGCCCGCCGTTATATCCAGAGCGTGAGCCCTGGATCGTATCCGAAGTTCTGCGGACTCGAACTCATCAACAGCCCGCTCTTTGGCCCGGAATGGCAGGGTAGCGCCATCACCAATGACTTCCGCGCTCATCGCATCGTGCGGTTTAACTTCACCGACTTCACGGCGGATAAGGCTGCGCCAAAGTCCGGCTACATCACGCAAACGCAGGCCGATGTCGCCCGCACCAGCGATGCGGCTTTCCGACCCATCGCGCTCGCCATGGGACCCGATGGCGGCTTGTATGTCGCGGACTGGACCAATCCGATTATCAATCATGGTGAAGTCGATTTCCGCGATCCACGCCGCGACAAGCAGCATGGCCGCATCTGGCGTATCGCACCGCAGGGCAGCAAACCGATCGCCTGGGAACCCGTTGTAGGCCTGCCAGTCGATGCGCTGCTCAACAAACTGCTCTCGCCGAATCGCTGGGAGTTCGAACAAGCTCGCCGTGAACTCGCAAAGACGTCACTCGCTAACTTGCAAAAGGCGCTCGCCGTTTGGGTCAAAGATGAAGTCACTCGTCGTCACGCAGCCTGGTTGCTCAGTGGTCGCAGCGCCGATGTCTCGCATCTGCTTGCCATGCTGAAGTCCGGTCAAGACGACACGAGCGTGCAGGTTGCCCTGCGTGAGATCGGCAAAGCTTACGGCAACCGTGGCATCACTGACATCAGCGCCATCGCCACCTGGGTGGAGGCCGGGAAGGATCCGCGCACACGCCTGGAGGCCTTCCGTGCGCTGGGTCGCATCAGCACCTTTGAAAGTGCCGATCTGGTCCTCAAAAACATGCCCACCGATGCCAGCGACAGCTTCCTCGACTTCGCTGCATGGACCACCGTGAACGAACTCGCGCGTCCATGGCTCGAAGAACTCGCCGCACATCCCGAGAAGGTCGCAGGTCGTGAAAAACAGCTCACCATACTCGCAGACATGGCCGATCCCGTTATCGCCGCGCCTTACATGCAGCGCCTCTTTGCCGGACGCAGCATTGATGCTGCTGGCAGCGGTCCGTGGATCGAACTCATTGGCAAATCCGGTGGCCAAGCTGAGGTAAACACGCTTTACACCGCCTTCATCGAGGAAGGCAAGCTCCAGCCTGCCGCACGCCTTCGCGCTGCGCGTGCCCTCGCCGAGGCAGCGAAGCAACGCCGCCTCCGTCCGCAGGGCGACCTCAGCGTTATCGCCCCGCTTTTGAAATCGACTGCGCGTGACATGCAGTTTGCTGCCATCCGGCTCGCGGGTGAGTGGCAGCAGGGGAAAGTCATTGCCACACTCGCTGAGTTCGCCGCATCTGAAAAAGACGGAGCCTTGCGGGGTGAAGCTCTTGCTGCGCTCCGCCTCATCGGCGGCGGTGAAACGGTAAAGGCGCTCAAGAAACTTGTGGCTGAAAATCAACCAGCAGAGGTGCGTCGTGGGGCACTCATCCCACTGGCCATGCACGGACGTGCCGATGCGCTCGCTGCCTTGCCATCCATCTTGATGCAAACAGCTGATCAAAACGCCGCGCAGGCCCTCTGGCGTCAGCTTTTCCAACACGCGCCCTTTGCCAATCAGTTCGCCAGCGCTGTGCCAAAAGACCTGCCAGCCTCCGCCTATGCGGATGCCCTGCAAATCGCCAAGGGCATGGGCCGTGGCGGCAATGCGCTCGTCGCAGCCCTGCAACCCCTCGTCGGTGCGCAGGCTGCGCCGCGAAACTACCCCGCTGAAATCGCTGCGCTCGTGAAGTCCGTGCCTGAAGGTGGCAACAGCGCCGATGGCGAACTGGTCTATCGCCGCATCGGCTGCGCCGCCTGCCATGCCATCGGCGGAGTTGGCGGAAACTTCGGTCCTGACTTCTCCAGCATCGGCGCCAGCGCGCCGCTCGATTACCTCATCGAAAGCACGCTCAATCCGGCGGCGAAGGTGAAGGAAGGCTACCACGGCTTTGCCTTCACCATGAAGGACGGCACCGTCATGAGCGGCATCCCCGCCCGCGAGACCGCCACCGATGTCATCATCAAGATCGGCCCAGGAGCTGAGCTGCCGCTGGCCAAAGCCAACCTCATCAAAAAGGAAAACATCGGCAGCCTCATGCCACAGGGCCTGATCGACGCGCTCAAACCTAACGAAAAGCGCAACCTCTTTGCGTTCCTCAGCCAGATCGGTCGCCCGGGCCCGTTTGACGCCAGCAAGCTGAACGTCGCCCGCATGTGGAAGTTCAGCAGCCGTGCTCCCGGCGAGCCACCCGCAGAAGAAGCCGCCGCCTACGCCATGACCCTCGTCAGTGGTGACCTGCGCGCCGAAGATCGCCCTAACAAAACCTACGCCACCGCAAGTTTCACCGCAGCCAAACCCACCACGAAGCCGCTGATCTTCACCGGCATCGAAGCCGCCTGGCTTGATGGCAAACCTCTCGATCTCAAAGATGGCCAATGCAGCACAGCCATCCCAGCAGGCGACCATCAGCTCACCGTGCGCCCAGATCCCAAGGCACCGCTGATGAAGGCGCAATGCGATGACGTTTCGTTTGTTTCCGGCACGAAGTGACAACACACGGTCCCGCATCAATCCGCAGCAGGCGGTAGTCCTTCTGAAATGACCAAAAAAGCCACGATGAAAAACGCCCCCACCCTCGTCACCGCTCTGCTGCTCGCGCCGTTGACAGCGCTCCGCGCCGCATGAGTTTCCATGCCCACCACGCCATTCTGCTCGGCCGTGAACTCGGCATACCGGACTCAATCTTCGCCTGTGGCGGAGCTATTGTGGAGGCGAGCTGAAGTCATCCTTGGAGTCAGCTCGGCACTTTCTATGCCATCCTGATAGTTCACGGGCAGCTTAAGCTTCGAGGGTTTCAGTATCCCCGCTAGGCCAAGAGTCCCGCATGGTGTTTTTTATTCCCAAAGGCGTCCGTTTCCGATAAAACGGCAGTCGGAGATTCCAACCCTAGCTCCGCTTCCCATCGCATGTTTCGCTTTCTCGTTCTCAGTTTCTGCCTCTTCACAGTTTCTGCCTTCTCCCAAGGCACTGGACTCACGGGGCAATATTATGACACGGCTACCTTCGGCACACTGAAGACGACACGGACAGACGCGACAGTGAATTTCAGCTTTGGCATGGCGATTCCTTCAGGCACGACAATCACGAATGCAGATACGTTTTCCATCGCTTGGTCGGGGCAAGTGGAGCCGGAGTTTTCGGGGCTCTACACGTTTTATGTGACGGCAGATGACGGGGCGCAGCTGTGGGTGAATGATCAGATGATTGCGAGTCGCACGTTTGCGGCGGCCGGGCCGGAGATGCGAGGACAAGTGAATCTGACGGCGGGCAAGCGAGTGAATGTGCGGCTGGAATACATCGAGCAAACGGGTTCAGCATCGGTGAAGCTGGAATGGTCATGTGCAGCCCGGGCGCGGGAGGTGATCCCGACTTCGCGGCTGTACCCGACTCGCGTGGACAAGGCGGGCGGATCGCTGCTGCGGGAGCATTGGAGTGGAATCGCAGGCGGAGCAATCTCATCGCTCACATCGAATGCGAATTACCCGAGCAAGCCGGGCGGTCGCGAGTTCATCACGTCGTTTGAATGTTTGGCGCAGAATTGGGCGGAGTCGTATGGCACGCGCGTGACGGGCTTCATCGTGCCGCCGGTGACGGGGAGTTACACCTTTGCTGTGAGCGGTGATGAAGTGGTGGAGCTGTATGTGAGCACGGATGCGACGAGCGCGAACAAGTCGCTCGCAGCGAGCGTGGCCTCTGCGACGGTGTTCCGCACATGGGGCACGGCTTCGGCGGCTCGAACACTGATCCAAGGCCAGCGTTACTATGTGGAGCTGTTGCACAAAGAAAACACGGGCACGGATCATTGGAGCGTGGGCTGGAAAAAGCCGGGCGACTCGGTGTTTTCGGTGATTCCGGGCTCGGCGCTGGCTCAGGCGGGACTCACGACAGCGCAGCCGACGGAGACGAATCTGCTCAATACGATGGCGCAGGATCACCCGCGTTTGTTTGTCACGGCGGAGCGTTTTGCGAAACTGAAAGCGGCTTACTTGAGCCTCACGGCATCGCAGCAGAAGACCTGGGCGCAAAACGCGATCAACTCAGCCAACACGATCCTCACCGAGGCACCGATTGTCTATGCGCCGGATGTGCGCAGCGTTATTCTGAACGACGCACGCAAGGTGGTGGATCGTATGTATAAACTCGGCGTGGCTTACTGGATGACCAACGATCCGCAGTATGCTGAGCGTGCCTGGACGGAGCTGAATACCGTGGCGGACAACACGCTCTTCCCGAACTGGAACCCCAGTCACTTCCTCGACACCGCCGAGATGACGCACGCCTGCTCCATTGGTTATGATTGGTTTTACCACTACTGGGACGCCACCCGACGCACGACGATCCGCAACGCAATCATCAACAAAGGGCTCACTCCCGGACTGTCGCAATACACGAGCAACGTCGGCTGGTCGAAGAGCGATGGGAACAACTGGAACCAAGTCTGCAATGGCGGCATGAGCATGGGCGCGCTGGTCGTAGGCACGGAGTCGGAAACGCTGACCGAGAACATCATGAACCGAGCTTTGAACTCCACGCGGCCCTGCTGGAAGCATTTTACGACGGACAATGGTGCTTGGTATGAAGGTCCGGGTTACTGGGGTTACACTACGGAGTATGGCATTCGTATGTTGGCGGCTTATGAATGGGTGCTGGGCAGTGATTTCGGCATCAGCAGCACGCAAAATGTTTCCGAGGCGGGCTATGGACCCATCAACTCGCTGGGAACCTCGAATGTCATTTTCAATTATGCCGATGCAGGTGCAGGCGGAGGCACTCGAGGGCCGCAGTTCCAGTGGATGGCACGGCGTTACGGCATCGCGGCCTACGATGGATGGGAAAACACGGGCAGCGGCAGTGCGCTGAGTGCGCTTTGGTGGAATGATCACGCGGGTATCACCGTCGCCAACGACAACTCGGCGGCGGACATGGCCTTTCACGGCGAGTCAGGCACCGCTTTCCAGCCGCAGGAAATGGTCACCATGCGCGGCAAATGGGCCGACAGCCGCGCGACCTTCGTCGGCACCAAAGGTGGCGAGATGGGCGCGGACCATGGCAATCTCGACGCGGGCACCTTTGTGCTCGATGCGCTCGGCAAGCGCTGGTTTCACGATCTCGGCGGCGATAAATATGAACTGCCGAACTACTTCAGCTTCCCCTCGAACGCCTCCGGCGTTGACCGCTGGGACTACTACCGCATGAGGCCGGAGGGGCAGAACACGCTCGCCATCAATCCCGATGGCACCGCAGGCATGGTGCTGAATGCCGTGGCACCGCTGATCGCGTATCAAAGCGAGCCTGGCGGCAGCAGTTCGTTCTCGATTCATGATCTCACGCCGGTTTACAGCGGCATGACGAAGGTCTGGCGTGGCACGCGGCTCATGGGCACTCGCGATGAAGTGCTCGTGCAGGATGAAATCCAGGCGGCGACCGGCAAGACGGTGTGGTGGTTTGCGCATTACACGCATCCGACCACCAGCGTCGTCATTGATCCCGATGGCACGAGCGCCATGCTCACGCAAGGCGCGGAGCGTCTGTGGTGCAAGATCGTCAGCAGCGGCGGCCAGTTTCAAATCATGGATGCGGTGCCGTTGCCCGGATCGGCGAATCCGATCACGACACCCGCGCAAAACGCCAACACTGGTCACAAAAAACTCGCCATCAATCTCACCAACGTCACGGATACCACGCTCGCCGTGTGGTTTGTGCCTCTTCAGACAGGCGATCCCATTCCTACAACACTGCCCACCGTCACCGCACTGAATACGTGGAACATCGCCGCCTCGAATGACGCCCCAGTGGCGATCAATGGTGTCGCCACGAGCAATGGAGAGAACGCGGTGGACATTGATTTGCGCAACTACATCACCGACGATGCCACACCGGCCGCGCAGATGCGTTTTAGCGTGAGTGATCCGCAAAATGGCACCGTCACTCTGCTCGCCGATGGCTTCACCGCCCGCTTCACGCCCAATCCAGGCTACACCGGCGTGCCAAGTTTCACCTTCACCGCCACGGATACTGGGGCTGATCCTCGCATGATCCTGGCGTATGATTTTGACCTGCCTGATCCGACGGTTTCGACCGAGCAGCCCGATGTCTCCGGCAATGGTAGAAACGGCACACTGGAGGCCATCGGCACAGGCACTTATACGCTGCAAAGCGATGCGCCTTCTGCTCTGGGACGCGATGGTCGCAGTCTCGATCTCGCTGAAAACGGCGGTGCCAATGCTGCACGTCTCAGCCGTGTCATCACCACGACCGAAATTGATTGGGACACGAGTGACTGGACTTTCACTGGGTGGTTCAAACGCCGCGACAGTGGCAGCGAGGACATGATCTGGCACTTAAACACAGGCGACGGTTTCGGCAGTGGCGAGGAACTTTATTTGATGGCACGCGGCACCTCCACGCTCACGCTGCATCACTATCCAGGGCCAGATGTGAATATCGAGAGCACCGCAGCCGCACCCGGCGTGTGGCATCACTTTGCCGTCGTGCGCAGCGGCACCACAATGAGTCTTTATTTAAATGGAACACTCGTCGGCAGCGACACCTCATTCACGCTCGCCACCGCTCAAGTTCCGCCGCTCATCTTTGGTGGTCACACCGACATCACCGCGCCGTTTGCGCCTCGCTGGTTTGATGGGAAGCTCGACGAACTCGCGGTTTTCAACACTGCTCTCGCCCCGATTGAAATCTCCACCTTGTTCAATGGCATGACGACACGCCACTTCGGTGGCCTGAGCAGCACAGCGACGATCTCGCTCTCCGCCGCCGCTGTGAACTACGTCTGGACCAGCACCACCAGCGGCAACTGGTCCACGGGCACGAACTGGCAGAGCGGCACCGCGCCCACGAGCACCCGCGGGGCCTCCGTGCAGTTCTTCACGGGCCAAACACTCACCGGAGTCACCGCGACGGCCGCAAACGACATCGCGGGCGTTTTCCAGATGAATAATCTCACGCTCGCAGGAACGAGCAGCACGGCGACCACGGCTACGATCAGCGGTGGCACCTTCCAGCTTCTGAACAATGGCTCCACGATGCCCTCGATAAACCTCACAGGGACCTCCGGCACATCACCGAACGTTTTAACCTACAACATCAACACACCTGTCGTGCTCGGCGCGGACACGACTTTCAATGGGACCAACAGCGGCACCTTCATCTTTAATAGCGACATCACCGGCTCCGGCGGCGTGATCCGCAACAGCACGAGCAGCAGACTCGTCCTTGCAGGCAGCAACAGCTACACTGGCGATACCACGATCAACGCTGGCACGCTGCAAATCGGCAACGACGGCACCACTGGCAGTCTCGGCACCGGCGATGTGATCAACAACGGCACACTGCGCTTTGACCGCACCGGCACGCTCACCGTGCCCAACGCCATCACCGGCACTGGTGGCGTGCAGATTGATTGCCCGATCAATGCGGGCACCGTCGTCTTCAGCGGCACCAACACCTTCGACGGCGGCGTGAATGTTGTTGGTGGCACGCTACGCATCATGAACAGTACCGCGCTCGGCGATGGCACCAAGACCGTCACACTCAGCAACGGTACCGTAGGCGCTCCGCACCTCAATCTCGACGGCAGCGGCGATCCCATCGAACTGCCCGCCACCATCAGCTACGTCACTAGCAGCGCCACCGGAGCCATCATCAATGAAGCGGGCGACAACACGATCCTCGGCAGCATTAGCCCAACCGGCGGCGGAGGTGATACGAAGATTCTCGTCAACGGTGGCAACCTCACCCTCGCAGGCTCCATAGCACCCATCGCCACGGGTCGAAACCTGCTGCTTGATGGCGCAGGAACTGGAATCATCACCAGCGTGATTAGCAATGGCAGCGGTGCCAATGTGCTTTTAGGCGTGAACAAACAAGGCACAGGCACCTGGACCCTCACGGGAAACAACTCGCACGGAGGCACCACCACGGTCACCGCAGGCACTCTTGTCCTCGGTCACGTGAATGCCCTCGGAAGCGGCGGATTGCAGTTCGGAAACACCGCCGGAGCCACCAGCATCACCGCAGGTTCCGTGCTTGATTTGAATGGTCAGCAAATCGTCAACGAGGCCATCACCGTGCGCGGCACCGGCATCAGCAGCGGTGGTGCCTTGGTCAATAATAGCACCACACCGGCCAGTATCGCCGCAGGCACGGTCGCGTCCATAAGCACGACCGCAGGCGGCGTTCACAGCACCGTGCCCGATGTCGTCCTCAGCGGAAATGCCACCGCCATAGCCACTTTGGGCCTCAGCGCGGCCAGCTTCACTCTCGCGGGCGGCACGACCGTCTATTCCACCGCACCCACTGTCACCATTACCGGCGGTGGAGGCAGCGGAGCCACCGCAACGGCCACTTTGACCAGCGGCATCGTTTCAAGCATCACCATCACGAATGCAGGCGTCGGCTACACTTCCGCACCGACGATTGCATTCAGCGGCGGCACCGTCACCAACGCAGGCACCAATCCCACCGGCACCGGCAACGCGACCAATTTCGTCGTCGCAGGCATCCAAGTCACCAATCCCGGCAGCGGCTACACCAGCGCCCCAAGCGTGACTTTCAGCAGCGGCACAGGCACTACGGCGACCGCAAACTTGTCCGCCGTGATTCTCGGTGCAAACTCTAACATCGGCGGGTCCGGGGACATGACCATCAACCCAGGAATCACTGGAGGCTTCACTTTGGCCAAAGTCGGTTCAGGTACATTCACTCTCAGCGGCACAAATACTCACACTGGACTCACCACGGTGAATGGCGGTCGTTTGATCCTTACTGGCAGTCTTGCGGGGGCATTGCAGACGAACAACGGCTTCACCTTCGCACCGCAAGGAACACCGACTGTGACAGGCGCATTCACCCACTTCACGTCCTCGATTCTTCAAGTGCGTCTCAACAGTTCCACCGTCGGCAGCGGCTACGATCAAGTTAACGCAGCCAACAGCGTCACGCTCGCCGGCACGCTCGATCTCGTCTGCGGCCCGAATCTGGCCCCCGGCAGTGTTTTCACCATCCTGAACAAAACCAGCACTGGAGCCATCAGTGGCACCTTCGCCGGAAAAGCCAACAACAGCACCTTCACCGACGATGGCTACACCTTCCAAATCACCTACACCGGTGGCACTGGCAACGACGTCGTCATCACGCTTATCACCACGCCCATCGAGCAATGGCGCTTCACCAACTTCGGCAGCATGGTCAATACCGGTTCCGGCATCGACACCCTCGATGGTGACGGCGACGGCATCAGCAACCTCATGGAATACGCTACCAAGATGAACCCTGCCGCGAATGACGTGGTACCGCAATCCGCGACAAAATCAGCTAGCACCATCGACTTCGTTTACACCAAGAACAAATCCGCCACCGATGTGACCTACATCGTCGAGTGGAGCGACACCTTGCTCAACGACTGGAGCACCGCCGGCGTCAGTGCTCCAACAATCCTCAGCGACAACGGCATCATTCAGCAAGTCAAAGTCACTGTGCCTGCAGGTAGCGGCGTGACGAAGCGGTTTGTGCATTTGAGAGTCACGAGGCCGTGAGTTCGGACTAGTCGCCTCTGCTTGCGGTGATCGATTTGCCGTTCACCTCTGAGGTGAAACATTCGCCCCATCATTTCATGAAAAGATCCATCCTAGCCTGTCTTCTTCTCCCTCTGCTTGCTCGATCCGAGGTCAAACTTCCGTCCGTCTTCAGTGATCATCTGGTTCTCCAGCGCGATACGGTCGTGCCGATATGGGGCTGGGCAAAGGAAGGCGAGCCGATCAATGTCGAGTTCGCAGGGCAAACGAAGACAGCGAAGGCGGATGCAACTGGCAAGTGGCTGGTGAAGCTCGATCCGCTCGCAGCGAGTGCGGAGCCACGTGAGATGAAGATTGGCGAACGGGTCATCAAGGATGTGCTGGTGGGCGAGGTGTGGCTGGCGTCTGGGCAGTCAAACATGGGCTTCCCGCTTGCCAGTGCACACAACGCCGATCAGGCACTAGCGGCGGCCGGAGATCCGCTGCTACGCTTCTTCACCGTCCAGAATGGGACAGCGGCGGAGCCTCAAAACGATCTGCGCGGCAAGTGGGACCTCAGCGATCCGAACACTGCGAAGGCGTTCTCGGCCGTGGCCTATTTCTTTGCGCGTGATCTGCGGGCGAAGCTCGGTGTACCTGTCGCGATTTTGCATTCTTCATGGGGCGGCACACCGGCGCAGGCCTGGCTGAGCATGGACGCACTGCGCGAGTCGCCGCCGTTTGAAAACTATGTGAAGAGCTACGAGGCAGCGCTAATCAAACATCGCGACGTACTCGATCATCCCGAAAAAATGGAGGCGTATCGGAAGGATCTAGCGCAGTGGCAGAAGGAAGTCGCACCTGCGTTCAACAACGCGATGAAGGCATGGAACGCTGGATCAAAGACCAGTCCGAAGCCTTTACCCGCAAGACCTGAGCCAGTAAATCCAGATCCGATGGACATTCCGAGTCCATCGTCACGCCCCGGCACGCCAAGCGTGATCTTCAATGCCAAGATCGCTCCGCTCGTCGGCTACGCGATGCGAGGAGCGCTGTGGTATCAGGGTGAAGCGAATGGAGGCGGTGGCATTGAGTATCGCACGCTGCTGCCGCGTCTCATCGGCGACTGGCGCAAGCGCTGGGGCCAAGGTGATTTTCCGTTCCTCATCGTGCAACTCGCCGCGTGGGACATGGACAAAAATCCCGCGCCTTTCCATCAATGGCCATGGTTGCGCGAAGCACAGGCGATGACGATCAAGACTGTGCCAACCACCGCGCTGGCCGTAAGCATGGATGTGGGTGATCCCAAAGATGTGCATCCCAAAGGCAAGGAACCTGTCGGGCAGCGTCTCGCGCTTGCCGCACGGAAGCTAGCTTATGGCGAGCCAGCGCTCATCGCTTCTGGGCCTGTATTCCATGAAACTAAAGCCGAAGGCGGAGCAATGCGCGTGACCTTCACCGACATCGGTAGCGGCTTGGCCATCGGCCAAGCTCCCTGGCGAGCTGATGGCGACACACCTTGGCCGCAGGACAAACTCGTCGGCTTTGCCATCGCAGGTGAAGATCACCAATGGTACGACGCCGAGGCAAGCATTAAAGGCAACAGCGTGATTGTCTCCAGCCCATTCGTCACGAAACCCATCGCTGTTCGCTATGCTTGGGCCAACTCGCCACGTTGCAACCTCTACAACCGAGAAAACCTGCCTGCGGTGCCCTTCCGCAGCGACGACTGGCCGATGCCTGCGAAGAAGTGAATATTTGAGTCTTGCCTTCCTATGACCACTTCCCTTCCAACCATGCGGGCGGCCGCCATAGCTTTGACAGCATCAATCCTGGTCTCTGTCCCAAAGCTTCACAGCGCAGAGATTTATGTTTCGCCATCAGGCAGCGATCAAGCGGCAGGCACACGTGAGGCTCCACTGGCCACGATTGCTCGAGCGCTGGAGAAATTGCGCGAGGGAGAACAGGAGCCATCCACGCTCTGGCTCGACGATGGCGTTCACCGCATCGATCAAACGATCCGCTTCGATGGCAAGAATAAAGCCATCCTGGTTCGCGCGATGCATGAAGGTGGCGCAGTGCTCGATGCCGGCATGAAGGTGGCGAATGACAAGCTAACAATCAGCGAAGACCCACGGCTGGATACAGCGGCGCGTGGACATGTCTTGCAGATGTATCTTGCGCAACTGGGCACGAAACACATGAAGCCTTTTCCTGATCGCTTCAACGACGGCGGTGGTGTGGTGCAGTTGTTCGCCGGGGATGAATGGCAGCCGCTCTCGCGCTGGCCAAATGAGCACAACATGGTGATGAAGAAAGTGCTGGATCGTGGCGATAATCCTGGCGCGCCGGGGAAGCGGCCGGGAATCTTCGTATTCGCGGAGGATCGTCCTTTGCGCTGGAAAGCGGCAGCAGAAGCGGGACAACTTTGGCTGGCGGGCTTCTGGCGAGTGGCCTGGGATTGGCAGAATGTGCGGGTAAAAACGCTCGATTTGGAAACGAAGAGCATCGCGCTTGCGGCGCCCATCCCCGGCGGAATTGGTTCCAAGTATGCGGGCACCGAAGGCGCGGGCACGGAGCCTTGGCGAGCGATCAATCTCGTGGAGGAGATCGACATGCCGGGCGAGTGGGCCATCGACTTTGCAAAGCAGCAGCTGTTCTGGTGGCCAAAGGAAGGGGCTGCCAAAGGACGGATTACACTCGCGGATATGGATGGGCCGGTGTTTCAACTCAAAGGCGCGAAGCACATCAGGCTGCAAGGACTCGTGATCGAGGGCACGCTGGGCAATGCGATTGAAATCACTGATGGCGAAGACTGCGCGGTCGTGAATTGTGAGATCCGATGCGTGGGCAAAAACGGCATCGTCATCAAAGGCGGCAAGGACCATCGGATGCAAAGCTGCCATTTGCACACGCTCGGCCACGGCGGCATTCTCTTGAGCGGCGGCGTGCGTGAGACACTCACGCCCTGTGGACATGTGGCAGACAACAATCACATTCATCACTATGCGCTCGCGAAAAAGATCTGGTCGCCAGGCATCGCAGTGGGGGTCAACGATGCCAGCTATGCCTGCGGCTGCATCGTGTCACACAATCTCATCCATGACTCGCCACATGCCGCGATCACTTATGGCGGTAACGATCACCGTATCGAGTTCAATGAGATACATGATTTCCTCATCGAGTCCGACGATCTTGGCGGGCTTTACACAAACAACGGCTGGTGCAGTTATGGCAACGTGCTGCGGCACAACTTCATCCACCACACCAGCCACGCGCTAGGCATCTACCTTGACGACGCAGACAGCGGTGACACGCTGGAAGGCAATTTGATGTATCGCATGGGAACCGGCGCTGCCAGTGGTGGTGGCCATGACAACATCCTGCGCAACAATGTCGCTATCGACTGCCCCGGCGGCTTCGGCATCGACGCACGCGGCGTGAGCCGGAAGTATGACCAGGACTCAGGTATGTTGCGCGACTACAAAAAGCTCAATCCTGTGAGCCCCCCATGGAGCACGCGCTTTCCCTCGCTGCCCACGCTGCTGCAGAACAATCCCGGCCTGCCCAACGGTTGCGTGCTCGAACGTAACGTCGTCATTGGCACCGACAAGAAAGCCGATCTACGGGGCAAGCCCGAGCACTTTAAAGTCGTCACTGTCATAGACAACGCAGCCCTGACGACTGAAGACATGGGCTTTGCCAATCCTGACAAACTGGACTTCCGCATGGCCGCCGATGCGCCGATGTTCAATAAGGTGCCAGGCTTTGCAGCGATCCCCTTTGAGAGGATCGGACTCTACGTGGACGAGCATCGCTCGAAGCTCCCCTCGCATCAAAGCGGGCACACAACTTCGGAGTGGCATCGGGATCGCAGCAAGGACAAGTGAGTTCACCTTCCGCCACGCTGTTCATCAGAAAGTCAGGAGGCCGAGGAGAAGAATGCAGAGAGACCCTTGATTTCGCTAGATCAAAGGCACTTCACTCGACCATGTGCTGCGCATTCATCATGATCGTGCCCACCCGCATTCTTTCTCTTGTCCTACTGCTGTTCGCCAAGTCTTTGCTGGCTTCTGACCTCACGCCAAATCTCCCAGCCGAGGCAGCTATGGGTTACTCGCTCATTTGGCAGGATGAATTTGATGGCGAAGCTCTAAACAAATCCGAGTGGAACCTACGCACAGGGCAACGGTTCGCTTCGATGAACAAGGCCGAGAATGTGAGTGTGGCGAATGGCCTGTTGCGCATTGAATTAAAGAAGGAAAAGGCAGGCAAGCTGGACTACACGAGCGGCGGGGTGATCTCGAAGCGGGAGTTCAAATACGGCTACTACGAGACGCGGTTCCGTTCGCCGCAGGGCGAAGGCTGGCATGTGTCGTTTTGGATGATGAAGAATACAGGCAAGAGCGAGGGCAATCGGCAAGAGATCGACGTTTGCGAGCACGACACGAAAGATCAGACAAGCTATGGAACGAACCTGCACATCCATTCGCCGGAACACAAAGGACTGGCAGGTAGGCGAGTGAAGACTGCAGATTTGTCAGCGGGATTCCACACCCTTGGCTGTGAGTTTACGCCGACGGAGATCCGTCAATACTTCGATGGCAAACTGGTCGGTGTTTGGGATGCCACGAGCTTCAAGCACGACTCCATGAGCATCTGGCTGACCACCGTTGGTTGGGCAAATCTACCGTGGAGCAACAAGGAGAAGATCGATGACTCGAAACTGCCTGCGTCCGCTGATTTCGAGTATGTGCGGCTCTTTGAGAAGCAATACGAGAAGCCTGCACCACCACTGACCATCATCGCGTATGGCGACTCGCTCACCGAGGGCAAATCTGGTGGCGATCAGGCTTGGGTAAAGATCGTGGAACGCGAGTCGGGAGGCAAACTCAAGGTCATCAACGAAGGCAAAGGCGGTCGCGCCACTGGCGATGGCAAACATGACTTCGATCCGATGACTGCGCGCCAACCTCGCGCTGACATGGTCCTCATCGCGCTTGGCACAAACGACTCCCGCGATTTGAAAGTCGATTCAGTGAAGAAGGCCGCAAGCAATGTGAGTTACATGATTGATCGCGCCCGCCAATGCTATGGCCCCAGCGTGAAGCTCCTGCTTGTTGGCCCGCCGAACATCAACAAGACCGCGCTCGTGGCCACGAAGCCGATTGCGAATGAACGCGAGGCGCAACTGAAAGCGCTCGGAGCTGCGTTTGAAGCACTGGCGAAAGAGAAGCAGTGCGACTTCGTCAGTCTCTTCGGTACCGTGCCGGAGGAGACGATGCTCAAAGACGGCGTGCATCCTGACGCTACCGGACACTCCGCAATAGCGAAAGTGCTGAAGGGGAGAATGGCACCGTGAAATGACCGAGAAACATTTTCAACCCACAGCGAATCCATCACCTGATAACAACCTAGACTTTTGAGAATAGAACCGATTAAATTGGCCAAGTCTGCCACTTGCCTAGCGTGAATGGTTGCGCCTGAGGATGCTCTGTGGCAACGGAGACTCTTCCATGGGCGCTTCCGAACCAAAAAAAACCTCTTTTCTAAAACTAGCCACTCATTGGCTGGTTTATGCAGCTTTTCGCTGTGTCGAGTTTGTCCTCTGGTTGCTGCCGATTGAAGTGATTTGGCATCTCGGCCGTGCGATTGGTATTCTTGGCTATTACGTTTCAGGCAAATATCGTCGGCTAGCCCTGCATAATTTGTGGATTGCCTTCGGTCGGGAAAAGGATCTGGCTTGGCAGAAAGCAACCGCCCGGAAACACTTTGCTTCTCTTTTTGGGAACATTCTCTGTGGGTTCAAGCTACCCATGATGCATCCAAAAGACGTCGAAGCTCGCGTCACGGTGGAGGGCATGGAGCATACCCATGAGGCGATGAGCAAGAATCGACCAATCCTCTATCTTGTTTGCCATCTGAGCTGTTGGGAGATCCTCACACAGGTGCCATCTCTCTTTGTTTTTGATCGCAAACCAGCCACCGTTTATCAACCCTTGAGGAATCCTTTTCTCAATGCCCTCATCATCCGCCGCCGTCGAAAGCTAGGATACACGCTGTTTGATCGGCAGGATGGTTTTGCAGGCCCCATGCAGCACATGAAGGAAGGCGGCTGCCTGGGGGTTCTGGTGGATCAGCATTCGGGCGACCATGGCATCTGGTGCCCGTTTTTTGATCGATTGGCATCCACCACGCCCATCGCTGCACTGATGGCCTTCCGGTCTCATGGACTGCTGGTTCCTATGGGAATCTACGACGACGGACCTGGCAGATGGCGCATGGTCTGTAGCGCCCCAGTGGATACTGAGGAGATCAAAGAAAGCGTGGATGGTCTGACAACGTGGATGAATCGTTCCATCGAAACGATGGTGCGCCGTCAGCCTGAAAATTGGTTCTGGGTTCACAATCGCTGGAAGACGCCCAAACCACGCTTTCTCTTGGATACCTACAAACGCGGCGTCAGCTATCCTGCTGATTATGATCACTCAAAGCTGCAGCCTTTTCAATTGCTGGTCAGATCTCCCAATTGGCTGGGAGATGCCTGCATGGCCTTCCCTGCTGTGCGAGCCATGAAAGCGGGCCGCCCAGATTTAAAGCTCACGATTTTTGGACCTGAAAAACTCCGTGATCTTTGGGAAGCTCAGCCCGAAGTTTCTCTTTATATTGGCAAAGAAAACAAAGAAAGCCCCTTCTCTGTCGCCCGGAAAATCAAAGCCACCGGTGTCCATTTTGACGCTGGAGTACTGCTGACCAATTCCACTCGCAGCACTCTGGAGCTTTGGTTGGCTGGCATTCCTCGACTCGTTGGCTTTAAAGGCTCACTGCGCTCGAAAATGCTACATCAAATCATCAAGGAGCCTGTGGTTCAAAAAGAACCGCAGCATCACACACTGCGCTATTTGCACATTGCTCAGAGTATCGGAGCCAATCTCAAAAAATCTCAGGGGACCACTCTGCGTCACCCAAACGCCGACTCAACAACGGGCGCGTCTTTACAACGAATCGGCATCTGTGCTGGCGCTGAGTATGGGCAGGCAAAGCGCTGGCCTCTCGAGCGCTTTGCTGAAGTGATCAGGCAAGTTGCCGTGATTCATCCTGAGATTGAGTGGGTCTTTTTTGGGGCCCCTGGCGAGGCCGATATGGGCACTCAGTTATCCGCCTTGGTCAGTGGAATCAAGCACACAAATCTCGTCGGTAAAACCAAGCTGGCAGAGCTAATTGTTCAACTCCGCACCTGCCGTCTGCTGGTCACCAATGACACGGGCACCATGCATCTGGCCTGTGCTGAAAATGTGCCAACCGTAAGCATCTTTGGCTCCACCGATCCGATAGCGACTGGGCCGCTCGGCGATCATCACACAGTGATTCAGCATCCTGTGCCATGCAGCCCATGCTTTGAGCGCGAGTGCCCTTTTGGGCATTATGACTGCATGACAAAAGTGACGCCAGAAGTCGTGACAGAGGCTGTGTTAAAACGACTCATGGCATGATCTTGTGATCGCCTTCTTGAATCACTATCGCCTGAGAAACTGATCCTGTGATTCGATTGTTTTTGAGGACCTGCGCCTCTCCTGCAATCGAGAAGCCATGGCGACTGGGATGCTCGATATCGTTGTCTTCAAAAAAGTTAGCTCGGGTGCCAGTGCCGATTTGAACAGCATTGCCAGCCATTGAAATGAAACTGTTATTCTGAACTCGATGCCCTTCATTCAACCCTGGTTGAAGACACCAGCGCCAGAGGTTCACCCCAATGCTGCAATCACGAGCTTCATTGCCGATGATGACACAGTCATTGGCATCATTCAGCTCAAAAGCGATTCGGCAGCGGGTGATCTGATTCCCGATAGCGCTTGAGCCCGTGGTGAAATGATCAAAGTCGATGGCTTCATCACAACCATCTCGAAAACTGCACCTTTCGATCTCCGCCTTCTCAACGCTGTAAAGAGCCACACCACGACCAAAACAGTTTTGGATGATGCAATCACGCACCACAATCCCTTTGGGCTTCGGACCTACCGGACCTTTGACATAGTCATACGCTCCAGTTGCAAAAACCGCACAGAGCTGCGCATGTCCCTGCACCTGAGGATCAGCATCCACGCGACCACCGTCGAGAGTTAGATTGGCAATCTCAAGGGTCTCGCAAGCCTCTCGGATCTCGATAAGATTAGGCGCATCTTCATGACGAATCATCGTCTTTGCGGGAACTGGGAACGGTAGAGCGTCTTTGAGTCGAAGCAGGCCAGGCTTCACGTCCTCAATGATGACTAACACGAACGGGCAGGGCTTTTTCGTGAAGGTATCCATAGCGCCATCACACTCAATCCGTGCCCGCATGCCAGGACTCCAACCGCGTTCACTGTGAACCCTTAGTTCATTGGTCCCAGCAGCCGTATCTTGAGCACATAGTGCATATGTCAGAGGCGGCAGCTTCAAAACGCAGCGCTCTTTGCTGACACCACGTAGGGCCAACTTCTTGGCATTTTTAAAAAGCAGGCCTTTCGGCAAAACATGCACGCCTTCTGGAATCGTCACCACGCCGCCACCAGCCTTGATCGCTTCATCGATCCATTGCTGGATCGGAGGTGTCTCTGCGAGAACCAGTTGGCAGCAAAGAAAGGTTAAAGAAAGAACAACGCGCATGTTTAAAGGATCGATGAAGCAGTACGCATCTTAACACACGAATAACTCTATTTTGAATAGGTAAGGATGATTTGACGAAGTTCAAAATGATATGAGCATGACCGAGAACGATGCTCGACGCACAACGATACAAACCTGGCACCCTGAGAAGTGAAGTCTATTTCGCCCGCTTTTTTGTTTACGGCCATGTGCTTTTGGGAGCTCTTCCCATCTTGTTATTTTTACTTCATTCGCTCTTTGCCTGCGCACTTGCCGCTGTCGTTTGGTATGCGCTCACGCTTGGACTCGTTTACGGCATGACCCAGGCACGCGATAAATGCCGCATGGGATTAAGCGTGGTCTTTGCCATTCTGCCGATCTTGGGCGGCATTTTTCTTGCCCATATCTTGCCTGAATGGAAGCCTGAAATGCCGCCGTTACTACCCCTGGTTGCTTTGCCCTTTTGGCTTGGCCTCTGGAACCTGACCTATGCGATTGGGGCCGCTTTCACGTGGAACAGTACATACCTGAAAAAAGCCTGCTCCATCGGCTTCAAGCTTTACTGATCCGACTGCGCCCGCTTCTGAATCCAAGCAAGAAACTCGCGATTGCCTTCTGTGCCCTGGATTGAGGATTCCGTCAGACCTTTCCATTCCAGATCCGGCTGTGCCTCGACGAAGCTTTGGATGCGCGCACAAGCTTTTTCATGCAGCTCGGTCTCACGCACGATACCGCCTTTACCGACCTCATCCCGAGAGAGCTCAAACTGCGGCTTCACCAGCACCACGGCCTGACCGCCGGGTTTCAGCACGCTGAGTGCCCCTGGCAGAACGAGAGTCAGCGAGATAAAAGAGACATCTGCCACGATGATGTCCACCTGCTCAGGTAGGTCTGTAATCTGAAGATGGCGCACATTAAAATTCTCTCTGCACACGACCCGCGGGTCACTGCGCAACTTCCAGACCATCTGATTGGTCCCCACATCAAAGGCGTGAACCTTCACGACTCCACGTTGGAGCAAACAATCGGTAAAACCACCGGTGGAGGCACCCACGTCCATGCCGATCAGACCTGTGACATCAATGCCAAAGTGCTCTAAAGCGCCTTCGAGCTTCAAACCACCACGACTGACAAAACGGGGTGGCGTTTTAACCGTCAGCACAGCATCTTGCCGTACCAACCAGCCGGGTTTTGACATGACCTCGTCTCCCAGCATGACTTCACCTGCCATGATCAGCCTTTTCGCCTGCTCACGGGAAGGGCACAGCTCACGCTGCACCAGTGCTAAGTCCAAACGAATGCGGGCCATCAGCGTCCGACCGGCTGGATAATTTCGTCCCCTGGCTCGATCGTGACTCCGGTTGGAATCGACGCGAGATCGAGATCAGCGACGGCTTCATTTTCCTCAATGGTTTCCGTCACTCGAACCTTGGCCAGCACGGCATTGGCGCGGCGGATGTCGAAAAGCAGGCCTTTGGTGATGCCCTGCTTTGAGCCTGCGTCAATGATCACGAAACCTTGTTCTTTCACAATCGTTTTCACTTTCGCGATTGGCTTGGCATCCTGAACCTGCTTCTGCAAAGGCGTCATGGTATTGGTATTGATCCCTGCGGCTTCAGCTGCCAGCACCGTCTTTGGCACAGTCAGACCGCCACCAGGCAGCGCACTGGCACCAGCCATGGGATCGGGCGCGGTGCGGGAGATCGTCCCTGGTGCCGGTGGGCTGATGGAGGCCGCAGGCACTGTGGGTAGTGGCATCATGCGGCTGGCTTCAGGGGAGGCCATGGCCTCTGCTGCCTGCTTTTTCTTTCTGAATTCAAGCTCTTCCAAAGCACCACGCTTGGCCGCCTGCCCCTCCCAGGCTAGGTAACTGGTGAGGCAAAGGAGGAGAAAAGTGAGGGCAAAAGCAAAATGAGTCAGGCGCATAACTTTCAGATCATGCCACAGATCGCGAAAATCAAACAATGAAATCAATCAGCGTATCCTTGCACCCGACTTCATGCGTTTCACTATGACCTCCCTCACGCATGACAGACATCGCATTTTTTAGGCTGCCCGACGGACGGGCCTGGATCGGCCACGGACCTTTTGAGTCCTTGGCGCACATGCCTAGTACGGGAGGCGCTTTTTACATCAACGACTTTGATCTTTCCGATCCGAAGCCCTGGAAAGTTCCCACCAAGCTGGAGCAGGTCGATTCTGCGCGACTTTCCCAAAGCGCTAGTTTTAATACTGCCGAGGCTCCATTCATCCAGTGGGCAAAGCCTGCAACGGAGTGGTTTAAGATGGCTTTCCGGCGCATCCGCCGGGAAGTCCTGGCCAAGCGACTGGTAAAAATGGTCCCGGTGCTAACTGAGCGCGGCACCATCGTCTCGGGTGATCCGATTTGCCTACTCGACCGCATCATGAATGCGCCATCCAACACCTGGGGCTACGCTAGGATCGAAGGTAATCAGGGCTTTCTCGGAGCCACGCCTGAGTTGCTTTTCCGGTCCAAAGATCATCAGGTTGAGACCATGGCGCTGGCTGGCACCGCAAAACCTGGGGCGCACGAGGCTTTTCTTCAAGACGTCAAGGAAATCGACGAACATGAAATTGTGGTCCGTTACCTGCAGGATCAACTCAGCCCCCTCGGAGAAGTCAACCGCGAGCCACGAGACCTCTGCCATACATCCAAGCTTCTGCATTTTCAGTCCAATCTCACGGTCAAACTCAGCGCCGAAGCCGATCCCGACACACTTGTCCGCGAACTGCATCCCACCCCAGCGGTCGGCTGCCTGCCGCGTGAGGATACTTGGCTGCAACGCCTCAAAGAATACCGCACTCAGTTACGCGTCCCCAATTTCTTCGGCGCTCCGTTTGGATTCGTCGAGCCTGGGGACTCGCACCTGTGCCACATGGTCGTATCGATCCGCGGAATTTCATGGTTAGGCGCTGAAGCCCAGCTGCCCTCGGGATGCGGCATCGTCGGTGGCAGCGCCTTTGACCACGAATGGCGTGAGCTTCGACTCAAACGTGAGTCGGTCATCTCGATGCTAGGCTTGTGAGTGACTCAGCCTGGGCTTTTGACAGACGATTTTCATTTAAAGCAAAACGAATGGAGCGCTTTTACCTTTTGGCTCGTAAAGATTACATTGCCCATGGAATCCTCCTCATCCCAAGTCAGCATTACTTTACCAGACACGATTGGCATGATCGTGCTAGAGGAGTGCTACTTGCTGCCCGGGTGCTTCCTGCCTCTCTACATTTTTGAGCAGCGTTACCGTGACATGCTCGAACATGCTCTCACCACCAGTCGGATGTTTTGTGTAGGCACCATTTCAGATGGAAAGCTTCTGTCAGTCAGCACCGCAGGTTTAGTGCGCGCTTGTAAGAAGCAGGAAGACGGCACCTCTCACGTCATGCTGTATGGTATTTCTCGCATTCGTTTTACAGGCTGGGAACAGCATGAGCCTTTTCGTATCGCCACGATTGAGGAGATCCCGACGTTGACAGATTCGTGTTTAACCGAACTTGAGGCTTTAAAGGCACGTGCCTTAGAACTACTGCCACCGCCGACAGCTGAGACCGGTGATTCCATGAACTCGCTGCGCCTAGCCTTGGCTGAGATGAAATGTGCAGATCGCGCCTGTGACATCCTTTGCTATCATTTTGTCAGAGAGTCTGAGCATCTGGAACAAATCCTCTCCGAACCAAAGTTAGAAAAGCGCTACAGCATTCTGCTGGATGAGCTCGAGCGCCTCCAGGCACTGGCTTGAGTTCGGATCAAAGCCAGACCATCAGTGCGGAGACCAAGTCCTTCGTCTGAGAAACGCGGAACTCGTCACCAGCCTGCATGCGCACCTTGCTGCCACCATTGTAGCTGAACTCAAAGAACACCTGCAAATCACCTGGATGTTGCGTGAGCACTTCGTGAATACGATCCAAGTCGATCTGGCTATGTCGCCGACAATCCAGGCGCAGCAGCAGCGGTTTCGGAGGTGCTGGCGCTATGACAGGCTTCACCGCAACGGTCGTAGCAGAGTTTGGATCGCGGGCTTTTTTGGGAGTGAGTTCCTTGGCATCGCTCAGGGTCAGTCGATTTCCCTCCGTGCGCTGATCTTTCATGCAGCGGCAGCGGAGACCTAAAACACTGCCGACCTTTAAGATCTCTTTGAATTTCTCATACTCTTCACTCCAAGCCATCATCTCGATCTGAGCTGTGAAGTCTTCAAAGGTGAAGGTGGCAAAGGGGCGATTGTCTTTCTTCGAGTACTTCACCTCCATGGTGTTGATGATGCCGACAATGAAAACCGTCTGAGGTTTCGCACTGACGTCCACCTCATCAAGAGCCACGATTTTAGTGATCTTGGAAGAATCAAAATGGCCACGGAAGTTGTCCAGCGGATGACCACTCACATAGAATCCAAGAAGCTCTTTTTCAAAGCCAAGGACTTCATCCATGGTCCAAGGTTCCACGCGAACTTGGGCAGCCGCTTTCTTGGGCGGAGCCATGGCAAAATCATCAAAGAGCCCGCCCTGCCCTGCTTTTTTATCCTTCTGCATGGACGCAGCTGAGGCCAGCACTTGCTCCAACTTAGCAAACATGGCCGCACGATCCTGTTTGGTGAAATCAAAGGCACCCGACTTTACCAATGCTTCCAGCATTTTTTTGTTCACTGAACGGGAATCCATGCGCGCTGCGAAGTCTTCCAGCGACTTAAAGGGGCCGCTCTTTGTGCGCTCCTCAATAGCTGCTGCCATGGCCCCTTCACCGACGTTTTTAATGGCGCTTAAACCATAGCGGATCGCATTCGGTTCATCTTCGGCCAAAGCGCGACCCTCATCTCCCGACTCGGTATTTTGGCGCGTTTTTTTAGCCGTGCGTTCGGGTGAAAACTTCAACAGGGAGCGATTGATGTCTGGCGGCAAAATCACGATGCCCATGCGCTGACATTCACTGACGAAATTGGCAATTTTATCGGTATTGCTAATCTCCAGGCTGAGCACTCCAGCCATGAATTCGACCGGGAAATTCGCTTTTAAATAAGCGGTGCGATACGTAACGATCCCATAAGCGGCCGAGTGAGATTTATTGAAGCCGTATTGCGCAAATTTTTCGAGCAAATCGAAAACGGCATTAGCCTGCTTATCACCGATGTCATTGGTCGTCTTACAGCCTTCGACGAAAGCGATACGCTGGCGCGCCATCTCCGCCAAATCCTTCTTACCCATGGCGCGGCGTAGTAAGTCAGCCTGGCCCAGACTGAATCCAGCCAGCACGTTGGCAGCTTGCTGCACCTGCTCCTGGTAAACTAAAATCCCGTACGTTTCTTTGGCGATCTTTTCCAGCAACGGATGCGGATACTCGACCTGCTCCAACCCTTTTTTACGAGCAATGAAATCAGGAATAAATTGCATCGGCCCTGGTCGATACAGGGCCAAAATAGCGATGATTTCTTCGATCTTATCTGGGCCTAGCTGCTTACAGGTATTGACCATGCCGCCAGATTCCATCTGGAACACAGCGACCGTTTCGCCCTTTTGCAGCATGTCGAAGGTTTTGACGTCATCAAGTGGCGCATCACCGGTGTTGAATCCGGGCACTCGTTTTTGCACCCACTGCTCTGCCTCATGAATCACAGTGAGTGTCTTCAGACCCAAAAAGTCCATCTTCAACATGCCCAGCTCAGTGAGCGGCTTCATGGCAAACTGGGAAACGATTTCCCCTTCATTCCCGCGCGTCAGAGCGATGAAATCATAAAGAGGTCGATCTCCGATAACGACACCGGCCGCGTGAATTCCGGTGCCGCGTGTGATGCCTTCTAGAAAGAGCGCATGCTTCCAGAGTTCCTGGGCATTGCTGTCTTCCTCGATGTACTTTTTGAGATCGGGATTCTTATCGATCGCTCCGTCGATATGGACCTTTTTCCCAGTGGCCTTATCCACCTTATCCTCGCCAGCGAGAGTGATGTTCAGCTCCGTGGGGATCATCTTGGAAAGACGGTCCGCATCCCCGTAACTCCAGCCCAGAACACGACCGACGTCACGCACCACTGACTTGGCTCCCATGGTGCCAAAGGTGATGATGTGACTGACACTCAAGTCGCCGTATTTCTGTCGTACATACTCGATCACTTCGCCGCGTCGAGTCTGGCAAAAGTCGATGTCGATATCCGGCGGGCTAACGCGCTCTGGATTCAAGAAACGCTCAAACACCAGCTCAAAACGAAGCGGGTCAATGTCTGTGATGCCAAGCACATAGGCGACTACAGAACCAGCAGCAGAACCACGTCCTGGGCCTACCGGGATGCCATTTTCACGGGCCCAATTGATGAAATCCCAAACAATGAGGAAGTAACTGGTGAAGTTCTTTTCTGCCAGCAAAGCCAACTCATAATCCATGCGCTTGCGCAAAGCTTCGTCATTCAGCGCGCGATCACGGCCATAGCGGCGAATGAGGCCTTCCTCACAAAGATGACGCAAATACTCGTTTCGATCCTCGCCACCTGGCGGTTTGTATTGCGGGTAACGATCAATGCTGGTCGAGTCTAGTCGGATGTCGATATTACAACGATCTGCGATCTCCAGCGTGTTATCGCAGGCCTCAGGAATCTCGCGAAAAAGTGTCCGCATTTCCTCTGCCGTCTTGAAGTAAACTTCCGGTGAGTAAGTGACACGATTCATGTCATGCACGTTGGCACCGCCGCCGATGCAGATCATGATGTCATGACTCTCATGGTCATCCCGATCCATGAAATGCACGTCATTCGTGGCCACGGTTTTTAAACCATACTTGGGGGCCCACTCCAGCAGCTGGCGTGTGACCACCCGCTGTTGCTCCATGCCGTGATCCATGAGCTCCAAATAAAAATTCTCAGGCCCGAAGATGTCTCGGAATTCCTGCAAACTTTTCTCGGCCTCATCTTTCCGATCGGTCAGTATGAGCTCATTGATCTCGCCTTTGAGGCAGCCACTCAGACAGATCAGGCCTTTGCTATGCTTACGCAAAAGATCCTTGTCGATACGTGGCACATCCCAGTTACCGAAAAGGTGAGCTTCCGTGACAATGCGAGAAAGATTCTCATATCCCTCGTTACTCGAAGCCAACAAGGTGAGATGAGACTCGCGTTTGCGGCCCTGCACGTCCTTTTGCTCACGCATGGAGCCCACGGCCAAATTCACCTCACAGCCTAGAATGGACTTAATTTTGGCCTTCTTCGCCGCCATGTAGAAGTCGATCCCACCATAAAGATTACCATGATCCGTGACTGCTACCGCCGGCATTCCTAACTTTCCAGCACGCTTCACAAGGTCGTCCAGACGGACCGCGCCGTCGAGGAGCGAGTACTCGGAATGAAGGTGGAGATGTACAAAAGAGTCAGCCATGGGGCGGCAGACGGTAAGCAGCACCACCGCCTGAGCAAGGGGCGGTAATGGAGAGCTCGATCAAAAAACGGCTGGAATCACACCCACCTTGATATCCACGGGACAAGTTTGAAAATCAGGGACAAGTTGCCCCCACATTTTCCGCACGGCTTGAGCCAGCAAATGCACATCACCTCGGGCATCGTGTCTTTTCACACCGTCCGAGGAAAGGCCCAGTCGATGCAGAATCGGGTCGAGTCCGTGGCCGCTGCGTCCGCCCCATATTTTCCGAGAAAACGCCCGAGAATCCAGCATTCTCGTTTCGCGGACAGGCAATCCATGGCGGGTGCAGTTTTCGGCAATGAAGCGCATATCAAAACCAGGACCATTATGAGCGATCATGATGGCATCATCCCCAATGAACTGGGAAAAGGCTTTCAGCGCTTCGACTGGCGTGGGTGCCTGCGCTACTTGGGATTGGGTAATGCCTGTCAGACCTGTGATGAAGCTAGGCACTCGATGCTGAGGACGCACAAAGGTATCAAAAGTCTCCCCATCCTCCCACGCACCGACCCTGACCTTGAGAGCCGCGATCTGAATGATCTCGTTATGATAAGGAGACAGTCCGGTTGTTTCGAGATCGAAGATAATGAGCTTCATGCGCTGCTCTAAAAGCGCTACTTTGGAGAGCAATCAAGCCCCGCCTGTGCAAGCCTCAAATCTTACCCGAGAAGAAAGAGCTACTTTAAAACCGTTTGCAGGATCTCCGCATCTCCCAAGGGCGTCATATTGCTGGCCGGATACCGAGTTCTAAAAGCCTCGATAATCATTTGGGCGATCTTAGCGTGAGCACAAGTGTTTGGGTGAAAGCCGTCCCCTGAAAAAAGATACTCGGGGCGCGAATCAGCATCGGCTTGGCTAATGAAAGTCATCCCACCAATACGCAGTGGTTGCGTGATTAGCGACTTTGTCAGTTCATAAACACCTGGCACGAAGGCGATACCGCGCTGTTTGGCAAATAAGGCCAACTGAGCATTCAGCGAATCCAGAGCAGCTGTGACGCGCTGGGTTTTCACCGGATCCGTCGGATGTGCTTTCTGAATGTCGGGTGTGCAGCCGACATGGGGCACAGAGACTAACACGATGGGGATCGTTCCCTTCACCTTGCGCACGTAGTCCACGATGAACCTGAGGTTGTCTCGGGTCGCATTGATGTATTTGGCAGAGGCAGCACCATTATAAAGGGCTGGGTAGTAGCTATCCACGTCATTGCCACCCGCAAAGATAACCACGCGCTCCGCAGCGCTGCGAACTTGGCCCTGGAGCTCGCGTGTCCACCAGACATTGCGCCAACTGCTCAGTTCACCTTTGATCTTAGAAGTCGTTGCCCCAGGAAAGGCCCAGTTATGCTCATGACCAACCAGCCGTGGATCAGCGAATCCGCTCCATTTACCGAGATCAAACCAAGCTTTGCGATTCTCATGCAAAAGCTCTGCCCAATTCCGCGAGTCCCAGGCGTCTCGATTACGTGGGTACAAGGCCGGAAACTCAAGCTCATACTCTTTGCTCAAACTATCCCCGATCACCAGACACTGCTCAGCATGCAGCGTAGAGCCGACGAGTAAGGTCAAAAGCAGTGTGTTGATTTTCATGGCCAGAATAGACGGACTTTCGCCGGAGAAAGTTCATTCAATATCCTAAAATACAATCGGGAACAAGCAGCCCCATTCAGCCAAGTGATCGTAACGCCATAGGTTTTGATTGCTTGCGGCATCGGTTTCGCAAGACTGTGGCCGGACTTCTCGTTAAAGGAGCCCCAGTTTATTATCACTATGACTCGTATCACGTTTGCCCTCTTTGGTGGCTCGCTTCTGACAGCGGCCAGTCTTTCGGCTCAATCCGCCGCTCCTACAGAATGGGGCAAGTTCCGCGGGCCCAACAATGATGGCTCTGCCGCCGCTCCGAAAGTGAGCAACTGGAAGAGCGCGAAAATTAAAACGCTCTGGAAAACAGATACCCCTTCAGGCTTCAGCTCATTCACAGTCGCTGGTGCCAAGGCTTTCACCATCGTCACCGGCGAGACAGATGGCAATACGGGTGAAGTTCTCGTCTGCCTGGATGTCAAAAATGGCAAGGAACTCTGGTCCAAGCCCCTCACCGTGATCGGCAAATACGACGGCGGTGGCGATGCTGGCGCGAATGATAACAAAGGCGGCGACGGCCCACGCTCCACACCTGTCGTAGATGGTGATAAAGTTTATGCGATTGATGCCAATCTCGGTGTCTTCTGCTTTGAAGCTGCCACCGGTAAGCCAGTCTGGAACCGCGACGTCATGAAGGAAAATGCCGGAGTGCAGATCAAATGGCAAAATGCAGCCTCCCCAGTTATCGACGGAAATGTGCTCCTCATGTGCGGCGGTGGCGCTGGCCAAGGACTGCTGGGTCTCGACAAGACCACAGGCAAAGTTTTGTGGAAAGGTGAGGACGATAAAATGACCCATGCCACGCCAGTAATCGCTGACATTCAGGGTGTGCATCAGTGCATCTTCTTTACCCAGGTCGGTCTCGTAGCCGTGACGCCAGCCGATGGCAAGATCCTCTGGCGCGGCGATTTCCCCTTCAAAGTCTCCACCGCTGCTAGCCCTGTCGTTTATGAAGACATCGTGTATTGCTCTGCGGGTTACGGCGTGGGTGCAGGTGCTTTCAAAATCAGCAAAAGCGGTAACGACCTTAAAGCTGAGCAGATCTGGCGCCGTGAAAACGAGTGCTTCAATCACTGGAGCACCCCAGTCGTGAAAGACGGCTTTCTCTATGGCATGTTCAGCTTCAAAGAATATGGCGCAGGACCTCTTGCCTGTGTGGATATCAAAACCGGCAAAGACATCTGGAAAGAGGCTGGCTTTGGCCCAGGCCAAGTCATTCTCGCCGATGATAAAGTCATCGCCCTGAGTGACAAAGGCGAAGTCGTCATCGTCGAAGCCAACTCGGAAAAATACGTCGAACTAAAACGTGATGACGTGCTGGATGGCAAAGTTTGGAGCTATCCCGTGCTGGCCTACAATCATCTCTTTGCGCGCAGCACCAAGGAAGGTGTCTGCCTTGAGTTTCAATAATCTTAACTGATGCCATCTCATAGGCCCGGCGCTTCGGCTCCGGGCCTTTTTGCGTTCTAATCCATTGATTTTGAGAATTCGGAAATCGACAAAACCCAAAAGAATCCGACCGAGCAACAACCTTGTGAAAAATTTCACGAGCGCCTAGCACGCTCTGTGCTACTCATTTCGCCCGCCTGATTCAGGCTTATTCGCCCCATCCCCCACCGCCATGCCCAAAAAGACCATCCGCGACATCGAACTGAGTAATAAACGCGTCCTAGTCCGTGTGGACTTCAACGTCCCGCTGGATGAAAAAGACGGCAGCATGGTCATCACAGATGCCACACGTATTCAGGAGACTCTGCCTACCCTGAACTACCTGATCGAAAAAGGTGCCAAAGTCATCCTTTGCAGCCATTTGGGCCGTCCAAAAGGTCAGCGTGACCCTAAACAATCCCTCGCTCCCGTAGCCCCAGCTCTAAGTGCCTTGCTCGGACGCCCTGTTGAATTTTCAGATGAAACCATTGGCGAATCCGCCAAGGCCAAAGCACTCGCCCTGCCTGCTGGTGGCGTCTTGCTGCTGGAAAACACCCGCTTCCATGCTGGTGAAGAAAAGAACGATGCCGAACTCGCCAAGGGTCTTGCCGATCTTGCTGAAATCTTCGTCAATGACGCTTTTGGCTCAGCCCACCGCGCCCACAGCTCCACCGCTGGCGTCGCCGACTACTTGCCTGCTGTGTCCGGTTTGCTGATGGAAAAAGAGCTGACCTATCTGCACGACGAACTGGAAAACCCAGAGCGTCCGTTTGTCGTCATCCTCGGCGGAGCCAAGGTGAATGATAAGATTGAGGTCATCAATCGCCTCCTGGAAAAAGCCGACACCATCATCATTGGTGGTGGCATGGCCTACACCTTCCGCAAACTCGTCCAAGGCATCACCATCGGTAAGAGCCTCTACAAACCTGAATGGGAGCCAATCGCCCAGGCTGCAATCGATAAGGCCAAGAAGCTTGGCGTGAATCTGCTCATCCCTGTGGATGCCATGATTACCGATGCCTTTGACTTTGATGCCAAGAAGCTCGGCAATACCAAGTACACCGGCGTCAACGAGAACATCCCAGACGGCTGGGAAGGTGTGGATATCGGCCCAGAATCTGTGAAGCTCTTCGCCGCTGAAATCGCCAAAGCCAAGACTGTCATCTGGAACGGTCCCATGGGCGTCTTTGAGATCAAAGAATCCGCCAAAGGCAGCTTCGACGTCGCCGCAGCCATCGCTGAAAACACCGCCGCAAAAACCATCATCGGTGGTGGCGACAGTGTGAAAGCTGTGAAGAAAGCCGGCCTGGCCGACAAAATGACCTTCATCTCCACCGGCGGTGGCGCCAGCCTCGAACTCCTCGAAGGCAAAGTCCTACCAGGTGTCGCCTGCCTACAGGAAAAATAAGCACCGAAGTTTGCATTGTTTTGCGGTCACCTCGCAAACTGGCCCTTCTGAAAACCACTGCAAACAATAGCCAACCATCGCAAACAACTGTAAACCTCCCCCAAAAATCTATGCGTAAGCCTATCATCGCCGCCAACTGGAAAATGCACATGACCCCGCAGGAGACGGATGACTTCCTCCGTGCCTTCGCCCGTCTCGTGCCTGAAAAGTGCCCTGTTCAAATCGTCGTTTCTCCTCCTTTTGTCAGCCTTTGCAAAGCTCAGGAAGTTCTTCAAAACGCCCGTGAGGAAAACGTCGAGCTCGCTGCCCAAAACATGAGCCAGCACCCAGCTGGAGCTTACACTGGTGAAATCAGCGCTCGCATGATCATCGACTGCGGCTGCAAGCATGTCATTTTGGGACATAGTGAGCGCCGCAGCATCTATGGTGAGACCAACGCCATCATCAATGCCAAGGTCCTAGCCGCCCTCGAAGCCCGCCTGCTGCCCATCCTCTGCATCGGAGAAACTCTCGAAGAGCGTGATGGCGGCCTGATCGAAAAAGTCCTGGAAAGCCAGCTACGCGAGTCCCTCGCTGAAGTCGGCGCACGTCGCGTGCTGGATTGCGTCATCGCTTATGAGCCCGTCTGGGCGATCGGCACAGGCCGCACTGCCAGCCCTGAGCAGGCTCAGGAAGCCCATGCTTTCACCCGCAGCGTGCTGACCGACATGTTCGGCGAAGACACCGCGCAGAAACTCCGCATCCAATACGGTGGCAGCGTCAAGCCAAACAACATGGCTGAACTCATCAGCCAAAAAGATGTGGATGGAGCCCTCGTCGGCGGAGCCAGCATGGAGCCTGGAAGCTTCTGGGAAATCTGCCGCGCCGCTATCGACTACGTCAACGCTGCTGCTTAATTCAAGTTCATCGTTCATTTTGAAACAGGGCTGCCCTCCAAAGGGTAGCCCTGTTTTATTTGTGCGGATCAGTAGATCAGGCTTGGCATCATTTCAGGGAACCCGCTAGACTTTACAAATGAAGCTCAATTCCCTGCCAAGACGTGACTTTTTGACCCGCACGCTCACCGCTGGCACCAGCGTGGCCGCCATAACCGCCCTGCTCCAGCAGCAACTCCAAGCCGCGGATGCCGTGGCAGGGAAAGTCAGGCACTCCGTCTGCAAGTGGTGCTACAAAGACATCTCGCTTGAGGCCATGTGCCTCGCAGCCAAACAGATCGGTTTAGAGTCCATCGAACTGCTCGATCCACCTGACTTCCCGACCATGAAAAAACATGGCCTGCACTGCGCCATGGTGAGCTACCCCACCGCCATGAGTCCTGATGGTAAAAAGATCGGCAGCATTCCCCATGGCTTCAATCGTCTGGAGAATCATGACCTGCTCATCCAGGCCTATGAACCTCTTTTGAAGATCAGTGCCGAAGCAGGATTTAAGCAAGTCATCTGCTTCAGCGGCAATCGTGATGGCATGAGCGAGGAACAAGGTTTAGACAACTGCGTTATCGGTCTGAAACGCCTGCTTCCAATGGCTGAAAAGCTAGGCATCACCCTGGTCATGGAACTGCTCAACAGCAAAGTGAATCACCCCGACTACATGTGTGACCACAGCGCTTGGGGCGTAGCCTTATGCGAAAAACTCGGCAGCCCGCACTTCAAGCTGCTCTACGACATCTATCACATGCAGATCATGGAAGGCGACGTGATTGCCACCATCCGCAAACATCACGCCCACTTTGCCCATTACCACACCGGCGGCGTTCCTGGGCGTGCAGAGATCGACGAGACCCAAGAATTACAATACCCAGCCATCATCAAAGCCATTCAAGAAACTGGCTACACCGGCTACCTCGGCCAAGAATTCATCCCCGCCCGTCCCGACAAACTCGCGTCCCTCAAACAAGCCGTTGGTATCTGCTCGGTGGGCTGATCTTCCCTCAGTTATCCCGATAATCTCACAGGCCAAACCTGACAACTACTGGACAACCACCGGTGCAACATCGGCAACGCCTTTGATTGTCGGATCAGACAGCGCCGCATCAATCTCCAGTTTGGCCAAATTTGCCCCGGACGACAAAAAGCCAGCGTTGGTTGCAGCCCTATCAATCCGGATCTTTTAATCACGGTGCATTCACGCCAGCCGCCCAAAGCACACCACGAGGTATGAGATGCTCTAAGCCGGGCGTGTTTTCTGGATGTGGACTGGAGATGAAAACACGGCCTTTGCCAAAGGTGCCCAAAGCCTGTGCAGGTGAATTCACCTGCACACCCGCAGGTGAGCCATTCAGAGCAATCTCTGATCTAAACACCGAGATGGTCGTGTAGGCTGGGATATCTCTGCGTTCAGCTGGCTTGATGACGGGTCCATTGGCATAACGGACTTTAAAAGTGCCTGGAATGTCTCCCAAAAGTTTCTGGCCATCTTGCGTGACTTCAATATCCAGGAAGGTCCTGCCGCGCTGCCATTTGCTGGAAACCGTGCTGGCATTCAAAATGCCGAGACCCCACTTAAAATTTGAGCAGGCAAGATAAGCCCCAGCGCAAACGCCGACATAACCACCACCACCACGAATGTATTCACGCACATTGTTTCGCCCTGCCTCGCCGAGGGCTTCTGCCTGCTGACTGCCTGAACCACCGGAAAAAGCCACCACATCAAACTGCTTCAAGTCAATCGTCGCCCAATCCTCAGCCCTTACGCGAGTCACCGTCGCCTCGGGGATAGACTTGATTCGACCACTGACATTTTCGATTCCATCACTGGGTGCTCCTTTGCCGTCAAAGATCGCCACTTTAATCGCCTTGGTTTTAACTGGAGGTGCAATGATCGTCTTTAACCCATTCACATCGGGAGGAATGAAAAATGGCACTGATGCCTTCGCTTTGGGTTTTGCTTCTACAGTTTCAGCAGAGAGCGTAAAAAAAGCGCTCAAAAACAGTGCTGGGACGATGAGCCAGTGAGTCAGTCTTGTTTTCATGTAGTTCATTGAACGTTTAAATGAGACATCTCCTTCCATTCGTTGCCTCAACAAAATAAGTGAGCCGACATTGTGCAGACCTACACTAGAATTTCTGATCTCATGAAGTTCACCGCGTCCCTTCAGTACTTTGCCATGCTCGCCCAGTGTGGTGATTCGTAATGGATCGAAACCTTGGTGAAACATGGCTGTCAGCTCAGCGTTTCATCGCCTTATGAAGTCCCTGCTCAGCGTCCTATTTTTTTCGTCATTCGGATTTAGTCATTCGTCATTTGCTGCAGAGCAGCGCCCTAACATCTTGTTCCTGCTCAGCGACGACCATAGCTATCCCTTTCTGAGTGCTTACGGCGATATGAACGTCAAAACACCGACGCTGGATCAAATCGCGGCAGAGGGCATGAAGTTCCACCGCTTCTTCACGGGTGCACCGCAGTGCGTGCCCTCACGGGCCACACTGATGACGGGGCGCTCGCCTGTGGCTGCACGCATGACGAGATTTTCCGCACCACTTCCGCGTGATGAAATCACGCTGCCGGAACTGCTTCGTGATCAAGGCGGCTATTACACTGGCATCTGCGGACGCAGTTTCCATCTCGATGGAGCCACAAAAATCGGCCAAGGAGCCGCAAATGTCTTCGAAGAGCATCAGTTAAAGACCTTCATCGACCGCGTGGACTCGCTGAACAATTGCCCTGACCCCGAAGTGGCCGGACAAGTTGCCACGTTTCTCGACAAGAAGCCTGCGGACAAGCCTTTCTTCATGTGGGCAAACTTTAGCGATCCGCATCACGCCTGGAATGCTCCCGCCGAGTTTCGGCCTGATCCAGCTTCACTCAAAGTGCCCGCGCATTGGCCTGATCTGCCCGGCGTGCGAGAGCAACTTGCTGACTACTGCGCCGAGGTGAACCGCGTGGACCGCACCATCGCGGGCGTGCTTGAAGAGCTGAAAAAGCGCAACCTCATGGACAACACGATCATCGTTTTCTGTGGCGACAACGGCATGGCCATGCCTCACGGCAAAGGCTCCCTCTATGATCCCGGCTCAAACGTACCCTTCCTCGTCCGCTGGCCCGGAGTGGTGAAGCCCGGCGGCGATTCGCGTGCACTCATCAGCGCCGAAGATCTCGCGCCCACGCTGCTCGCTGCTGCAGGCCTCGAAGCAGGCTCGAAAATGAGTGGCGTGAGCTTTCTGCCCCTACTCAAAGGAGAAACGCACACCCCAAGAAAGCACCTCTTCGTCGAGCGTGGTCCACACGGCTCCGCGCCGGTGCAGGCCGACATGACGAATGCCGGTTACGACCTCGCCCGTGCCGTGCGCAGTGATCGCTTCAAATTCATCTACAACTGCACCCCTTGGATCCCATATTCGCCCGTCGATTCCGCCGGAGGCCAGGCCTGGAAGCAGATGCAGGAAGCCAACGCCGCTGGTAAACTCCCGCCCGGCATGGTAGCCACCTACTTCACCGCACCTCGCCGGGTTTATGAACTCTACGACCTCGAAGCCGACCCCTCCGAGCTGAACAACCTCAGTGGCAAACCCGAACTCACCAAGATCGAACGCGAACTGCGGGCTGCGTTGGCCGAAAAAATGATTCTCGACTGGGATTACCTCCCCCTTCCTGATCTCATGGAAGGCAATGCGGATAAACGAAGCGGCAAGAAGGGGAAAAAGTAGGTTTAATTGCGTCGGGACCATCATCCTGATGCAGACTAGGCAACGGCAGGCTCAGTAGCTTTGACTTGGCAGTTGCACGGTCACATGAAGCCGCCACCGTGCAGGTTCATGCCGGATATCGTTCTCGCCACGCTCAATGCTAAATACATTCACGCCTCTTTCGGGCTGCGCTATCTCATGGCGAATCTCGGGGAAATGCGGGAGCGCGCGTGCATAGCAGAATTCATCATCAATCAGCAGCCGCTGGAGATTGTGGAAGCGATCTTACTGCATGAGCCGCGCATTGTTGGCTTTGGTGTTTACATTTGGAATGTCGAGCAGACGACGGAGGTGGTGGCCGTATTGAAACGCATCCGACCAGAGCTAATCATCATTCTAGGTGGGCCAGAGGTGTCTTACGAAACCGAGGGGCAAACAATTGTGGCCTTGGCTGATCATGTGATCACGGGTGAGGCCGATGTGAAATTTGCTCAAGTCTGTCGTGAGCTGCTTCGAGATCCAGACACTTCCGTCAGTGCGCCTTCAGAAAGCAGCCAAGAGTGTCTGCCTCACATCATGGCCGCTGATTTGCCAGCGCTGAACAATCTGGCATCTCCCTACGAGCTCTACACCGACGATGATTTAGCCAACCGAGTGATCTACGTCGAGGCGTCACGTGGCTGCCCCTTCACTTGTGAGTTCTGTTTGTCATCGCTAGACATACCGGTGCGGGCTTTTAACACAGAGGCTTTCCTGGCCTCGATGCAGCGCCTGCTGGACCGTGGAGTCAAGCAATTCAAGTTTGTGGATCGCACCTTCAATCTGCATTTGCCGACGAGCATGGGCATTTTGCAATTCTTCCTGGATCGCTGGCATGAGGGCCTCTTTTTACATTTTGAAATGGTGCCTGATCGTCTTCCGGAGCAATTGCGTGCACTGATCAAACAATTCCCGCCAGGCGCGGTGCAGTTTGAAGTAGGCATCCAGACCTTTGATGATGCCACGTCAAAAAACATCAGCCGCCGTCAGAATCTGGATCGCTTGGAAGATAACTTCCGATTTCTAAGAGAAGAAACGGGGGTACACATTCATGCAGATCTGATTGTCGGTCTGCCTGGGGAGGGAATCGAAAGTTTTGGACGTGGCTTTGATCGACTGGTGAAGCTCAACCCGCAGGAAATTCAAGTCGGCATCCTGAAGCGCCTGCGCGGCACGCCCATCGTCCGGCACGATGACGAATATCGCATGGTGTATGCACCACATCCTCCGTATGAGATTTTATCCACACGCGATATTTCATTCCCGGAAATGCAGCGCATGAGGCGCTTTGCCCGCTACTGGGATATCGTGGCCAATAGCGGCAACTTCACCGGCACGCTTCAACTTCTTTGGCGAGATGAGGCCTCTCCGTTCCATGAGTTTCTGCGCTTCAGCGATTGGCTGCACCGCACGCTACGACGCACGCACATGATCGCTCTGCCAGTCATCGCCCAGAGTCTTTTTGACTTCCTGATTCAGGAAAGTGGTATGGATCGTGAGCTGGCGGCGACGACTTTAGAAACCGATTGGCATCGCACGCCAAGTCGCGAGGCGCTGAGCCTGCGTGGTAAAACCTCTTCTACTGAGAAACCTGCTGCGCTGCGTGCAGCCCGCCGTCAGGCGCGTCACGTTCAGGTCTAAAGGCTAGCTCACTTCACAAAGAGCAGCTGGAAGCGCTTGCTGGAAGCGTCCTCATACTTTACGATGATGGTCTCATAAGCATCCCCACCATAAGCCAAGGTGGCCAGACGAAAGATCGGCATGAATTCGGATTCATGCTTGTCTTTGATTTGTGGTAACGGCCAGGGTTTTGGCGGCACGTCTGCATAGGGCAGCATGTAATCGATGGCTTTGCGAATGCTGCGACCATCATCGGTGGTGAAGTTCCATAGATCGACTCCGACATGCTCTCCGAGCGTTGCGAGTTCAGTGAGGGCAAAAAGATTGAAGCGCGAGTAACTGAAGGAGGTGGTGCGGTCGAGTTCGAGCGGTTGTTTGCCTTCAGGATCGATCTGCACAGCAATGCGGCGTTGCTTGGCTTCTTCAAGGATACGCTTGGCCGGATCAAGGCGACCAATCACCAATGCGATGCGCACAGCTTGCACATCGTAGAAAGTGCCGTGATTGTTTTTGGCGTTATTCTCATCTTTACCGGCATCACTCTGAATCAGCCAATCGTGATAGGTGCGAAGCCATTCCTTGAGAGCCTTTTGATCAGCCTTGGGCCAGGCTTTCGAGTCGGCGAGCAGGCCGAGCGCATCCACAGCAACCGAAAGATTAAGCGCCTCTAGGATACCGGTGCCACGACCATCATTCACGCCGATGATGGCCTGTGCATACTTCAAGTGCGGAGTCATCCGCGTGGCGGGATCGAGGAACCAGGTGCGGGCCACTTTAGCGGCACCTTCGGCGTAGGCTTCGTTGCCAGTGAAGAAATAGGCCAGCGCGAGGGTCTCGACATTGTCGCCCATGATCTTGATGGCCGGGCTGTCATTCGCTTTTGGATCACGGCTCTCGGGGTTCACTTTACCGTCGTGACGAACATAAGGTAGCCCATCCTTCGTATCCGGATTCGGCCAGAAGTACGGAGCGATGCTCATGTAGTCATGCTTATCACCGCTGGGTGGGAGCTTCTCTTTGCTCGTCACAGAAGGCGGCGCTTCGGCCAATGCCTTGTCCGCATCGGCGACGAGCTTTTTGAGTGCTTTGGCGAGCTGTTTGTCACCGGCAGCGAGTCGCGCTTTGGCTTTGACTAAAGCACCGGGTTTAGCACTGAAGTACCGTGGGGCAGAATCATCGGCTAAAATAGGCGAACTGACGCAGAGAAGAATGAGGGCCTGAAGAAGAAGTCGATTCACAAGAGGTAATAAACGTCCAACCTGATGCTTTCCAGCTAGCAAACCATTGGCCATATGGCCAGTGCTCGAACTGCATCAGTTACGGGAAATCAGGCAAGAAGGTGCCGCGCAGTGGATCTCTGTCCGGTGGACCTGGGGGCCTTCCGCCTTTAGAACCGGGGCCGCCTTTGCGCCCAGTTCCGCCGGGACCACCAGGGGGACCTCGTCGTCCAGGGCCACCCGGAGGTCCACCACCATGTTTCGCAAAGCTCGGGTCCGGCACGCCGTGCCAATGACGTGGCACAAAGGGGAACTCTGGGGTCAGACAATAATAATAAGTACCTTCGGGGTATTCCGGCGTGACGCCGATGCGTCCATTGGTTTCATCGAGATCACCACTGCCTGCGATGTACTCCCAGTCCTGGGTGAAACGACCGTCATAATTGCCGCTGGGCCCACCTGCCTGCGCAGGGCGTGTGCCGGATTTCAGCTTGTAGCTTGATTTCATCACACGGAGTTCGCCTTTGGCATCTGTGCCCTTACTGGTATAGATAGGGAAGCCATCAGCTGCATAACCGATGAGCAGCATCTTTTTGTCATCGCCTCCAAGACGCTCGACAAGGCCCACGGGCAACGCGTGATAATGATAGGCTCCAGTGGGTTGCACATGAGCATTGTGCTCATCGAGCCCGAGATCCAGGAAGCCAGTAGCAGCCTCATAGCGCCAGCCAGATTGTGGATTGTTTTGCCAAGCCTCCGCAGTGCCTGGCTCAAACGGCACCCCATTGATAGCCACCCCCCACCAGCCAAAAATGCGAGATGGCTCCTTGGCCCTAACGGGCTGCAGTGGCACGCGGAAGCTGTAACTCTGAGGACTCGCGCTGTTAGGATTACCTTTGCGGGGAAACTGCCCCGGTTCATGATCCGGCCAGCCATTGGACTTGATGAGTCGATAATCACCTTCCGTCGTGATGCTGACCTGGTGTAGCGCCGCAGGAGCCGCCGCATGACTTGGATTAAGCATCACGACGCCAGCGAGCCAGAGTAACCGAAAAGACTGGAAATGAGTAGAGATCATGGGTTTCAAAGCCTTGACTGATTCAATGTGCATGGAGCCCTAATGTCACGCGAACCTTAATTTAGAATGAAGAACCGGCTATTGTTATACGCCGAAAAGACAGTGGCCTCTCGATAGAACTGCCACTCTAACAGATAATCCGCATCACTGAAGCCACATGGGGCATTTACCTTGCCTCCACACGTCATCACATGGCTAAATCCGAGGTGTTAGAGTCTAGCTTACTTAGCCTTACCCTTCCCTTTGCCTTTCCCCTTAGGACGACTCTGCTGCACCTCTCCGCGCTCCAGGGCGCCGTAGGCCTGCTCTCCAAGTCCTGCCTTCAGGTGGGCTTTCAAATCGGCTTCCAGCTGTGTGGCGATTTCAGGTTTCTGCTTTGCAGCATCTCGAGTCTCGCCGAGATCGTTCTTCAAATCGAAGAGCAGGCCTTCTTTCGTATCCCAAAAATAGAGCAGCTTATAGTCGCCACGACGAATGGCCGACTGAGGATGCGCAACCTCGACAGCTTGATGCCAGACGAACCGATCAATGGGGCGCTTCATCGGTTCTTTGCCAGCGCTGAGTAAAAGCGGCTTCCAACTGCCGCCTTCGACACCTTTTGGCAAAGCGAAGCCCGGCTTCGCGAAATCAAGCACCGTGGCCATGAGATCGTAACTAATGACTGGTGTATCACAGCGCGCACCGCCTTTGATTCCGGGACCGCGAACAATAAGCGGTTCGCGGATGCCACCCTCTCCGAGATCGCCCTTTCCACCGTTCAGGATCTCTGTGCGGCCCCCATTGTCACTGCTGTAGATAACCAGCGTGTCATCGGCGATGCCGAGTTCATCAAGCTTCGTTAAGACCTCGCCAATGCAGGTATCGAAGTCCTCCGTCATCGCAGCCATCAGAGCGCGATCCCCTTTGCCGCCCTTACTGAGGTTCATGCCTTCATATTTCTTCAGTGTCGAGGCCAGAGCCTGCGGAGTTTGATGCACGGCATAGTAGCTGAGTTGGAGATAAAACGGATGCCCACTCTTCACCTGCTCATCCATGAAAGCCCTGGCTCGCCGTGTGATGCCAAAGGACTGCTTCGGGTCATCGGGGTCGGTCGTATCCCCGTCTTCGTTCATCGTGATGCCATCGCTCGCGTCATAGCCCATCGACTTCGGCGTGTGAAACCACTGCCATTTGCCAAAATGCGCCGCTTTGTAGCTAGCATCGGCTTTTTTGAGCGTGTTCACGAGCGAATCCGTCACTGGAGCGCTCCAGTTCCGCGAGGATTTGTCCGGAGCGTTTAGAGTCGTCGTTGTGCGGCCCATCTGGATTGCTGCACGCGAGCATTCGCATTTGCAATGCGCGGCATAAGCCTGTGAAAAGGTCATACCCTGTGCGGCGAGCTTTTCCAGGTTCGGCGTCTTAAAAACCGTGCTGCCGCTTAGTGGCTCATCCGCCTTCATCCGCACGGAAGTACCGCTCCACGACTGGTCATCGGCGAGGATGAAGAGAATGTTGGGTGCTTTGGCGGATGCCTTGATGCTAAGGCAGAGCAGCGTAAAGATGAGGAGGATTTTCATGGGTCAAAGACAGGGCGGGATTTGATCGTGTAGCTGTGCTCCACGCTAGCATTTGGAAGGTCGCCTCTCGTCACACCGGGCACGATAGAGCGCACATAGTCCAGTTTGGCTTCCTTGTCGCCGACTGTCACACGCACATGGCCGCTGCTGCCGAGTATGACGCCGGTGTATCGGTATTCTTCGGCGCTGCGGGTGCCGCCGCTCGGGTGGCCGGGCTGCGGGACCTCTTGGTAGATGATACCGTCGAGTTCCTCTTTGACGAAAAGATGGTCGTGACCATGAAAGACGGCGCTGACACCGGTTTTGACAAGGAGTTGATGAATCGGCATTTCCCAGCCGGGACGATGTTCGTTGAAGCCTTCGCTGCCATCCGCGTTCTTGCCGCCCCACTCCATGTAGGGTGCGGGAGTCACACCTCCACGCACGTCTTTGCCCAAACCGCCGACGAGATGATGTAGAAACACGAATTTGAAAGGCGCTTTGCTGCTGGTGAGGGTCTTCGTGAGCCAGCGATACTGCGTTTCACCGAGCGTCATGTCCCAGCCGGAGGCTCCGCGCTTCGTGGTGGCCCAAAACGGATCGAGGCCGATGAAGAGCGCGTTTCCCCACTCAAAGGCGAAGTAGCTGTGCTTGTCGTTTCCATCGGTTGGATTCGGGAAATACCTGTGGCGCTGCTTGAGCGACCAATCAGACATCTCTGGGTCGCTGCCTCGTTCGCCGTCGTGATTGCCGAGCACCATGAAAATCGGCACACTGTGAGCGATGCGGCCCATGAAGTAGCGCTGCGCTTTGTATTGCGACTCGGAGCGCGTGTAGAACCTGCCAAACTTGTCCACCATCGTCGTGTCGCCGAGGTCGATCATGAAGTCCGGCTTGTCAGCGAGCATGTTGGCCAGCGTTTGCTGGTAAACGCGCACGTCCGTGTTGTTGTCGAGGTGCGAGTCTGCCTGCATGACGAACGAAAAGCTTTGCCCCGCCTTCCGCTGAGTGTGAAAGCTACGCATCACATCCTGCACCGCTTCACCACCCGCGCGGCGATAGGTAAGCTGATAGTTGTAGCTCGTGTCTGGCTTTAGGCCTGCCAGCACAAAGTTTTGCGGCTCACCGGATTTGAGCTTCGTCGCCACAGTCTTCAAACCATCGCCATAGGTTATGGAGGCCTCCATCTCCTCCCACGCCAGTACACTGACTGTCACCGACTCCGCGCCCGGCCTGCAAAGCCACACATTGAACAGATACGGCGGCACCACCGCCGACTCGACCTGCCCTCCTTGGCCCGATCCGCCTTTGGCTCCACCCTTTGGCTTTTCCTCCGTCACGGCAGCGATCAAAATCAGGGGTAGCAGGGCAATGATCAACGAGTGGCGCGTTTTCATGCTGTTAGCATACAAGGATCTGTCAGCGAGGCATCAAGCTCCCGGCGCAAAATTGTCAACAAACGGTAAATGTTCGTTTAGGCAGCGAAAAAGGACGATCTTTTTATTTCACCGCGTCCAAAGACTGGATCAGCGGATAGATGCGCGAGTTCAGCTCTCGCATGGCATCGAGCAGCGGCGTGTAAGCCTCGTAGCGGGCGTTGAGGATACCTTTGTTGCTGTCGCGGTTCGAGGCATCGGTCTTGGTGTTCGCGGGATCGTTGTCCATGTATTTGAACCAGTGCCAGCCGACGCAGGTTTTGGACTCCAGCAATCCGAGCGTGAAGTTTTGATAAAACGCGCCGCGATCCGCTTGTGTCTTCACGACCCAGCCAGCGCCGCTCGTGTTCGCCATGCCGCTGTCCATGCCTTTGACGTAAAACTCAGTAATGAGGCAGGGCTTTCCTGACCACTCGTGCCACTGGCGCAGGTGATCCTTCTGCGGGCTCCAGTGATCGTAGTAGTTCATCGAGATGGCATCACACCACTTGCCTGCGGCCTTCCACACGCCGCTGACCGACTTCGCCGGTCCGTGAAAACGCGAGCCGAGGCACAAATGCCGTGGCATCACCTCGCGGATGGCCTGCGTGGCGAGGCGAAAGTAGGCATCAAAGACATGCTCAACAAACTCGCGGCGCAGCTCGTCCGTCACCGCGCCTTTTCCAACCATGAAGACCTCCGCCTCAGCCTGCGTGGCACCGCCACGTTTCAGCATGCGGTCGAGCATGTCCCGCTTGATGGGCAGTTCGTTATCCGAAAAGACGCCGACAAGCCATGGATCATCCTTCATCGCCGAAAGCCGCTCGCGGCACTGCTCCGCACAATACGCGGCAAATCCCGGCTCAAAGACCGGGATGACATCGTCCGCATAACCCGTGTGACCGGCCTCCGAATGCGTGACGCCGATCTTTCTCCCAAAGCCGCCCATCAGTCCCAGCGTGACCGTGTAAGGCATGGGTGCTTTCGCCGAGCGCAGTACCTCCACATCAGAAAAGCCGCCACAGCCGTTGAAGCCATGCTCACGCAGAAAATCGAGCGTTTGGGCGGTCCAGGCCTCGTTCGAACCAAAAAGCCGCTCAAACGGCTCCTTCGCTGCGAGGTTGGTTTCGGGCTTCAACGAGCAAACGCCCGCGAAGATGAAGCGTCCGCCGTCGGGATCGATCATCCACCAGCGATCGTCGATTTTTTCGACGCGAAAGAAGCCGCTGGCCGCTTTTTTATCGGACGCCAATCCACCAAACCGCGTGAAAACCTCCTTTGGCAAAGGCTGCACTTCGAAGTCAGCCAGCGTGCGCGTCTCCCGTCCCTTCCACTCGGCGGTAACAACGGCCTTCGCATCCACGAAGCGAGTTTCCGCAGCTTGCGCCGCCAGGATCGGGAGTAGCAGAAGGGTTTTCCAAGTCATGCCGAATTCATAACACGGCTCACTCATTCTGCATCGGCTTCTTTCCAGCCTTGCCTTTTCCTCTGCCGCCCTTGCCGCCTTTCCTCGCTGGCTCCTTGTTGGAATCGTAACTTGAATTCAGCTTCGACATTTCGGCTCCGACTTCCTTTAAATAGTCCGCGAGCTGCTTGGCGAGGCTTGTAGCGAGTAGTAGTATAGGCTTTCTAGCCTGTGTTCTGGGCCTCAAGACACAGGCTAGAAAGCCTATGCTACATGTTACCACTCATCTCCTTCGAGCAGTGGGCACTCTTCTCGAAGGGATGCACCAGATGAATCCAGACACGCTTCGGCAATGCCGACCGTAGCACTCTTTGCCGCCAGTCGAGCCTTCTTCGGATTCTCCGCGATATACCTTACCACTTGCTCGAAGTGCGCTTCATGTCGGACGATACGATCAAAGCTTTCCTGTTGCCACAGCGGGCCTTCCCGACCGAGATGACTGTTGATCTCTCTCGCCGTGAATCCTTTCCAAGACTGCGTGAGCTTATCCAGAGTCCAGCCGGTAGCAGGTGTCACCAGCACATGCACGTGATTCGGCATGACGACGAGTGCGTGCATGGTCTGACGTTCTCGCTCGAAAAACATGAGTGCATCGACCACTAGTTGCCTCACCTCGGCATCCGCCATTGAGCAAGATCCTTGGCAGTCATCTGCCACGCGTTCGGCATGAATCCATTGGCGGCGCTGAAATGCCTCCCACTCTAGCTCAAGGGACTCGGGCAGAGAACCGTGCTCATTGATGTGGGCATTTACACGTTCATTCCACGCCTGAGCTTCACGCTTCATTTGTTCCCACACCGCACGAGGAATCGAATCTGCCTGCCGAAAGGTGACAAAGTAGGTCACCCCATCCTGTCGCCAATGCGGGAGGTTGCGGGTGTGGACTCGGAGTGCTTGATGCTCCTTGAAGTAGTGAATGCCTTCGGGAACTCGGATCGAGATGTCTGTGGGGTTCCAGAGCATGGTGAGCCGTAGCATAGGCTTTCTAGCCTGTGTTCTTCAAGTTAAAATCTAATACCCACAGGCTAGAAAGCCTATGCTACGGCTACCTCCCCTGCACACCACTCACATCAAGATCAGGCTTCGTGTTCCACCTCGGTATCCAGCCGGGTTTTTCGACCTTGGTGCGGAAGATGACGGTGTTGTCGAGGGCGATGTCGTCGGTCCAGATGAACTTGGCGCCTTCGAAGTCGTTCTCGAAATAGGGCTGCTTGGGATCGACTTCTTCGATGGTGTATTCTTTGGCGTTCTTCCAGGTGCTGTCGTCGAAGTCGGTGGCCCACCAGTTGGCGGGTAGAGGCTCTTGTTTGACCTCTGGGTTGGCGGAGTCGCCGTTGATGGGGCCGTGGAAGAAGTTTTTGGCCTTCCATGTCGCATTGGTGACGGTGCCGTCGGCGAACTTCAGGCAGAAGCCGCCGTCGCCGATGCTGGTGCCGTATTCCATGCCGGTCTTGGGATCGGCGTTGTCCTTGGCGAGCACGGCGATGGTCATCGGATACTCGGGGAGAAAATCGATGCTGACGACGTTGTGCGGCGTGAACTGGATGCTGTCCACGGCGACGAGACGTCCGTTAACGTAAAGCATGAACCAATTATCGGCATAAACACTGAGCTTCATGGTGTCGGCGATGCTTGGCTTGATGAGGCCGGACGGGCTTTTGGTTTTGGCTTTTGGAGCTGCGGAAGGAGATAGTTCGGATGGGACTGATGAGACGGATACGCCCGATGTGTGGACTACACGCAGTGACGAACTCGCCAAGACCTTGTCTTTCATCGCCGCAATGAGTTCTTCGCGTCCAGGAGTGCCTGTGACTTTTAACGGCTGCGATAGGGCATACAGGGTGATCACATACGTCTTTGCGCCGGGGCCTTTCGAGTGCGGCGGCTCGTAGCCGACTTGGCCTTTGAAGCCAGTGCCGATCTTGCCGATTCGCTGCGAATCCTTCGGCAAGCTAACGACGTTCGCAGGGATGTCATAAATGGTCCAATACCACTTCTTATCCCCACCTGGAGCCACGTGGTCCATGATCAACGCGTAGCCCTTTGTCGCGGCGGGTACACCGGTCCATTCCAACGGCGGACTTATACCATCGCCATCGCCTGTGAATTCGACGGGCAAGTTTTTGAGGTCTTCGACGACGGAGCTCATCAACATGAACTTGCCATCGCTGCTGCGGGGCTGGTCCGGCAAGGCCACAAAGGCTTCCTGTTTACCCCCACGACCACCAGCGCCTCGGGTCATGTCTTCACGAACTGGCGGTTCTTCACCACGAGGTTGGCGAGTGCTTTGCTGAGTAGGCGCAGCGCCAGCGAGTTCGTCGAGTTCGGGCGTGTCTAGTTTGCCATCGCGATTGTGATCAGCGGCGTTGAATTGCTCCTTGGCTTTGGCCAGCGCCTCAACGAGTGAAGTGCCGCTCTTCGCGGCGTTCGACTTCGCATTGTCGGCGAATTCCTGCGCGGTGACGACACCGTCACCGTTCACATCAAGAATACCTTCCACGCCTGCCTGCGGGCGAGGAGGACGACCACCTTCGCCCTCGGGACGCGGTGAAGGTTCATCACCTGGACGCATCTCGCCTTCACGACCGCCTTTGCCTTTTCCCTTGCTCTTCCCTTTGCCTTTCATGCCTTCGGGGCCGCCTTGACCATCACGCGGAGGACCACCGCCTTGGCGTGCGGTATAGACTTCTTTCGATTTACCTTCGCGACCGTTATCAAACTCAAAGGGGAAAGTGCCATCCTCATTGATCGAGTAGGCAATGCTACGTTTGTCGCCATTCACCTCATAGCTGAGTTTGTAGCTGCTTTTACCCCTGCTCTCAAAGCCGGTGATCTCGGCTCCACGAAGAGCAGTCAAAGCCTCACGAACACCTTGAGCGCGCGGCTGCGGATCGACCTGCTCTCCTGCCTCCACAACCTCGCCATGGAAGCCGCCGATGACATAAGGATACTTGTTCGAGGCATGATAATGATAGCCGCCGGGCGCTTCATGGCCATGGCATGCATCCAGCTTACCCACAGGCGAGCCATCTGGCTCCGTGAGACCGTAGATCGGATAGCCATCGAGCGCATACGCCACAGGCATGCCTTTCCCTGCCTGCGCCTGCAAATGCAGCGGTGTGATGTGATAGTGGTAATCATCCGCACGACCGCAATGTCCGCCCCACTGATCCAGCTCGCCAATCTCTTGCGCCACCTCACCACGATTGTTTTGGGGATTGAAGATCGGCACGCCATTCACCGCCAGAGCAATGGCTCCGCGCAGAAAGCGACCCTTGATCATCGCAGGTTCCTTTGCCGGCACGGGCTTCAACGGGATCTGCCAAGCATTGTCGTCGAAATATTTCTGGGGCAGAGGCACCTGCTGCTGCCAGGCCGTGATACCGACCATCATGTTATGATCGGGCAGGCCATTTGAACCGACATAGAGGAACTCTCCATCTGCCCGCAGATCGAGTTTCGTGAAGGGCAGGAAGGCCTTCGCCGTCGCTGGTGCGGCGGCTTCATTCGCAATGACCGCCGCCGCAAGTTGAAGCGTGGAGGCAATGGAGGCGATCTGCACCTGCTCGCGTTTCCATTCTGCCAACACATGCGCTCGTAGCGCCTCACGGTCAGTGGTGACTAAATCATGAGCCGCAAGGCTCGTCGCGGCGAGAAGAAAGACGGAGAGCGTTTTCATGGTGGTTAATTCTAACCGCAGGAGAGTCAGAATGGCTTCAATGATTCGGCAGAGATTTGTCAGGATTCAGTCAAGGAGTATAGCTTACCCGATAAAAAGCGCGTTGCCCGTTCACACGCTCGGGCAGACTATCGGTGTAAGTCGCGTTGGTGTTAGTGTTCGTAAAAATAAGCGTGTCAATCGTCTGCCAATTCGCCAGATCCGTGCTCCACTGGATTTGATAAGGCTTGTTTGGCACGGCGTCCCAGCGGAGACCGACTTGGCCAGGAGCGACGTTGGCGACTTCGATAGGCGGGCTGATCTTCGGGGCGAGGACGAAGCTGTGGGAGACGCTGCGGTTGATGCGGGTGGGCGTTTCATCGTTGAAGACGCTGGTGGCATCGGGCGGCATGAGGTCTGCACTTGTGCGGTAGCTGCGGACGTAATCGGCCACGCAGTTGTTTGGGCCGACGGTGACTCGGATATGACCGCTGTTAGGAAGGAGTTGGCTGGCACTGTTAGCTCCGAGATCAACGTATTGGCCGTCAGTGGCACTGCCGAGGCTGGTATAGTTTGGCGTACCGGGCTGCGGGCATTCGAGATAGACGATGCCGTCCTTGGTTTGATAGCCGTAGAGGTGGTCGTGACCATGGAAGACAACGTTCACTTTGTTCGATACGAGCAGGTCATGAATGGGCATGTCCCAACCGGGACGCTTCGTAGCGAAGCCGGGGCTGCCGTCGGCGTTCTTGCCGCCCCACTCGTATTTGTCGCTGACTTCAATGCCTCCGCGTGCAGCGAACTGCGGTGTCGGCACGCCATTGATGATGGCCTGGGTGCTGCCGCCGACGATGTGGTGCATAAAGACAAACTTGTATTTGGCACTGCTATTTTTGAGCGTGTCGCGCAACCAGTTGTATTGCGCCTGACCAAGGGACCAGTTCCACGCGTCGTTGGAGGAGTTCGGATTGGTCATGGTGTTCCAGAAGGGATCGAGCATGATAAACAAAGCCTCCCCCCACTCGAAGGCATAGTAGTCTTCAAGCAAGCCAAGAGAGCCGCCCGAGTAGTCCTTCGGAGTCGGGTTGCCGTTGAAGAAGGCATCGGGTGTCGGCGCAGGGTAGAAGGCTTTGCGGGCCTTCAAGTCCCACGCAGGGATGTTGTTCTGCTTGTCGGCTGCGGCGGCGAAGAGGTAGCCATATTCCGCTTCGTGATTCCCGAGGCCGAAGAAGAACGGGATGCTGTGGCAGGCACGTTCAAAGGCATTGCGGAAGATGATGGCGCGGTTGTTGATACTCGTCTGGTTGATCGTGACACCACCGCCCCACTTTGGAGGCACGCCGAGCAGGCCGTCAGCGAGCTTGTCGGTCATGAAGATGTCACCCACATCCATATGGATGTCCGGCTGATCGAGGCTGATGTTCGCCATCGCGCGCCAGAAGAGCTGCATGTCGGTGTTCACGTCGATGTGCGGATCGGCGGTGACGGTGAAACTAAAGGTCGTCCCGCGAGGCCGCGCGGTGTGGAAGCTGCGCTCGCCACGGGCGCTGTAGAAAGGAGCGCCGACATTGCGATGACGCACGCGGTAGTAATACTCGGTGTCGGGCTGCAAACCGGTGATCGGGATGCGGATCGGGTTCTTAAACTCCGGCTTGGCGTTGTCGATGTTGAACGTCGTCGGCGTTGTCGCGAGCGTGTATTTGCCGGGTTGCGTGCCGTATTCGACGAAGACCTCTTGATTGACCGATGCGATGAGATTCAGAGTCACGCCATCGGATTTCGGCAAGGTGAGGAACTCTGCGCCAAGGAGTGTCGCATCGGTGAGCAGGCTGTTCACGGTGTAGATGTAGTTGCCACTGCCGGGGCTGGTGGAGCTGGCGCTTGTGTTGTCAGTGGCCACGACCTTGAAGTTGATCGTCGTGCCACCGGTCTGAGCGGGGATTTGAGCGCCCCAGACGCCGTCATTGGCCGTGCCATCGCCGTGCAGGCCATCGTCAAACATGGCAAGTGTGATGGTCGGAGGCGGTGCGGTGGTGGCGATGAGAATGTCGTCAATGCTGATACGTGGTGAGCGTGTCGGCGCGGTGGGTGTGTAGCCGGTGGCCTGGAAACGGATCTTCGTCTGCGTGCCGAGTTCGGTGCCAACGAAGTCATAATGGAAGAGCTGGTAGCCGTGATTCACCGTGGTGGCCGTGGCAGCAATGGGGGCGGTGCTCGTGTTGACGTAAGCCGGCGTGTTAATAACAAAGGTGGTGCCATTGGTGATGGAGCTAATCGTCGCTGCCGGGAAGTAGGTGGCGGCGACTGCGGTGGCGGCATTCGTCGCGGTGGCGGTTACGGCGGTGGCTGTGGTGCCGGTGACGAGCGTGAACGACACGTTCGCAATGATCGCGCCGATGCGGGTGTTATTCGGAATGCCGGTTCCTTGCAATGCCATGCCGGGAAGAAGGCTGGCAGTGTTGATGCAAGTGACGGAGGATTGACCCGTTGTCAGTCCGCAGGTGACATACACATTTGGCCCGGCAACGTTTCGACCGGCGGTAAGTCCAGTGGTGTTCGCGCAGGTGACGGTGGTGCTGCCCGTGGTAGCACCTGCGGCGTTGGTCACGACATTCGTGAGGTTCACGGTTTCACTGCTCCAGTCTTCAAAGAGGCGTGTGTTCCAAGTCGCACCATTGTCGGACGAAACCTGGAAGGCCCAACCGCAGTTGTTATTGGAGAACAAATCGCGTGTTTGCACATAGAAATCGATGTAACCCGCCGTGCCGCTGGTGTTGATCGCATTCGTGGTGGTGAACATCGAGTCAGTTAGGTTCACGGTGCCGCCATTGAACTCCGCAGCGGCTCCGGTAGCGGTGAGAGTTACCGTTCCACTGGCGGTGGCGGCAGCGTTCATGGTGAAGGATGTCGCGCTCGTCACAGAGGCCACGGTGGCGTTATTCGCCATCCCCGTGCCCGTGAGCGTCATGCCATTCACGAGACCCGCGGTGCTATCGCAAGTGACGGTGACTGATGCCGGGCCAGGTGTGGGACCGGTGGTGACGCAGTTCGTCAGGGTAAGGCCTGCAGCGGTGAGTGTGAGGCCTGTGCCTGAGCCATTGGCAGCCTGCGACAGCACAAAGGTCGTCGCATTGGAGATGGAAGAGACGGTGGTGTTGCCTGTCTGCGTGCCATTGATGCTACCGGCGATGTTTGGACCGGTGATCAACATGCCGGGCCACAATCCAGCCGTGCTGGCGCAGGTCACCGTGGTGGTGCCATTTGTCGCGCAGGAGTTGAGAGTCACCGGCACGGTGCGATTCGAAGTGGAGATGGCCTGACGCACATTGCCCGCACCGATGGTGGTCCACGCGTTGAGGGCTCCAGTGCCGTTCCAGTTGTTCGACGAGGTGTTGTTAAAGACCTCGCGCCAAATCGCGGTGCTCACGGGTGCGCCCGTGTCATACTGAAGCTGCACACTGGTAAGTGTGGTGCCGGGCTGAGGTGTGATTTGGGCCAAAACATACGTCGCATCGAGATATGTCGGAGCAGTGGGCCCGGTGCCGACGCTGACGATGGCGGGGCCGTTCGCGTTGTAGGTCACGTTGATGCTCGCGGAGCCGGAGTTGCCGCCTTGATCGGCGCTGTCGGTCGAGGTGGCCGTGAGCGTGTTCGCGCCCGGTGTGAGCGGCACGGTGGCCGTCCAGGTGGAGTAGGCGTTTGTGGTGACCGCATTGACTCCATTGACGACGACTGCGGTCAATGACGAGATGGTATCCGAGGCCGTTCCGGTGACGACGATGCTGTTGGCGGTCGTGGTCGTGTTGTTTGCTGGCGTGGTGATCGTGACCACTGGGGTACTCGCATCTTGCATGGACGAGGCGCTATTGCCAAAAGCAGAAGTGTTTGTGCCATCCGTGGCGGTGCCGCGATAGTAATACCTAGTTCCGCTGGTGAGGCCGCTGAAGGTCACGCTGGTGCTGCTGGTGGTCTGCGTGTTGAGGATCGTGGCAAAGTCCGACGTGGTGCTGCGCTGGATCGTGTAACCGGTAGCGCTGGGCACAGCGGTCCAGTTCAGCGTGATGCTGGTGCCTTTGGTGAAGGTGGGCAGTGTCAAGGCAGGCGCAGGCATGGTCACGGTTAAAGTGCCTGCATCACTCGTCGTGCTGCCGACGTTGTTCGAGACGATGACATCATACAAGCCTGCATCTCCGGGAGCGACGTTTGTCAGCGTCAAGGTGGCTGCATAAGTGCCTCTGACGGCGGCCGCTAAATCATCGGTGATCTGCGTGACGACTCCGCCCGCGACATTCGCCCCGCCTTTGCGCCACTGCACGTTTGGTGTCGCGCCAGGCCAACTCGTGAACGGCGCATACAGCGTGATGGCACTGCCTTGAGGCACCGCGTTTGTAATCAGCGGCGGGCCGACGTAAGGCTTCATGTTTTCAACGCTGATCGCTGTGATCGCATTGGTTAGCGTGGTGACGATACTCGCATATGCGCTGTTGGCGATGAGATCCGTGGTCTCCTGCGGATCGTCCGTGAGGTTGTAAAGCTCGGGAGTGAGCACGTTGTTCACGCGGCCACGGATGAGTTTAAAATCCTTCGTGCCGCCGTTCACTGGATCGGTGAACTGATAAATCGCAATCGGTGTCGCGCTAACTGTAACAAGAGGCGATCCGCGTGAGACGGTGGTGCTGTTGCTGGCGGAAAGCAGCGCGGGCCAGAGATTCACGCCATCCAGCGGCTTGGTGTTTTGAGGCGTCACGCCGACAGCCGCGCAGAGGGTGGGGAAGACATCGCCGACCCACATGTATTGATTGCTGATCACACCGGCGGGCAGCACGCCAGGCCATTTGATGCCTGCGACTTCGCGCATTCCGCCTTCATAGCTGTCACCCTTCGTGCCACGCAGTGGATCATTGAGCGAGCCTTTGGTTTCATCGCCACCGTTGTCGCCAAACCAGATGACGAGCGTGTTGTTGGCGATGCCTGCGGTATCGAGCGCGGCGAGCACACGGCCAATCTCCTGATCCATACCGTCCACCGCTGCGGAGATGAGGCGACGATTCGTATTCGTGACACCGAGGTTTTGATACTTCGTGATCAAGCTCGCCGGAGCCGAAACGGGGCCGTGGATCGAGTTGAACGCCAGATGCAGCAACATCGGCTGCGCAGGATTGCGATTCTGAATGTGCGCGATGGCCTTGTCCGCGAGCAAAGTGGGCGACCAGCCGCCGTAGCCGCGTGAATCGGTGTGTTCGCTCGCTCCATCCTGCTGCACGCCATTCAGCCACCAGTCGGGGATGTCGAGCGACTCGGCCTCGGCGCTGTTGTGAGTGTAGTAATCAATCGCGCCGGAATACTGCCCGTAGAAGGAGTCCCAGCCGCGATTGTGCGGCGCATATTGCAGACCTTCCTTGATCACACGCACCGGGCTGCCGTTCACGTTGAAGTGATAGATGTTCTTGTCGCTGCCACCGAGATGCCATTTACCGCACATGAAGGTCTGATAGCCCGCCGCCTTGAAGGTCTGAGGCATGAGATGCTCGCTCAAATCAAGGCCACGCTCGTTGTTGGTGCCGTGGCGGATCGCGTTTCGGCCCGTCATTAAAGTGGAGCGAGTCACGCTGCAAACCGTCGTCGCATAGAAGCGCTCCAAGCGAATGCCCGTTGTCGCAAAGCTGTCCATGTTCGGCGTTTGAATCGGCACCTGTCCCGCAGGCGTGTGATAGCCGACATCGCCCCAGCCCTGGTCGTCGGTGACAATGATGACGACGTTTGGTGCTGTCACCGTGGTGATGGTGAGCGCAAAAGCCTTCGTGGCACTGCGAGTGGCCGAATCAGTCACTTTCGCCGTGAAATTGAAGGTGCCAGCCTGAGTCGCGGTGCCGCTCAAAACACCGCCACTGCTCAACGTGATGCCATTGGGCAAAGAACCGCTGAAAAGGCTCCAAACATAGCCCGCGCCGCTTCCGCCCGTGGCGGCCAAAGTCTGCGAATAAGCACCTGTCGTGGTGCCATTCGGCAACGGCGACGCCGTGGTGATTGTCGGGGCAGGAGCAACCAGGTAACTCGTGGTTGAAGAGGTCGTCGTGCCTGCACCGCCAGTGCCCGTGGCCGCAATGGTGAAGTTCACGGTGCTGCCATTCGCCTGCGCGGGGATGATCGCCGTCCAGATGCCGTCGCCGGACACCGCATCGCCATTCGTGCCGTCATCCACCATCGTGAGCACGGTAGGCGGAGCACCGCTCGTCGTGTTCACCACGATGTCATCAATGCTCACACGCGGCGCACGCGTCGGCTGTGTCACCGTGCCGCCCGCATACTGGAAACGCATCCGCATGTTTGCCGTGCGCTCGCTGGCATCCAGCGTGTAGCGGTAAGGCTGCGCAGTGCCATCGGCCTTGGTGTTGAAGTTGTGATTGATCGTCGTCGCAAAGGCCGTGATCGGCGCAGCGCTCGTGTTCACATACGCGGCGGCATTCAGCACGAAGGTCGTGCCATTGGTGATGCTGCTCACCGAGGCGTTCCCAGGGAAATAATTGCCCGCGATTGCAGCGCTTGCGACCGTTGCTGCCGCGTTCGCACTCATCGTGAAGTTCACATTCGGAGTGATGGCTGTGATGCGTGCGTTTGCCGGGATCGTCGTGCCCGTGCTGGTCACAAACATGCCGACCGCCAGCCCTGTGGTGTTTGTGCAGGTCACCGTGGCGCTGCCGCTCGTCGTGCCGCCCGTCACAGACGCCGGCGCGGCGGATACGGCACGTCCCGTGGTGAGTCCTGCCGTGCTGGCGCAAGTCACCGTCGTGCTGCCGGTGCCGCTGCTGGCTGCATTCGTCACCACGTTCGTCAGAGTCACCGTGCTGCCCGTCCAATCCTCCGTGAAGCGTGTGTTCCACGTCGTGCCATTGTCCGGCGACACTTGGAAGGCCCACTGGTTGTTCGGCGAAAGACTGTTCAGGTCACGCGTCTGCACATAGAAATCCACGTAGCCCGAAGTGCCCGCCGCATTGATCACCGGCGAGGTCGCCATGGCCGTCGTGAGGCTCGCGGAGGCCGCCTGGAACTCCAGCGCGTTGCCATTGCCCGTCAGGGTCAAAGCGGTGCCTGCTGTCGTCGGAGCCGCGCTCATTACAAAAGTCGTCGCGTTCGTGATCGAGCTGACGGTGGCGTTGTTCGCCAAACCGGTGCCGGTGAGTCCCATGCCAACCACGAGACCAACCGTGCTATCGCAAGTCACCGACGTGACCGCCGCCGTGGTCGTGCAGTTCGTCAAGGTGATGCCATTCGCCGTCAAAGTGGCCGTCGTACTCGAAGCCGTGGCCGCCGCGCTGATGACGAAGGTCGTTCCATTCGTGATCGAGCTGATCACCGCGCCGGCCGCCATGCCAGGGCCGGTGATGATCATTCCAGGCCAGAGATTCGTCGTGCTGCTGCTCACCACAGTCGTGCTGGTGCTCGTCGTCGTGCAGTTCGTCAGCACCACGGGCGAGGTGCGGTTCGATTGCAGGTTTGCCTGACGCGTGGCTCCAGCTCCGTTCGTCGTCCAGGTGTTGAGACCACCAGAGCCGTTCCAGTTGTTCGACGACGCCATCGAGAAGGTCTCGCGGAACACATTCCCGGTCACTTGTGCGCCGAGATCATAGGTCAACGTCACCCCGCTGATGCCGCCGCCGCTTCCAGCCGCCACCTGGGCCGTCACCACGGCCGGATCGGTGCTGCTCGGCGAGATCGGATTGATCGTGATGTTCGAAACTGTCGGCGGAGGCACGAAACCGATGCCGGAGAGATTGATGTCGAACGATGGATTGCCCGCGTCACTGCTCGCGATGTGCAAAACGGCTGTTTTCGTCCCAAACGTGGACGCATTGAACTGCACTGTGAAGGTCGAGGTGCCGTTGTTTGCCGCCACGGGCGTCGTCGGAGAGGTGGTGACGGAGAAGTTGGAGCTGTTCGTGCCGTCAATGGTCACACCCGTGATGTCGAGCGGCGTGCTGCCGGTGTTCGTGATCGTGAAAGTCTTCGAAAGCGTGCTGCCGACACTCACATTGCCATACGCCACGGTGCTGAGGCCATCGGTGAGCGACGTCGCGCCCTGTGCCACGGCGATCTGCGTGGTGAGCGTGGCGGTGCGCACGGCAAAAACCGGGAAGCTCGCTGTCTTCGCCTGATAGCTGATGATGCCCTGAGCTCCACGAGGCGGACCTTCGGCGGCAGGCACGCTGTTGTTCACACCGAGCTCCAGCAGCCACGCTTCGGTTTGCGTGCCTTTGTTCGAAGTGGAGGACCAGTAGGCCGTCGCACGTGGCAGAGCGCGTAAGATCAGGCCCGTGCCGGTGGAAAGCGCATTGCTGCTCAGGGTGAAACTCACGCCCGGATTGATCGCCGTGATCGTTGGCGTGGTGGTGTGGTTGATGTAAGCGCCTGCAATGCTGAACGGATCGATCACCGTCATGCCGATGACGAGATCCGTGGTGTCCGAAGTGGCCACCACGGGGCTGCCGGACGTCAACGAGCATCCCGACATCGTCTTCGCGAACATCGTGCGATTGATCGCAGGCTTCAAATTGGTCGCCGTGCCGCCGCTGGTGGTGGCGAGCGAGTAATCCGTCAGCGTTTGCAGCTCTTTGATGTTCGGCATGCGCCAGTCGTTGTAGCCGCCGAGCGTGAGCCCTTCAGCCCAGGCGAGCGCGGCTTCCCAGGTCATCGCCGTGCTCGGCATCTGCGTCCACATGAGCGAGGTGTCCGTGTCCGTGATCGTGCAGTCGAGATTGTTAACATAGTTGTGCGTCATGTTGTTTTGCGCCAGCCGCACATAGCGTGCGTGGTAGCGCAGCGTGCCGCCCGCGCTCACCGTCTCCGCCTTTGGCTTCGGCCCCACGCCGCCGCCGGAGTTCACGCACCACACATTCGTCGTGCTGGTGCCAAAGACATCTCGTGACCACCAATACTCCGCCGAGGGCGAGGCAGGCGGGAAGTAGGTGGCGTTCATCGCCGGATTGCCCGTCTCGTAGTTAAACAGACTCATCAACTCATGCGGATTCGGCAAACGCCAGTCACTGTAGCCGCCGGTGGTCTGAGCTGAGGCATTGTTGACCGAGTTTTCCCACGTCATCTCGCCCGCGTCGGCTTTTTGCCACATCAAACCGGTCACATTGTCCGTGATCGTGCCGTCGCCATTGTCGGTGAAGCTTTGTGGATTCGCGGATGGAGTCGTCGTGTAGTCGCTGTCCTCGCCGAAGGTCGTCGTCGTGCTCACCACCTGGCTCGTGTCCGGCAGCTTCACCTCCGACCACGCGCCCATCGGGTAAGCCGTGAGGCGGTTTGCCGGAGCCGTGCCCGCCGTCGGCGTGTAGGTCTGCGTCGTCGTCAGCACTGGGCCGCTGAGTACACCGCCCACCAGTGCCTGCGCACGCCACGTCATCGTCAGCGAGCGAGGATTCACCTTGCGATTGATCGTCCAGCACTCGTCGTAGTCCACGCCGCCCATGTTCACCCGCATCACATGCGCATCGGGCGATGCGGTGGCCATCGACACGGCGGTGAAGTTTTTGCCCGTCGTCGTCGCGATCGCCGGGATGCTCAGCACAAACTGCGTCGCGTTCGTCACCGAGGTGACTCGTGCGCCATTGCTCACGCCGTAACCTACCACCGCCAGGCCCGTCGTGAGTCCCGTCGTGCTCGTACACGTCACCGTGGTGCTGCCGTAAGTCGTCGCACATCCCGTGAGATTCACGCCCGCGACGAGGCTCAAATGGCCGCTGCCATCCGTCACCAGCGGCGCGGGATTCATCTGCGCCACGATGTAGGCACCGGCCACCGCCTTCGCATTGTAACCGCCGGTGCCATCCGCACGCAGATTTCCCACCGCTGGCTGACCATCGACTTGATTGCCAAAATTCACCACCGTGCCGTGGAAGGCCTTCATCAGGTAGGGCGACTGCGGCGTGCCATACGGATGCGTCGCGTCCACCGTCGTGGTGCCCATCGCGTGGTAGTGATAACCCCAGCCGCCGCCATGATCGTGACCGCCTTCCGCATCCAGCGCCTGCCTCGGCGAGCCATCCGGCTCCAGGAAGCCATACATCGGATAGCCATCCAGCGCCCAAGCGATGGGCTTGTCATCGCCCAACGGCCCGCCGAATCGCGTATTCAAGTGCGTGGGTGCGATGTGGTAATGATAATCATCCGCCAGACCGCAGTGACCGCCGTAGTAGTCCAACTCGCCGATCTCATACGACACATTCCCGCCGTTGTTCGACGGATTGAAAATCGCAATGCCATTCGAAGCCAGCGCGACCGCCCCGCGCAGGAAATTCGTCGGCGGAGCCGGTGGATTATAAATCACAATGGGCGACGCCGATGGCACCGGCACGAGAGGAATGCGCCACACATTCGGCTGCTGATACCCGAGCGAGCCAGCGTTGTTCTCATTGCTCGTTGAGTGCGCAAAATACGCCGCCGGGATCGGCACCTGCTGCTGCCAGGTCGTGATCCCGACCATCTTGTTCGGCATCCCTTCCGGTGTGTTGTCCGATTCGAGGAAAAAGGTCGTCCCATCCCAATTGTAGCGCACCTTCGGCTTAAATGGCGCAAACGAAGCCGCCATCAGCAGCCCGTTCCCCGCTGGTGGCAAGGCCGACCCGCTCGTCAAAAACGACGAAAGATCAAACCCCGACAACCCAGCCACTGTCACCGGCCTTTTCAGCGTCTTCGGGATCGGAGCCTCCACCGGCTTCACCTTCTTCGGAGCCGACTTCTGCATAAACTCTTCCAAAATGTGTGCCCGCAGCGCCTCCTTGTCCCCAGAGGGCAAAGTATGGGCATGCAAAGCGAGCGGCAAGAGGCAAGCGAGGGCAAGAAAGCGTTTCATGGTTACCCCATGATGCAAACTCCGTGTCAGGCCTTTATCAGCCGTGTTAGGGAGATTTGTCGGGATTGTGTAAAGATGAGCGCCGCATCCACAGAAAAATCACTGGCGTGATGATGAGGATGTGAATCAAGCTGCTAATCATGCCGCCAATGATGGGAGTGGCGATGGGTTGCATGACTTCGCTCCCAGTGCGGTGACTCCACATGACGGGCAGCAAGCTGGCGACGATGGTAGCGACGGTCATGACCTTCGGCCGGAGTCGGAGACGGGCACCTTCTTTGATGGCGGTGATGAGTTGGTCGGTGGTCGTTGGTTTGATCTGGTCCACGGCTTCTTCGAGATACACGACCATGACAACGGCAGTTTGAATCGCAGTGCCAAAGAGCGCAATGTAGCCAACCCACACAGCGACGCTGAAATGCCAGCCGATAGCGTATTGCAGGAAGACTCCGCCACTCAGAGCGAAGGGCACAGCAAGGATGACATGCAGGGCTTCGCTTGCGCTGCGATAGAGCTGAAACAGAAGCAGGAAGATGATGAAGAGCACGCTTGGGACGATCATTTTGAGTGTGTTCGCGGCGTGAAGTTGGTTCTCGTATTCGCCGCTGTAGTCGATGGTCATGCCCGTGGGTAGATGAGGGACGATGTCGGCTTTGATTCGCGCTTTCACTTCTTCGACAAAGCTGCCGAGATCACGACCCGTGACATTGGCTTGGACAAAGGCACGGAGTTGGCCATTCTCGCTGGTGATTTCGTTGGGGCCTTCGACTCGGGTGATGCTGGCGATTTGGCCGAGGGGCATGACTTGGCCTTTCGGCGAAGTCACCAGTACGTCTTTCAATTCCGTGAGGTCCTCTCGCTCGCTGCGTTGAAGGCGGACTTGAATGGGCACGCGCTGACGACCTTCGATGGCTGTGGAAACCGTCTTTCCGCCAAGTCCGACCTCGACCACATCAAGCACATCGACGGCCCTCATGCCGTAGCGAGCGACAGCCTCACGATTGACCTCAATATTGAGATAAGGCTTACCGATGATGCGGCTGGGAGTGACGCCCGAGGCACCGCTCACTTGCCGGACAATACGCTCAACATCGAGTGCGGCTTGTTGGAGCTTGGTGAGGTCGTTGCCGAAAATCTTCACGCCTAGTTGCGAGCGAATGCCAGTCGAGATCATGAGCACGCGACCTTCAATGGGTTGCAAGAAGCCGGGCACGCTGCCGGGCACGTTTCTCAAAGCCTCCATCATCTCGGTGATGAGTTTGTCTTTGGTCATGCCAGCACGCCATTCGGTCTCGGGTTTGAGCATGAGGATGGTCTCGATCATTTCCGTCGGTGCAGGATCGGTGGCGGTTTCAGTGCGACCTAGCTTGCCAACAGCACTGCGCACTTCGGGAAAACTAGCGAGCACTTGATCCTGCCAGGCCATAGCGCGTTTGACTTCGCTCAATGAGGTGGCTGGCACAAAGCTGGGCATCAGCATGAGACTACCTTCATTGAGCGGCGGCATGAATTCGCTGCCCATGTGCGGCACAAGAGCGAGGGCACCCAGAAGAATGGCAGCGGCGATACCGAGGACGGTTTTGCCATGCCGGAGTGCGTAATCGAGTGCGGGATCGTAGAGCTTCAAAAGAAAGCGCATGACGATGTTTCGCTCCTCAGGATGAAAGGGGCCACGCACGAGAACGGTGCAGAACACGGGAACGATGGTCACGGCTAAAAGCGTGGCTCCGAGCATGGCAAAGGTCTTGGCAAAAGCGAGCGGGTGAAAGAGTTTGCCTTCCTGACCACTAAGCGCAAACACGGGCACGAAAGCGAGAATGATGATGCCCATGGCAAAGACGATGGGACGACCAACTTGCTTCGCGGCTGACAAAATGACTTCATTCGTGGCCTTACCAGCCTCTTCACAGCGTCGAATCACATTCTCAGTGATCACGATGGCGGCATCGACGAGCACCCCGATGGCAATGGCAATGCCAGACAGACTCATGATGTTCGATGTGAAGCCAAACTCCCGCATCAGGATGAACGACATGAGGATGCTCACTGGCAGCGGCAAGGTCACGATCAAGATACTGCGGAAGTGAAACAGGAAGATAATGTGAGCGAGTGTGACGAGCAGAATCTCCTCCCACAGCGCGGTCTTGAGTGTGTCGATGGTGCGGTCGATGAGTTCACTGCGATCATAGAAAGATTTGATCGCGATGCCAGACGGCAGACTCGGCGTAATCTGGATGATCTTGTCTTTTACTCGTGTGATGACATCGCGAGCATTTTCTCCCGTTCTCATCACGATTATTCCGCCGACAACTTCTTGGCCTTTGGCGTCGAGTGTGCCGCGCCTGAAGTCGCCACCGAGATCGATGCTTGATACGTCTTTGAGATAGATCGGCACACCATCTTTCTCCATGAGTACGATCTTTTCCAAGTCGGCGATGTCATTGATCAAACCGACGCCACGCACCACGAACTCCATCCCGTTTTCTTCAATCGTCTTTCCACCGACATTCAGATTCGACTGACCTACGGCCATCATAACCATGTTCATTGACACGCCGACGGCTCGCATTTTCTGCGAGTCCACTTCGATCTGATACTGCCTCACAAAACCACCCACACTGCCGACCTCGGCCACACCGGGCACTGCATTGAGCTGATAGCGGAGGTGATAATCCTGCAAGGATCGCAACTCACCGAGATCATAGCTGTGCCCACTGTTTGGATCGACATCGAGATAATATTGATAGACCCAGCCAAGTCCCGTGGCATCTGGCCCAAGCTTTGCTTTCACTCCAGAGGGTAGATCGAGTAAATTAAGACGCTCGGAGATGCGCTGACGTGCTGCTGATGATTCGACATCATCTTCGAAAATGACTGTGACCAACGAAAAGCCAAACATGCTCGTCGCCCGCACCGTTTTCACACCGGCGAGACCCTGGAGATTCACGGAAAGCGGATAGGTCACCTGATCTTCGACCTCTTGCGGACTGCGCCCCATCCAATCGGCGAAAACGATCACTTGATTCTCACTGAGATCAGGAATGGCATCCACCGGTGTCTCACGTACCGCTTTGATGCCAAACGCAATCACCGCCAGCGTGACACACACCACGAGAAAGCGATTCTTTAGAGACCAAGTGATGAGCGCGTCGATCATGGCTTCATTTCCATGCCACATTCGAGCATCTCTTTGCCCCAATAAGGATTGCGTAGATCCTTGGTAAGTTGAATCCAAGCAGCGTTGGCGGGGGCTCCTGGCCAGAGATCATTGGTCATGGGGCAACGAAAAACGTGGAGATCGATTGCCTTGTTTTTCAGCGCAAGATTAGCGATTTCTTGGCTCCAGGGAAGGAAGGCTTGGCGTAGTTTTTTGATGTCCGTAGTGGCGGAAGGTGCGGGAGTTTTGATGATGCCATCAGGTGCAAATGGAAGTTTTTTCAAAGCGTTGTTCGCGGCCGTGAGATCGTCTGCTGCGAGTGCGAGATTGAGCGCGGCGACGGCTTTGAAATAGGCATTTAGATCAGCGGTCACAGGATTCGATGAGGCAGGCGTTGGTGACTCGGTTGGCATGGCCATGGCATCAAGCTGTGCCTGACTATCAATGAGCATGTTACCACGAGTGACGACACGCTCACCTTCTTTGAGGCCTTCGAGCACTTCCCATGCAATATCGCCACTGCGGCCGAGTTTCACCTGACGAGGTTGATAAGTGCCGACAGCTTTTTCTATATAGACGCGTGGAGTATCGCCTGGCCAAAGCACGGCGGTGCGCGGAACAACAAGGACTTCAGGGGCATCGAACTCGACGGTGCCTTCTGCAAAGCTGTTGTTCTTGATGGCGCGATCGGGATTCTCTAGCACGACGCGAACCATGGCGGAGCGAGTCATGGCTTCGAGATTAGGATTGATGAAACCGATGCGGCCCTTCAGCATCTGGCCTGGTAAATGTGGGGCATTGAGTGTGACGATTTGGCCTGGCTTTAGGAACGGTAGGTCCTGCTCATAGGCACTGAACATGAACCACATCTTGGTGAAGTCGGCGATCTCAAAGAGCTTTTGCCCTTCCTTCACCGTCTCGCCCTCAGAAATGTAGGTCTTTACAATGACACCGGTCAGTGGCGATAAGATGCCGAAGTAGAGATCGTCAGGCTGCCGCTGCGGGATGGCTTTGATTTGTTCCCAAACGAGACCGTATTGCTCCAAGCGACGCTGCGCCAGCAATGCTGCTTCGGGGCTTTGTTTGAGGGCTGCGTTGTAGTCATTGGCCGCACTTAGAAGGGTGCGGCTGAACATCGTGGCAAGCGGCTGACGACGCGTGACTTGCTGTCCCTCGTGGTTCATCGAGAGTCCATCAATGCGGCCTTCAACAGGTGCGCTGATGATGCCGTGTCGTGACATGTCTTCGCCGATCATGCCAGAGATGCGCAGGGTGCGAGTGAGTGGTTGCTTCTTCACTTCAGCCGTCTGCACACCGACGACATTGGGGCTGCCCTGTGGGAGCATGACGAGATCAGTGGCAGCAGCGCTGCTGGAGCCGACGACCAAATCCATGCCGCAGACGCTGCACTTGGCGGGGCTATCCGCTTTCACCCAAGGATGCATGGGACACTGGTGAAGCATGATTTTACGTTCGGCACTAGTTTCAGCTGAACCAGCCGGCCAAGACCTAGCCACAAGCCATCCTGCTGCAGCAGCGAGAATGGCAGTGATGAGAAAGCGGGATTTCATGTGGTGATAGGATGAACCACAGAAGAACGACAAACAGCGGGCATTCTGAGTTTTTTTAATTCCACGACCAATCAGGCAATCCTCATGGTGAGATGATGGTGGGCAACTTGACGCGGTAAAAACCCTTTGTGCCACTGAGGCGTGTTTGATTGGTCTCGGTGAAGTTTGCGCTGTTGCCATCGCCTGTCACACTGCCAACATCACTCCACGTGCTCAGATCGGGGGACCATTGCAGCGTGTAAGTGGTGCCGGGGGTGGATTTGAAATCAATGCTGATGAGGTTGTTGTTGCCGTATCTCGTGAAACTGGCCACGGCGAGGTCTTCGACGGCGTTGTTGACGACGACGAACTGCCCCATCAGGCCTTCGTCTTCGTGGTTGGCGAAGTGGCAGTGATACATGTAGGGGTTCGTATTGCTGGCGAAGTGATCGAACTTGGCGATGAAGGTGACGCTGGAGTTTCGCTGCACATAAAGGGTGTCTTTCCAGCCGACTTCATAAGGGAAAAGGCCGGTGACGACATTGCCACCGCCAGTGGCGACCCGGGAGATCATGGCGAACTCGACATCATGGATGTGGAAGCTGTGGCTGAAGCCCGAGGTATTGGTGATGGTCCAGCGCTCCACAGCGTTGTAGTTGATGGTCTGATTGAAGACCGTAGGGCTGAAGAGTTGGTCAGTGTTAAAGAAAAAGACGCCCGGAGCACCGCCCGTGATGTTGATCACGCGTGTAGTGGGATTGGTGACATCGGCGTTGGTCCACAGGGCATTGGCGGTGAGTGTGGTCGGACGCGTGAGCACTGGGCTGGCCGTTTGAGCAGCGATGTTAATGCGCAGGATGTTGAAATCGATGTTATTCAACAAGCTGCCGAACTGGCCAGTCGTCTGCGGTTCGCCGCCTGGCCAACTAGCCGCCAGAGCTGTGCCGAGTGAGGCGCTGTTGTTATAGGCCATCAGGTTGATGAAGCCGCCAAGCGTGTCGTTGGTAAGATCGACGAGAATTTCCGCTCGCTCACCGACAGCTAAAAGGACGCGTGTGGTGGCGACGGGTGCATCAAGGAGTCCACCGTCGGAGGCGATGACCCAGAAGGTGCGGTTATCGCTGAAGCCGAGGTTCAGGCTACGCTCAATCTCAGCGTTAAGGATGCGCAGACGAACATATTGCTTTGGCAGGCTGACTTGAGGATTGATGACGCCGTTGACGAGCATGGTGTCGCCATAGGCGGAGTTCACAGTGACGATTTGATTCGTGGTAAAGCGACGGCTGCCGAGCGCGAGTGGGATGTCATCGACGCCGTAGTTGCGAGGCAGGGTGAGCGCTGATTCGATCTCGTCGCGGATGATGATCATACCAACTCCACCACGGCTCACTTGCTCTTGGGTCTTCTCATGCAGATGTGGGTGATACCAATACGTGGCCGCATGATTCATAACCAGCCAGGAGGGCGACCAAGTGGTGCCTGCTGGGATGACCTGATGCGGGCCGCCGTCCATGATGGCAGGGATGTGGAAGCCGTGCCAATGCGTGGTCGTGGTATCGGCGGCGAGATTGTTAGTGACATTCATTTGCACCCAGTCGCCCTTGTTCATGATGAGCGTGGGTGCGCCGTAGAGCATGTCGTTGTAGGCGTTGGTCGTGGTGGCCGCGCCAGAGAGGAACTGCTTCGTCTTCGGCTTGAGCGCGAGGTTGAAGGTGGTGCCGGTGATGGTGTCAGGGATGATGAGCGGATTGAAGCTCTGCGCGGTGGTCAAAGTGACCAGCAGCGGCGTGGAACTGATGGTGTTGCCTGCATTGTCGATGGCGAGTGCGGTGAGGCTGTTGGTACCGAAGCCCAGTGGCGTAGTGATGGTCCAGGTAGCGAAGTTATTGCTCGTGGTGGCGGTAGCTCCGTTCACGGTGACTTTGCTGAGGCCTGACAAAGCATCGCTGCTGGTGCCGCTGAGCGTGATGGTGTTCGTCGCGGTGGTTTGTGCGCTCGATGGCGAGGTGATGGCGACCACTGGCGAAACATTGTCCTGCGTGCTAGAAACGACCAGACTGTAACTCGATGAACCGACTCCGTTCGTGGCGAGCACGCGGTAGTAATAGGTGGTGCCGTGCACGAGGTTCGAGAAGCTGCCAGTCGGTGTCGAAAGTGTCTGCGAGCTGAGCACAGTGGCAAAGTTGCTCGTGGTGGAGATTTGTAGCGTGTAGTTGGTGGCACCAGCGATGGCGGGCCAACGAATACTGCGAGCAGTGCCTTGGCTGTAGGCTGGCAAGGCAGTAATCGCGGGCGTCGCAGGCAGCGAATTCGAGCCGATGACCAGCGATGCTGAGCGTGTGGTGTTCCCGGTGCTACCGCTTATGTTCGCGAAGGTGATCGTGTCGGTGAAGGATCCGACGGACAATGCGTTCGCGTTCGTCGTGTTGATAGAGGCTGTGACGTTTGCAGACGCACCCGCAGCGAGTGTGCCGCTGGTAGCGGACAAATTGAGCCAAGTCTGAGTCTTCGATGCGGTCCAGGTCATTGAGCCAGTCCCCGTATTGCTCAGTGTGTAGATTTGGCTTGTGGGACTGAAGTCCCCGCTGCCTTGCGTGCCGCTTGATGCCAAACCGGTGGCTGGCGTGACATTGAGCACTGGTGATCCTGCGACGACAGTGTAGCTGGCTGCATTGTAGTCGATGCCACTCGTCGAATCGGTAGCGAGGATGCTGTAGCTCACTGTGGTGCCGGTAGTTTGGCCAGGGATGGTGGCGGTGTAATTGCCACTGCCTGCGGACGTCATCGCGAGCGTTACAGGCGGATTACCACTGACGAGCGTGACGCTGATGTCATCAACATTGACCGAGCCCCCGCCAGTTGCCTGACCAGTGAACTGGAAGCGCATTTTCAAGTTCGAGGTCAGCTCACTTGGAGCAAGTGCATAGCTTTGGGCGAGGAAGTTGTGATTGCCTGCGAAGAGCGTGATGCCGCTGGCAGTCAATTGCGGTGCAGTGCTAACCGTGAAGGACACGCCAGGATTGATGGCGGTGATGGTGGCGTTTGCCGCAAGGTAGTTCGCTGTCACCGTGATGGTTCCTGCAGCCGTGGCACTGGCTGACATAGTGAAGCTTGATACCGTGATGGCCGTGATTCGTGTGTTGTTCGGAATGCCGGTCCCGGTGACATACATGCCAACGGCGAGCGCGGCCGTGCTGCTCGTTGTGGCAACAACAGTAGGATTCGTAACGTTGTCCGTCGTGCAATTGGCAACCGTGACCGAAGTGCCCTGCACGCTGCTGCCAATAGATAGACCGCTGGTGTTGGCTGTGTTAATCGTGGCATTAGTCGCCGTCAGGGAGCAATTGGCTGCCGTGGTGCTGGCGTAGGTTTCGCTGGCGCGTGTGACCCAGGTGCTACCGCCATCAGGGGAGACTTGGAATGTCCAGCCATTGCTGGCGACGATGGCATTGGTGCGGACAAAGAAGTCCACAGTGCCAGAGACCGCGCCACTGGCATTGATCGGATTAGTCAGTGTGGCCATCGTGTCGGTGGAGTTGGATGTGCCAGCGGCAAATTCCAGTCCACTCCCAGATGCGGTGATGGTGGATGTGACGGCCGTGATGGTACCGCTCGCTGTGAACTGCGTGCCATTGGGATCAATGCTGACTACGAGGGGGATGAGCACACTGGACGTCACTCCTGCAAGTCTCATGCCAACCGCAAGGCCTGCGGTGCTCGCGCACTGAATCGTCGGACTAGCGACCAGAGAACAACCTGTCAAAGTCACGCCTGCAACGGTCAATGAATTCGTTCCGCTGCCAGTAGCAGCGGTGCTGAGCACAAAGGTCGTGCTATTCGTCACGCTGGCGATCGTAGTGCCGCCTGCAATAGTCGGACCCGCAATGTTCATGCCTGCGCCAATGCCGGTGGTGCTGGTGCACGTGACGCTTGTGGTGCCATTGGTGATGCAGTTTGTAAGAACGATAGGTGTTGTGCGATTGGCTTGGGCGCTGCGTTGCTTCACATCACTCACATTTCGCGCAGCGGTGGCGCTCCAGGCGTTATTGGCCCCAGCGAGCCCACTGGCGGTGCTGCCATTGGCCCAAACTTCACGGAAGGGCACAGTCGTGATTTGAGAGCCACTGCTGTAGGTGAGGTTGGCGCTGGAAAGCGTCGATCCAGCTGCTGGCGTGATGTTTGCAGTGACCGCAACGTTGTCGCCGTTTGTCGGTGTGATCGGATTGAGGGTGACCGAATTGATCGTCGTAGGCGCAGTGTTTGAATAGGTACCCAGATCGGCAAGAAGCAGATAATAGGCAGTCCGTTGTGCCTCCGTCAGTGCACCAACACCCGAGGCGATCAGGTTAGTGGCTTCATAGGGATCCACTTGCAGGTCATAGAACTCAGTGATGCCTGTGTTGAAGCGGATAATCTTGTAGCGGCTGTCACGCAGCTCTTCGCCTCCGCTAGTTGGCGTAGCGGCGTCGAACAACTCACTGTAGGCGAGCGGACGAGTGACAGCTTGGTTTTGCAGAACAGGGAGTAGGCTCTGCGAATCGAGCGTGACGCCCGCAGTGGTGGTGGCGACATTGATGCCTGCCAGCTCCAAAATGGTACTGTAGAGATCGACCGCATGAACGAGTGTGTTCGAGGTGCGACCAGGTGATACGACGTTGGGACCACGTATGATCATCGGCACACGCACGCCACCTTCATAGAGCGAATCTTTGGACTTGGTGCTACTGTACGGTGATTGAGCAACTTGCGAGTCGGTGCCGTTATCGCCGATGAAAATGACCGTCGTCACATTGAGATCCACGCTGGCTAGCAAGCGTCCAATCTCTGCGTCCATGGCCTGCACAGCAGCATTGAAGTAACTGATGCGATTCGCCGTGATGTCACCAGCGCTGCCACTGAGATCAATGTAGGCCTGCGTGGTCAGCAAGCTCGTCGGCGGTTTATGGAAAGGGAAATGGGGTGCATTGAGCGCCACCCATGAGAACCACGGTTTGCCTGCGGCGGTCTGTGCATTGATGAATGCCACGGCGTCATTCACAGTATCGGTCGTGGCATACGTTGTGGTCGTGGTGCTGGATGTGCCGCCAGCGGTGCCGTCAGTGACGGCCTTGGTCCAATTGTAGTAATCCGCGACTTCAGCGCTAAGACCTCCAGCATAGGATGGCCAGCCTGCGACCGTCACCGGGCTCATCTGCGCGGCTTGGTTGCTGCCATTCACGAGATGGTATTTGCCCAAATGCTTGAGCTGATAATTGAACGAGGCATTGGCCGTGAAAGCCTCTGGCAAGGTGAACTCAGAAGCCTGCAATGGACTGCCAGAATTCGGCGTGATGACATCGCCCGTGCCAGTGCGGAAGCCGTAGCGACCGGTGATGATGCATGAGCGTGTCGGCGAGCAAACCGCATACGCATAAGCATTGTTGAAGCGTACACCATTGACCGCGAGCGAGTCGATGTTCGGTGTGCTGGCGTTGTTGCCGCCAGGATTATAGAGCTTACAGGCATCCGTGCCGAAGTCGTCGGCGATGATGAGCAAGATGTTGTTCCGTGGCGTGGTGAAAGTACCCGTGACGCTGTAGCCGGTGCCAGCGCTGTTCGTCGCATAGGCCGCATAAGTGTAGCTGGCACCCAGAGTCAATCCTGTGGCGCTCACGGTGAAGACGCCCGTTGTTCCGCTCGCGGTGAGGTTCGTCACGCCCGTGCCGCCGAGTTGGGGATTGCTGTTGGTGGCGGTCGGAGCCAAAACGATGCCTCGGGCGATGATTGTGGTGCCACCGTCGTTGGTGACATTACCCCCAAGTGTCGCCGTGGTCGTGCTGAGGCCAGTGGCGGTCGGTGATGTGACGATGGGATTGCCCGAAGCACGTGTGACGGTCACGCTGTAGGTCTTCACTGTCGAATCGAGACCAGTGACGACGATGTCGATGAGATTGGAGCCAATGCTCAACGCGACTGCGCTTGGGCTGCCTGAGCTAACAGGCACTGTATTAACCGTGATGGTGGAGGTGCCGACGAGAGCGGTGGGAGTGACGTTGATGCTCGATGTCGCATTGGAAACGCTAGCCGTGTAACTCGTGATGGCGCTGCTAAAGGTTGGCGCGAGCGTGCCGGCGCTGATGACGAGGTTAGAAAGATCACCGCTGAGGTTTGGAGTGAGGAAGGTCGAAACAGGGGTCGTGTAGATCGTGCCGAGGCTATTCGTCGCATACGCAGCAAAGCTGTATGCGGTGCCTGATGTCAGGCTTGTGGCGTTAACAGTGAACACACCGGTCGTGCCGGTGCCTGCGACATTGGTCACACCACCTCCGCCGATCTGTGGATTATTGTTCGTCGCAGTCGGGGCGAAAACCACACCGCGAGCGGTGATGGCGGAGCCGCCGTCACTGGTGACATTGCCGCCGAGTGTGGCGCTAGTCGCGGTGATCGAGGCTGATGTGGGTGAGGCGATGAGAGGCGCACTTGGCGCAGCGCGTGTCACGGTAACGGTGTAGGTCCTTGTGCTTGCAGGTGTCGTCTGAGTACCCACGACGGTGAGGGTGTTAGTGCCGACGTTAAGTGCAATGGGGCCACTGGCTGTGCTAGGTGTGACGGTCACTGTGTTGACCGTCACCGTCGCAGTGCCGATGACCATCGACGGTGTCACAGTGATAATGCTCACCGAATTCGGAACGCTGGCGGTATAAGCGAGTGTATTGGAAGCAAACGTCGGCGTGAGCGCGCCTGCGCTGAGCACCAGGTTCGACAAGCTGGAGAGCGTGACGGTCTGGAATGTTGTGACATTGGTGTAAACGGTGCCAGCGGCATTGGTAGCGTAGGCCTTGAAGGCGATTGTTTGCGGGGCTGGAGTCGTGAAGCCAGTCGCGCTCACCGTGAACACGCCAGTCGTGCCCGTGCCGGTGACATTGGTGACGCCAGTTCCGCCAATGAGCGGATTGTTGTTGGTGCCATTCAGCGACCAAACAACGCCGCGTGCGCTGATCGCCGCGCCTCCATCGCTGGTGACATTGCCGCCGAGCGCGGCGGATGTGTTCAAGATGTTCGTTACGGTGGGCGAAGTAATCGTCGGCAGATTCGCCGTCAGAGTGTTAAAGGTGCCCGCAGTGCTATAAATCGTGCCTTGGCTGTTCGTGGCATAGGCTTTGAAAGTGTAGGTGCTGTTTGTGGCAAGTCCCGTGGCATTCACGGTGAAGACGCCAAGCGTAGCCGTGCCTGTGATGTTCGTGACACCCGAGCCGCCGATGATTGGATTGCTGTTCACCGAGGTCAAAGCCACGACCACGCCCGAGGCCGAGACCAAAGCACCGCCATCGCTCGTGATATTGCCGCCGAGTGTCGCACTGCCTCCTGTGATGCTCGCGGAGGTCGGTGTGGTGATGGTCGGGGCGGATACCGTACCGCTGAGAAGAAAGCTGGTAAGGCCTGTTTGCGACACTGTGGCAGGCACCTGACCATTCGTATCAAAAGTGGCGAGTGCGGTGCGGTTCACGCGACCATACTCGGTGCCAGTGGATGAGAGCGTAGCATAGCTCGTGTTCGCTGATGTCCCTGTCGCGACGATGCCACTCGTCTTCGGCGTCCAGGATGTTTGATTAGTCGAAGCCTCTGCCGAATACGTGCCGCCCTCGACTGCGCTCCAAGTCAGCGTGACGTTCGGCGCGGAGACGCTTGCATTGACCGTGATCGGCGTGTTCGCACCGCCGATGAAGTGGCGTGTGAGAGGCGTGTCGGCATTCATGACGGCCTCAGTCGTGCTGCCGCCCGTGGCATTGCCATAAAACTGACGCCCCGTCGTGTATGGGAACGCTGGTGAGTTATCCGCATTGATGGTGGTGAAGTAGGCCCAGGTGCCCGCTGGAAACTCCGGCGTGACGCAGAAGCGGACATTTTGCTCGTTGAGATCGTAGTTCCCCAACACAAAGCCGCCGACCGAGTTCGAGCCCTTCGTCTGCACGCGGCCAGCGAGATCGCCTTGATAGTCGAAGTCCTCGATGTAGTGGCCAATGAGATAGGTGGTGTTAACCGCAGGACCGTATTGAGCTGCCGTCAGCGTGGGCTTGTTTTGTACCCGTTGCGCCCAGGCAGGCAAGACCACACGTGTCGTGATGGCCGTGGTCCCGTTCGTGCCATCCCGCAGCGCAAAGCCCGACACCATGCGGCGCACGCCGCTGCTGGCACTGTCCGGATCGGAGTAGCCATACGGTCCGTAAACTGGCAAGCCATCCTGCGCCCAGCCAACGATGGGCGAGTGCTGTGTCACAGGCGTGGTGCTTTCCGTGTAGCGATTCGTCGTCGCATTGTAGTCCACATGGTCGCCGAGCTGAAAACGCAGGCCAATAGGCTGGCCATGATTGTGATAAGTGCCGCCTGCCTGATGCGCAAGCGCCGGATCAAAGGTCGGTCCTTCGTTGTGATCGCCATCTCGATTCCAAATGCCATCGCCGGTGAAGGCTGTGTTTGGCCGAGCATCGGCATTGTTCGCCGTCGAGTAGGAGAACGCATCGCGACTATCATAAATGGCCACGCCATTGACCATGCGCCCCGTTGCCCCGAGACCCGTGCCGGTTTTGGTCGTCGGGATCGTCGGTGCACGTGGGATGCGATAGACAGTCGCCGTGTTCGTCGGGAAGCTCGGAAAGTTCGTCGGCCAAGGTCCCATCGTGTAGCTCGCTAACCCCGTCGTGCGGATGTAAACCCAGTTCGGTGAATAGCTGATCTCGGTTAACCCTGAATACGTTGGCAGCGCTTGAGTTGTTGTGCCCCGAGTCCAAGTCGTCGATTTTGTCCCCGCCGTCTCATCCGCCGTGCTGGCATAAATGCGGGCGTATTTACCCGAGTTCGCCGTGAACCAGGACGTGAGCTGCGGGTTCTGCGCTTGAGCAGCGGTTATCAGGGAGAAGAAGCAAAAGACGATGAAACGGTTCATGGATGCAAAAGTGGTAGGGGTAGAGGTATCAAAAAATTCAGACGAGAAGACCGTCAGACAGGAGAAATGAAGCGCTCACGATATCCTCACCGCTTTCGGCAAGCCGACCATTGGCCACCTGGCCAAGGTCTTTGCCGTTCAGAGTCGCTGCATCCCCGATCAAGCGCATAAAAAGTTGAAAACTAGGATTCACCATGCCCCAAAACTGTAGTCCCAAGCTTAATAGCAGATGAAACCGCCGAAAATTCTTCAAAAAGTAATCCACTAGGCATGGGGTAACGAAGCCCTTACTGAATCCGTCACAGCCTTGAAAATGACCATGTGAACTGCTCTCAGTCATTTGTAAGGTTCGGCTGCCAAAAGAACGCCACGCACTCTTTTTTCATGCTGGATTAAGGTTCACGCTTCATCATCCTGCCTCTCATGCGCCTCCTTGTCGTCGAAGACGAACCTCACTTACTCAGCAGCCTCGCCGAGGCGCTGCGTGAGGATGGCTATGCCGTCGATGAAGCCAGCGATGGTGAGGATGGACTCGCCAAGGCAATGATGTGGGATTACAACCTGATCGTGCTCGATGTGATGATGCCCGTAATGGATGGCTTTCAAGTGCTGGAGCGGCTGCGCTTGCACAAAAAGACGCCTATCTTGATGCTAACGGCGCGCCACGGCACCAAAGATCGCGTGCGCGGCCTCGATGGCGGAGCGGACGACTATTTGGCAAAACCTTACGAACTGCCCGAGCTACTCGCACGCATCCGCGCCCTCATCCGCCGCAGCACAGGTCATGCGGCAGCCATCGTGACCATCGGCGATGTCGCCGTGGACACGGTTGGCCACACCGTCACGAGAGCGGGCGGACTCGTCACACTGACCGCTCGCGAGATTTCTCTCATCGAATACCTCGCTCTGCATCGCGGCCGCGTGGTCACCCGTGAGCGACTCTATGAGCAGCTCTTTGATGAGAATGAAAGCAGTCTCTCCAATTTACTCGACGTGTATGTCTCGAACGTGCGCCGGAAGCTCGGCCATGATCTCATCTCCACCCGTCGCGGGCTCGGTTACTCCATCGAATAATGTTTCCTGAATCCCTCCGACTCCGCATCCAACTCTGGCATGGCTTTCTCCTCGCCGCCGTGCTCACAAGCTTTGCCGTCGGTGCTTATCGCTATCAGGCAGCCAACGAACTGCGTCGAGTGGATGCCGAACTGCGACTCAAAGTGAGGGCCGTCACCGATTCACTCATCGCTCCTCGTGGACAGGGCACACGCCCACCTCCGCCGGGGGCAGAACGCGAGTTTCGAATCGCATCCAATCGAGTCTCACTCTTCGATGGCAGTGATGGCACGGACTCCTACTACGCAGTGTGGCGCCGAGACGGCACCGAGTGGGCCTGCTCTGCTAAAGCTCCGCTGCCGATTGACCGCCCACCGAGGCCGCAGGAAGATAAGCCCTTGCAAGGCGAGCGCAGCCGCAGTGATCTCCGCGAAATCTTCACCTTCACACCACCGGGTGAATGCGTACTCGTTGGCCGCTCCATTGCCCCTGTATTAGACAGTCTGCGTGAGTACGCACGTTGGCTTGCGATCATCGCCACCTCGGTGCTCGCCTTTGCTCTTGCCATCGGCTGGTGGATCACCTCACGCGCTCTGCGCCCCATCACCAGCATCGTCGACACGGCCCAACGCATTGCCACCGGTGATCTTAGTGAGCGCATTCCCGTGCGATCTGCCAGCAGCGAACTGGGCCACCTATCCACCGTCCTCAATGACACCTTCGCCCAGATTGAGTCAACCTTCGCCCGCCAGTCACGCTTCACCGCCGATGCCGCGCATGAGCTGAGAACACCCGTCGCCATCATCCTCTCGCAAGCGCAACGAGTACTCACTCGCGAACGCGATGCCGCCACCTACCAGCGCACTCTAGAAGCCTGCGTCAGCGCCGCACGCCGCCTTAATCAACTCACCGAATCCATGCTCACCCTCGCCACCCACGATGGCGATGCGATTCAGGTCAAACACGAGCCGGCCGACCTCGCGATCATTGTTCGTGAAACCGCGGAACCTCTCCAGCCGCTTGCGGAAGAAAGGCACATCGCGCTCCAATTCGACCTTGCATCCGCGCTCTGCACTGGCGATGCGCTCCGTCTCTCCCAAGTTGTCCTCAATCTTTTGAGCAACGCCCTCGACCACACACCGGATGGCGGTCAGATCCAACTAATAACCCGTTCTGACTCCGATCACGCCATCTTCACCATCACTGATAACGGCTGCGGCATTGCGCCAGAACACCTGCCACATCTCTTTGATCGCTTTTACCGCGCCGATGAATCGCGTAATCGCACGACCGGCGGCGCAGGCCTTGGTCTGTCCATCTGCAAAGCCATCGCTGAAGAACACAACGCTACTCTCGAGGTCACGAGTGAAATAGGCAAAGGCAGCAGCTTCAGACTTAGGCTTCCTCTGAGTCCGCGCTGATGACTGGGACTTAACGTTTAAATGACGGAATCACACGCATTGTTTTTGCAGTATGACTTGGGAAGGATGGGTGAGAAGAAATGGCGTCTTTTGTTAAATAATCATCAAGACCAAATGAAAACCGAAAGCCTGAAGTTCTAATGTCGGCGTTTAATCAGGTTAAACTCACCTTTGTCTGAACCAGCCAGTGATGCTCATCCTGGTCTTCTTTGCTGGCATCACTTCATGCCAAAAATCGCCAGCCATGAAACAGACCATGGTTCCCATTCGGGGCTCAATCAGAATGAAAGCGCCTGCTTTGTCCCCCGCTGTGGTCCAGAGCTTCAGCTCGCCACCATCACCAGGTTGCCAGTCTGGATTTAAATAGAGAATGGTCGTCACGATTCGGTCATTCGTGCCAGCATGACGGTCCAGATGCGCTCTATAAAACGCGCCTTCAGGATAGATGGCAAAGTGCCCCTCATACTCGAACAAGCCAAGGAAGAACCGCTGATTCAGCGCGAGCCTCAGTACCTCTAGCTTTGCCAAATAGACAACTTGTTCCACCGAGGCGGCATCCGTTTGCAGCCACATCACGTGATCACCCCGAATGTCTTCACGCACCTGTAAATTTAGCCCACGCCCAACACCAGCACGTTTGAAATCACCACGTTCATTGGCTTCCGCGCACTCCGCTCTCAGGCGTAATGAATCCGCTTCATCGAGACAACCCGGCATCGAAGCCCAACCAAACTGGTCTATTGCATTGAGCATCTCGATCATTCGCCCACCAGCGAGAGCATCAGAGCAATAGCGAGGCAAATCTTTCACCGCCCAAGTCGTAAACTAACAAAACTTTGTCAGCATACGGTAAAGACGATAGCCCAGCATTCAAAAACAGACACACTGAGACTCATGCGCATCCTTATCATCGACGACGACGCCGAACTCTGCCAGCTCATGGCCGATTATCTCAAGCCAATGGGCTTCCAGGTGGAAATGGAGCACGAAGGCGGACGCGGAGCTAACCTCGCCACCTCGGAACAGTGGGCTGCCATCATCCTAGATGTCATGATGCCTGGCTGCGATGGTTTTGAGGTGCTCCGCCGCATTCGCGCAAAGTCGAAGGTGCCCGTGATGATGCTCACCGGCCGTGGCGAAGAAGTGGACCGCATCGTTGGACTAGAACTAGGTGCGGATGATTATTTGCCAAAGACGTTTTCGTCTCGCGAGCTCCTCGCCCGACTGCGGGCTCTGCTGCGGCGCACAGGCTGGATCGCTGAGACAGCCCCGCAGGCTCCGATGCAGGAGATCATTGTCGGCCCCTTACGAATCAATCCAGAGTCTCATGCTGTCATTCTGGGTGCAGAGGCCCTGCAAGTGACGCCTGCTGAGTTTGGCCTTTTGCTTTCATTGGCCAAGGCTCATGGTCGAGTAAAGACACGCGAACAACTCATCGAGGAAGTCGCAGACCGCGAGTGGGATGTCTTCGACCGCGCCATCGACATGCATATTTCCTCGCTTCGCAAAAAGCTCGGCGACGACCCCAAGAACCCGAGTTTTATTAAGACTGTTCGAGGCTACGGCTACCAACTCGTTATTCCAGCGCGATGAACGCTTTACCCAAAGCCCAGCCTAGAAAGCCAAAGCTTCATCTCCCGCTTTATTCGAAGATCCTGCTCTGGTTCATCGTGAATCTCCTTGTCTTAGCTCTGTTGGGCTTTGGCTTCCTTAAAGCAGAGTTCAAACTCGGTCTCGACTGGATGCTCTCCGGTGAGCCAGGCGAACGAATCTCGGCCATTGGCGAAAGTGTGACGCATGAACTCTCTCGTTTACCGGAAAGTGAGTGGCAAGCTCGACTCAGAGTTCACGATGAAGAACATGGTGTCGTCTTTGGCCTATTCGATAGGCAAGGCGTGCAAATTCATGGTGCCAAGATTAAGATACCAAGCGAAGTTCTGCCGAAATTAATCGACCGTCGGCCTGCTGGAGAAAACTCACCCCGACGTCAGCCCGGCCCAATTTCAAAACGACCTGCCGATGCACCTCCGAAACCGCGTTTCATGATGCGCGCAGGGACTCCCGTGCGATATTGGGCGGGCATTCACCTCGACCTCGTTCAGCAAGATGGTAAAACACTGACATTGGTCATGGCTTCAGATTCGATCAGCGGTGGCGGCTTATTCTTTGATCTCCGTCCATGGTTGGGACTCATCGTCGCTGCACTACTCATCTCAGGATTGATCTGGATGCCTTTTGTGCGTGGCATCAGTGGTTTCATCCGAGGTCTTAACGAAGCCGCTGGTCGCATTGCTCATGGCAAATTCGACGAACGCATCACTCGCGTGCGCCACGACGAACTCGGTGAACTAGCCACATCTGTAAACACCATGGCGGCTCAACTGGGTGACTACGTCGCTCAACAACGCCGCATCACGGCAGATGTCGCCCACGAGTTATGTAGCCCCATCGCTCGGATGCAAATGGCGCTTGGTGTGGTAGAGCTGCGTAGCACACCAGATCAGGAGGCTTACCTGAAGAAGCTCGACAATGAACTCCAGCACATGGCCAAACTCGTCGAAGAAGTCCTGGCTTTTTCAAAAGCCGAAACTCTGCCCGAGCGCGAGGCACCTGAGAACATCCATTTACGTGAGCTCATCCATGAGGTCATTACCCGCGAGGCCCCAGATATTGAAATCCAACTGGAAGTCGATGACCTAGAAATACGCACACTTCGGTCTGCCTTGGATCGAGCTTTTGGCAATGTTTTACGCAATGCCGTGCGTTACGCATCAGGCATTGAAATCAAAGCTGGAACCCGAGACAACCACCTCTGCATTCAAATTCTCGACCAAGGCCCTGGTGTGCCGCCAGAGACCTTGCCACGCCTCTTCGAGCCATTCTACCGGCCAGAAGCCGCACGCGGCAGAAACACAGGTGGCAGTGGTCTCGGCCTCGCCATTGTTAAGCGCTGCATTGAAGCCTGCGGCGGCACGGTGACAGCAAAACTCCGCCAGCCCAATGGGCTGACAATTGAAATGCTGATTCCAAAGTCAGTTTAAACCGTAAAAGCAGGAAGCTTAACGATCTTGCCACCCGCCAAAGCGGACTCATGGGCACAGAGGCCGACACAGGTCCAGTTCGCTGACTGCTTAGCGTTCGGGAAGGGATCACGACCTTCTGTCAGAGCCATGGCAAACTCGTGGGCAAGGTGAGGATGACTGCCGCCGTGACCACTGCCTTGGACGAAACTCAAATGGGTTTTTTTGCCAAGATCATAGACACCCTTGGTGGTAAAATCTCGGATGCTCTTAGGCAGCAGTTTGGCGTAATCAGGAGACTTCACCAGCTTTGGGATTTTATGCTCAGGCAGCTTGGCCGTGTGGAAAACCAGCGGCTCATGCTCGATAAGCGGCCACTCGATGGAGGCCTTATCACCATAGACATCAATGCTTTCACGATACTGACGAGCCGTATCAAAGAGGCTGCGAATCACGCGGGCGCTGAGGTCGCTGTCCTTGAACTTCACATGGGCCGTTTCGACCGCAAAAGGAGAGCCATATTGCTTGGCCAATTCAGGACGGATGGTGCCTGAGCCAAAGCAGCTCACGTATTCCGCAGGCGTGCCTGCCAAAGCCACGACTGGACCCACACAATGGGTGGCATACCACATTGGCGGCAGGCCAGGCCAGTAATTTGGCCAGCCATCCATATCCTGCTGATGGCTCGACTGGAGGAACTGTAGCTTACCCAGTTTGCCCTTTTGATATTGCTCCTTCATGAAGAGGAACTCACGGGCATAGACGACGGTTTCCATCATCATGTATTTCAGGCCGGTCTTCTTCACAAGATCACAGATCTTTTTGCAATCCTCGATACTCGTCGCCATCGGCACTGTGCAGGCGACATGTTTGCCAGCTTTCAAGGCCTCGATCGACATCCAACCATGATCGGGGATGGGGGAATTGATATGCACAGCATCAATCTTTGGATCCTTCAGCATTTCACGGAAGTCCGTATACCGAACTTCAATGCCAAAGGCGTCTCCAATCGTTTTCAGCTTTTTCGGGTCACGCTGACAAATGGCATAGCAGTTCGTGTTTGGATGACGCTGCCAGATCGGGATGAACTCTGCCCCGAATCCGAGGCCGACGACGGCAATATTGAGTTTCTTGGTAGGCATGATGGGAAGATAAGTTTACGGTTATAGCCTGCCCTCCGCTGAATGGGAAAGACAAAATTTAGGCCAGATCGGACTCACCCCCTGACTCATTCTGCTAGCATTTCATCGTATTGTGATGGAAAGCAGAGTATGATGCACCCCTTTAAAGAGCTTGGAATTCCATCCACCATGATTCGTGGTCTGGAAGAACTAGGCATTAGTAAGCCGACCAAAGTTCAGCAAACCGTTATTCCCTTTCTGATTGATGACGGTAGCGACCTGATCGCCCAGGCACAGACAGGCACAGGAAAGACCGCTGCCTTTGGCCTGCCGCTACTGACAAAAATTGACCCCACCAAGCGTGAGATTCAGGGACTGGTCGTGGCCCCCACTCGAGAGTTAGCGAAGCAGATCGGCAAACAGCTCTTTCGCTTCACCAAATATACCGAGAAAATCTTCATCGAAGTCCTTTGCGGTGGCGATAACATCGACCGCCAAGAAGAATCACTACGCAGACCGACCCACATCATCGTCGCTACACCGGGTCGCCTGCTTGACCTAATCGAGCGTGAATCACTCAGCCTAGAAACGATTCAATACCTAGTGCTGGATGAAGCCGATGAAATGCTCAGTCTTGGCTTCAAAAAGCAACTCAATGAGATCCTAAAATTAGCCGCTAACAGGCGCAGCACCTGGCTTTTTTCCGCCACCTTCCCCGAAGCAATCCAACAGCTCATCAAAGGCTGCATGTCGGCAAGCGCGAAGTCGATCAAGATTGATCAAGGTAACATCGTCAATCGAGACATCGATCATCGTTTTGCCATTTGCAAACGTGAGGACAAAACAGAGTTCATCACTGATTTTCTCAGACGTCAAAAAGACGCACGTGGCCTCATCTTTTGCCGCACTCGTGCGGGTGCTGTCGATCTGGGTAGAGAGCTGACTGCCGCAGGCTTATCCGTCGATGTTTTGCAGGGAGATCTCATGCAAAAAGAGCGGGATAAAATCATGCGTGCCTTTAAAAAAGAACGCGTACAATTCATGATCGCTACGGATGTAGTCGCACGCGGGATTGATGTCGCAGGCCTGACCTTTGTGATTCACCATCAGCTTCCTGACCAGCTGGAATATTACACCCACCGCAGCGGAAGAACTGCCCGTGCCGGCAAAAAAGGTGTCTCTGTAGCTCTCGTCGATCCCAAAGAAAAATGGCGAATCCCTGAGCTAGAAAAGACCCTGCGCCTGACTTTCCGCGAATATCATCCTTAGCCTCGACCACTCTAGCTCAATCACTTGGGCAGGTCTCGGTTAGTCTCACCTTCAGTGCCGGCATGAAACAGATTGTTTGAGAAATGCATGCCGCGTGGGGCATTGGGGCCGGCTGGCAGGATAACGGCATATTTATAGCGAGGCGCACCTACGCTTTGGACCATATTACCGGTAACAATGACATCCGTTAAGGGTGGATCATCAGGCTGCTGACCCGTGTCAAACTTGAAAGGAGAACGCTCAGTACCCCAAATCCAGTGAGCATCCCCGTGACCAAAATCGGAAATGATGTTGTTGGCGATGATGGAGCCACCATCTGCATTCTCCGCATGAGCTGCTGCTCCAGGCATGAGGCCGATGGCCCACAGGCAGTTTCGGCTGAATTGGTTACCGGTGATGAGGACGTTGCGGCTGCCATGCATGGCCTTCATGCCCATGAAAGAATTGGTGATGATATTGTTTGAGACGATGACATGATCGGAGTGCAGGTCGATGCCTTGGGCTGCATTTTCGATGTGGTTACCAAGAATGCGGGTGAGATCGCTGACCTGGGGGGCAGTAACAATGAGGCCACTGCCTTGCTGCCAATTGTCGGTGTAGCCGGCATCCCAAGTTTTTTGGTTCATGATCGTGCCTTTGGTCGGGTTCTTTTTCACGAAGTCGCCCAGCTTGTATTTGGCTTTGTTCTCGGGTGTGGGGCGCAAGTTTTCTTCAATGATGCGGTTGCCCTCAACGAGCGTGCCTGTGCTGTAGCTAATGCTAATGCCGGTGCCATCAGTGCAGTTAAAGGCATAACCCCACTCAGGGCTTTTGGTTCGGTCATCGATGCTGACGCGCATGTAGTTTCTAACAAGGCATCGGCTGATACGGCAATTCTGACTTTCGCGCAGCGTGATGGCACCGGCAGAGCTGCGATTATCGATGACACGCACATTTTCGATCACGAGGTCGCGGCATTTGATCGCCACGATGCCTTCGTTTCTAGTCTCCATCTTCCCCTCCGGCCGCGTAAGCGTCAGATCGCGGATTTCCGCCTCTGTTGCTTCCTCGATCTCCACAATCGGCTGAGCTGCGTTCTGCTGAATGATGCGCCCAGGGCCAAAAAGCCCACTGCGCTGACCACGAATGCGGATCTTCTCCGTGATGGGATAATCACCTGCTGGGACAAAAAGCATACGGTTCGGATTTGCATCCAACGCAGCCTGGATCGTTGGATAAGCGGAGACCGTAAGCTCTGCCGCTGAGGCTTGAGCCCATAAAAAGAGGACGATGAGATAACGCACGAGAAGAATAAGACTTCCGTTAGTTTTTCGGCGCTGTCGCCTTATACTTTTCCATCAGTGGCAGAAACTTTTTTTGTAGCTCGCGGTATTCAGGGCTCTTTTTATCAAGCTTGTTCCGCTCTGCTGCAATGGCTTTGATTTGGTCCCCGAGCACTCGACGCTCGCTGGCGGCTTGTTGAGCTGCGTTATCCACTTTGATCTCCACATCGTCCCAATCGTCCGTACGGAAGATAGAGGCTGGCAGACCGTCGCTGTTCATGAGGTTTGCACCCTCGGGATTCGCTGCCCAGGCATAGCGCACAGCTACTGGAGCTTTCACTTCAGTGCTGCTAACGATCACGCTGTCGGTGCCGTCAATCTTGGCCTCCGCCCACTTCCACACTTTGTCGGCTCCGGCGATCTCGAAGCGCTTCAAAGCGCCGCCATCGCGGGATTTCAGGCCCACGCCGCTTTGTTCAAAGGTCACACGGATCGTGCCGTCCTGCACAGCGCTCGATTTAAAGAGCGGGCCGCTATAGGTCAGCTCCTTGCCATAGTCTTTCGCCAAAGCCCAGCGTGCAAGTCGCTCGCCTGGATCTTTTTTGTTCTTCGGATGAATGTCGTTCGCTTCGCCAACGTCATTGGTGATCGCCATGCCCGTCTTCGGCGTTGTGCCCAAAACGAGGCGCATGCGCTCCTGCGTAAGCGCCCATGAATCCGGCGTTCCAGGCTCGGTCGATGGCGCGTGGTAACTGGCAAGCTGCACATAATAAAAGCTGAATTCATCCGCCCAGCGCTTTCGCCAGTCATTGATCATCAGTGGCAGCGTCTGATCATAAGGCACCGCGCCGGGCCGTGCATTGCCTTCGCCCTGATACCAGATCGCCCCGCGCATCGTGTAACCGACAAACGGATGAATCATCGCCGCATAAAGGACGCCAGGCTTACCCTCGGTGAGCAGTGGACGCTTCGGAACATCAGGTTTCTTCGGAAGGCGCTTACGCTCTTCGGCCGATTTGCCCTTCGCCGCAGCCATGGTGGCTTTCCACTGCTCCAGTTTGGTCGCATAAGCCGCATCCGCCTTGGATTGATCGTAGCTCGCCTCATCCTTCAACATTGCATCGACGAGCTCCTTCGTGCCCGGCAGCGTGTTCAGCGCCTCGCGACTGGTAAAAGTCTCCACAGGCTTGCCGCCCCAAGCTGATTTGATCACACCAACAGGGATGCCGAGCTCTAGATGCAGCTTCCGCGCAAAGAAAAACGCCACCGCCGAGTAATCCGGCACCGTCTCCGGCGTCGCTGCCTTCCAGGAGCCTTCGATGTCATCCTGATTGGCTTCTGCCGTCACCAGCGGTGCGTTGAACATTCGCAGCGCCGGATGATTCGACTCCGCGATGAGCCCCGCATACTCCGGCGAGCGATTCATCGTGTAAAACATGTTCGACTGACCGGACGCGAACCACACCTCGCCCACGAGCACATCTTGGATTTCGATCTTTTCGGCGCCTGCCGTGATTGTCAGCACCGCGCCCTTCGCATCCGCCGCACCGGTTTCGATCTGCGCCCGCCATTTGCCATCCGCACCCACTTGGGTCGATGTCGATTTGCCTTTGAAACTCACGCTCACTTCCACTCCCGCATCCGCCTTGCCCCAAATCGCGGCTGTGCGCTCCCGCTGAAGGATCATGTGATCACTGAAGAAATGTGGCACACTCAGCTCAGCAAAGAGCAGGCTAGGAGAAAACAGGAGAAGGCTGAAGATGAATTTCATGATCTGGAATCCGCGAAACGATAGGCAGGCTGCGGATGTTGCATGTTGCTGATTATGAATGTGCAATTTTCCAAAGCGGAAGAACTGTATCTAAGGTTTCGGCAGGGTGGACAGATTTCGTGAGCCTGTTTTCGGATTCAGTTGGGATTCGAAGACAACGAAATGACCACCTCCTGCAATAAACCTCACTTTCGCACGGGCGTAGAAATCACCCTCGAAATGGTAAAAGGCATCTACCTCAACGTCACTGCTCCATTGCGGGTTCACATCTTGATCGATGTGGACTGGCATTTTGATTTCGATGACAGGTGTGTAGCCATCTGTCGGAGCAATCAAATCAAACGGGTCTTTCCTTCGCACTAGGGTACCATTGCGTGGACGAATCTCTGCGTGCCATTCATAGCGCCTACTTTCCTGACCTTTAGGCACACTCGTCCAGCACCGTAACTCGATCTCGGGTTGCGGACCAAAGTCGGACGGATTGAGCCGTGCGACAATGGGTGATCCATCTCTGGCAATTAGGTAATCGCGTGATCGCTGTGGGATCAGCGTCTCTGGGGTAGGGGGCCGAAACAGATGAAACACTTCGGGATGCTTAGGATTGGGGAATCCGCCGTCAAACTGGCCAAAGCTTCGTTCAGAACGACTTAGCCCACGTTCAGGAAGATCTTCATGAACCGGATAATAGCCTTCCTTATTCGCCGAAATGAATAAAAAAAAGCCGTGGACCCCATAGTAGGAAAATCTGCCCGATGCGTCTGAAGCTGTGGTGCTTTTATCTCCCTTTTCGCTGAGGGGTGAAAGGTGTCGCCTGATGATAATGGTTGCCTCAGGTATAGGCTTCCCATCTTGATCAAGCACTTGACCAATGAGACGTGAGGGAGTGACTGCACAGCCCATGAGTTGAAGAGGTGGAAAGAGCCAGCCCGCGAGCAAAACCAAACATCCCAATGCCAGAAGTATGATACAACCTTTGGCTTTAGGTGGTTCGGGGTTCGTAGAGGAATCATTCATTGATGGCAGCCTAATCGACAAACAGGTCTCATCTCCAGAACATCTTTGGTTCTTTCAGCGGCTAGGTAGAGCACTGTTCAAGTTCGGTCATTGGACACTTTTAATGGAAGCTCTTTGCACATTTCGGGGAGCGAGATGGCTACTTTGCTAACGCATCTTGGCAACTCAGATTAATTCACGGCACCGCACGCTCTGCATCCAAGTGATAGCTTTTCATCCACCACGCAAGTTTTTCAGCATCCGATGGCTCAGGTTTGCTGAGACGCTTGCTCCAGGTGCGCTGGTAGTCAGCACGCTTGTTTTTTTGGATTTCGGCAAGTGGCGGTTCGGTGCCGGGATCACCTTTTGCACCTTGGTCTTTGGTTTCGGCGATCCAAGTATCGAGGCGTTGTGTGAAGTCGGCAGTCACCTGGGGTTCGGTGATGGCGTGAAGACCCTGTGGATCGGTTTTGAGGTCGAACAGCTCTGTTTCAGGTCGCGTGGAGGCGAGCCATTGTGAGGGAAAGGGTGCAAGGGCACCTTCACGCTGCAACTCACGTAGCAACGGCATGCCGGGGTATTGATCCTCTTTATAACCGGACCAGTTCAACCGAGACAGCTTGGGCATGAAATTTCTCACGAACCAATGATCCTTTGTGATGACTGCGCGGATTCGATCCATGGCATCGCCGCAGCGATCTCGCGCGGCGAACAGCTGCTCACGGGCCGGGAAGTCGCCACTGAGGATGGCTTTGCCCTGCATCCACTCCGGCACAGGCAGACCAGCGATCTTCAACGCTGATGGCGCGAGATCGATAAGGCTCACGAGGCGTTCCTCCACCTGATTCGCCGAGATTTTTGGTCCGCGCACGATCAGCGGCACCTGCAAACCTTCGACGCTGAGCCATTGCTTGCCCCAGGGCATGGGGCGACCGTGATCGGCAAAAAAATGCACGATGGTATTGTCGAGAACACCTTCCTCTTGGAGCTGATCGAGAATGGCTCCCACTCGCTGATCCACGACCTCCACACTGCGCTGATACGCATACCAATCACGTCGAACGAGCGGATGGTCGGGGTAGTTTTTCGGCAACTGGATCGCGGCGAGAGCGTCTTCATCAAACGACTGTGGAATAGGAAACGGACGATGTGGCTCCGTGATCTGAAACTGCGCAAAAAATGGCTGTCCAGGCTTCCGCTTCCGCCAGTCATCGCCATCGAAGAGCTGCTTTGCATCGTGGGCAAAGTTGTAATGCGTTTTGCCTTTGGTGATCTTCTTCCCGCTGCGAATGCTGCCCGGCGCGGCCGCGTTTGTGACAAACCAGCCAGCCTCACGCAGGATCGTCGGCAGTGGTTTGTAGGGCTCAGGTAAGGGCTGCGGGTTCTCCGTGTCATGCGGATGCAGACCCGTCGTCGTTTGATAACAACCGAGGATAAAAGCCGAGCGCGAGGAGCTGCAAACCGGCGCTGTCGAGTAAGCCCGCGTGTAGCGCCGCCCGTCTGCTGCGAGCTGGTCCAGATGCGGTGTCTTCACCTGCGCCAGGCCATACGCCCCAGTGTCTGGCGACATGTCATCCGCGATGATCCAGACAATGTTCGGAGGCGCGGCGCTGCACGCCACAGCGACGAGTGATATCGCAACGAGGAGGTGTTTGAGGTGCATCACACACATTAAACAAACAGACCGTTCAGAGTGCCTGTGCTCACGTTGTTAAAGCTCGGTATCTCCGCACCAAACTGTTGCGCGATGGTTAGATGCAAATTGGCCAATGGTGTGCCTTTATCGAGAGCAAGATGCTGCCCCGTCTTTACCCTGCCTTGGCCTTTGCCAATTAACACGAGAGGCAGATCCTCCTTGATGTGGCCATTACCGTCCTTCATCTCGCTGCCATAGAGCACGATGCTGTTGTCGAGAAGCGATCCATTGCCTTCATCGATGCCGCGCATCTTCGTCAGCAAATACTGCACCTGCTGAGCATACCAGCGGCTCACGGTGGTATATTCTTTAACCAGTGCCTCCTGATTTTTGTGATGGCTCATGCCATGGTGATCGTTCTTCACGCCATCCAGAAAGGTGAAGTTCTGGCGGCTGAAACCATGCGCACTCATGAAGGTGGCCACGCGGGTCGTATCCGTTTGCAAGGCCAACACCATGACATCGAGCATGAGACGCATGTGCTCATCTTTATTCAGCGGGATGCCTGCAGGAGGTCGCTTCATGTCAGGCGCAGTGAGCGCGGTCCATTCCGGCGCAAGTGGATTCATCGTGCGCTCGATCTGCTGCTCCACACCGCGCACGCCATCGAGGTATTCGTCGATCTTCTCTTTGTCCCGACCACTGGCAATTTTTTGAAGCGCCTTGGCATCCTCCAAAACAAGATCCACCACACTGCGGCGATTCTCCGCTGCACGTCGTGCCTCTGGTGAGGCCGGATCGCGAAACAACCGATCAAACGCCGCACGCGGGCTGATTTCCGGAGAGATACGCTGCGTGGCACTGCTCCATGAAACCGTATTCGCAAGTGCAATAGGATCTTCACCGGCCATGCCTTGACGTGGAGGCTCTGTTCCGAGCTCAAGACTCGAAAAACGCGTTCCCTTGCCAATCTGCCGCGCGATGACTTGATCAACCGAGATGCCATTCATCCCATTTTCGATCGAGGTTCCCGTCAGAAAGGCACCCGTGAGTTTCACATGGCCTTTGCCGCAACTGTCAATGCCACTGAGCACCACCATGTCGTTCTTAAACTCCGCCAATGGCTCTAAAATCGGTGACAGCGCGAAGTCCCTGCCCTCACCCTTCACATTCCACGCCTTCGGGAAAACTCCGTTCGGTTGGAAAAAGGTGACGAACCGCCGGGGCGGTAACTTTTGCGCCGCACGAGCCCTAGTCGTCATGATTTCAAGCCAAGGCAAAGCCAACGTGGCTCCGACTCCACGAAGAAAAGTGCGGCGTTCAATTCGAGTATTCATTTTTTATATTGGGCTCATAACGACTGGCCTCCCAGCCACCTTACATGGAATCTAACTAGGATTCAGTTTGAGTTTCCCTGCGTCCGAAACGCCTCACTCATCACGATGGCTTCGACAAGTGCATCGGCCCGATAGCCAGCATTTTTCAAATCGGACATCAATGAACGAATGAGACCTTCATCCTGGGGCTTTAGAGCACGTCCGAGAGCGAAGGCAGTGAGGCGACGGGTAAGGTTAAGGAGGAATTCGTCTTCATGGCGCGATTGGATGGCGCCTCGGAGCTCGGCGGGGCCTTGGATGGTGATACCACCAGGGAGCGTGCCGCTCGCATCCACGGGTTTACCGGCCTCTTCGATGCGGAAGCGACCGATGGCGTCAAAATTCTCCAAGCCAAAGCCAATGGGGTCGATCTTATCATGGCAACTGGCACAACTTTCATTCCGCCGATGCGCAGCGAGTTCTTCACGCAAGGTTTTGCCACGTTCACCGGCCTTGTCGTCGAGTTGGCCGGCGTCGGCGGGAGGTTCGGCGAGTTTACGACCTAACAAGTTTTCTAGCACCCACTTACCACGAATCACAGGGCTCGTGCGGTTCGGCGTGGAAGATGCCGTGAGCACGGCAGCCATGCCGAGAAGGCCAGCACGTTGATCATTCACGTATTTGACGGGCTGCATGGCATCACCGGTTAGGTCAAAGCCATAAAGCTTCGCAAGTTCAGCATTGGCAAAGGTCTCTCGACTGTCGAGCAAGCGCGTGAGGCTACCACCGCCGCGCAGGAGATTTTCAAAGACGAGCACAGGCTCCAGCTTCATAGCTTGGGCAAGCGTGGGTGTGAAGTCGCGAAACTTCTTGGCATCGGGAACGTGCTCGGTGCCTAGGCCATCAAAGCCGAGCCATTGGCCGAGGAAAGCACTGACAAAGGCGCGTGACTTCGGATCGGCAAGCATGCGCTTCACTTGTAACTTAATCGTGGAGTCATCATGGAGCTCGCCGGCGTCAGCGAGGACTCGGAGTTCGTCATCGGGCATGGTCATCCAGAGGAAATAACTGAGACGATTGGCAAGTTGATGGTCCGTGAGTTTTCCTGAGGTCAGTTCATCGCGGAAAAGAAAGCTCGGCGAAGTCAATGCAGCCGTGAATGCAAGTTTGAGGCCTTGGTCATGCGATTCACCACGTGCTTTGGCTTTGCCATAAAGCTGCATGTGTTTAAGTAGTTCGCCTTCACGAACCGGACGACGAAAGACGTCTGGCAAAAAGGCTACGAGAGCCTCACGGGCATCGGATTGGAAGATAGCGCGTAGATTTGAGCCTGAGGGTGAAATCGGCCCTTCAACTTTGATCCAATCAACGCCAGGAGCACCGTTGCGTTGCGGTTTAGCGACCTCTTTTGCGGCGGCGCTGCCAATGAGCGAAGCAGGATCAAAGGGCACCTGAAGCACTTCGAGTGAATCACCAACGACTTTGCGATTGCTTGCGAGCTTAGCCACGTTAGCCGCCTCGATTTGTTGATCGATCTCCGCTACTGAGACCTGCATGGCCTTGGCAAGCTGATGTTTGACTGCGACCATGTTGGCGGTGCGTTCTGGAAGTAAGCCGTAAAAGCTGCGGAGTTCAGTGGGATGGCCTTCAGGTGTGACTGCACGGAGATACTCGATGCGCATCTGCATGCTTTGAAAGTTACGATTCAACAAATCCATCAGCCTTTTGATGTCAGCCGATGCACTTGCAGAAGCGACGAGTTTCGGTGCATTCTGCTTTGATGCCTCGGCGACCAATGGCGCGGCCTTTTTCTGATCGAATGCGGGATAATTACCCTTGGACGCTTTTCGACTCCTGCGAGGCGCTTGGGGTTTAGCAGCGGGGAGGCTTCCATTGTCAATATTCCAAGTCATCTGATGCGATCCAGCACGCAGCAGTAACTCAACGGCCTGCTCTTGGGGCTTATCATCAACGCAGAGGAAATAAGCGCGTGATTCATTATCGATGCGCAACCTCAAGCCACTGTCCCCCCCTCGACCAACATGCTTTACGACCATGCGATACCAGCCATCGACAGGAACAATGACTTCGTCATAAAGCGTACGCTGACCTGCCCCAGCGAGCGAATAACCGACTCCGCCGCCTGGCAATTCCTCAGGTTTCGAGCCACGCTCTGTCATGAGCATGCCTTCGGCTTCATAATGCTTCTGCATCGGTGGTTGCTTCAAAGCGAGTGCCGCACCCAGAGCATAATCCGCTGCGTCAAAAAGCTGCTCAGCCAACGCTGGTGAGATGAAGAGCGCATCACGGTCATTGGTGAAACCGGAAAGGCCTGGGCCGTCATCAAGAAGGAGCTTTCCAGGCTCAAAGTCGATGCCAAGTAGATCACGCAGTGTGTTGTTGTATTCACTCTTTGTGAGGCGAGGAAGCGTGATGTGTTCAATGCCCTTCTGCTGACTCCAATCAATCGAAGCCAGTCCCTGACGCAAAAATTCGACAATTTTCTCACGCTCTGCCGAAGACGGCATCGGCTTCTTTGGCGGCATCTCCTCTTCCTCGACCTGCTGCAACATGGCCTGCCATAACTTAAAGTCTTTCTGCACACTCTGAGGGGAACCGAAATGTGTCAGATCAACATCGCCTTTGTGTTTTTCAGAGTTGTGGCAGTCAAAGCAATAGGTCTTCAGCAAGGGCTGAATGTCAGCGGCTGAAGCACTGAAGACTGTTAGCAGGCTGATAGCAATAAAACGCATGGACAATCGAAGCTGCTGGATCAACCCAGGATGTTTTCACCACGGTTTTCCTTTTGATGAATGGTTACCGGCCAACCTGGGAATTGGTTAGTCGGTTTGCCATCAGTGGCATCAATGAGAAAGCGGAAGGACTCGATGAAGTAAGTCTTTTTATCGGTATCGAAGGTGATAAAGCCAAAACCACTGGCCTTTTCATGAGCTTTGTCATAGCGATTTGGGGCTTTACCGACTTGTGGATTTCCGACGGCGTAAATGTAGGCTTTGTTGCCGAGTCCATCGAGATATTCGCCGGTGTTTTCCTGTCCATGTTTGGGCCGATTCGAGTGCGGCATTTTCATGTCGTCAGGCCGCCACCAGCGCGGATAACCCGCGGAGATGGCAGGTGTGCAGAAGGACCAATTGCTGTCGCGCTGTTTATCTACGCCGTATTGAGCCAGTGTAGTCAAATGCTGGTCACCATTGATGTGCAAAGCCATGGAAGGGCGGAGGATGTCGATGGCGCGATTACGCGGTGTTTGCGGCCAGCCACCTGAATCGAGGTCCGCTTTCAAATAGCCATCCTCGCTGCCATGATGCGTAGCGGCATTGATGAAAACGGTTTGACTAAGCAGCGCTTTAAGAGTGTGACCGCGCCAGTCCTCTGACCATTGTTTGAGAAAGGCTTCCTGACGCTCGCCCAGCATGACAAGCCCTGGTTTGTCGAGCGCATCCGTATCGAAGTTTGCATCGGTGACGTGGTCAGCTCTGCCGCCACCTGTTTCGACATGTTCAGGACCACTTTTCCACTGACGATCCGCGATGATGGCAAAGCTCACGCCACCATAAACCATGTCGCCATAATAGACGCTGATGTCTTGCAAGATGGGTTTTGAATCAAAGGCGTCGGGGTGATGTGCAACATTCGTTTTGTGCACGGCATTGACCATGCGTGCCGGCTCGATGTAGCCACCCTTGGAGGAAGCTCCGCTGTCACCCACGTCCATCTTCTTACCGCCTTCACCCCAGATGTTGCCTTGGAAAACGTCATGGTCATCGGGCAGACAAAGCGTCGGTGCATTGCGCATGACTTCACGGAAAGCCCAGCCGTGCTGATAAAATTTACGCAAGTAGTTGAGGATCGCGAGTTCTGCGGGTTCACGAATGAGTCCAAAACCACCGTGGTTCTCATAGATCTGATCGCCTGAAAAGAAGACGAGATCAGGATCAAGTTTAACCAAATTTTCAGCCACGGGCGCATAAGGGAAACCGTAATCGTTCTGGCAAGTCAGTGCGGCCATGCGCAATGGGCGACCTTCAGGATTGGCTTTAATGGTGCCGGTCCATTCATTCGGTGTTTCACTGCCATCTTTATGCTTTTCGCGATACACGAGCTTGTAGGGCGTGGCCGTCTTTGCATCCCAGTTCGCAACACGAAAGGTGGCCACCCAGGCATCAGGATCGAGCTTGGCCTTGCCTAGCGACTTCCAAGCTCCGTTCTGCTGAACGTGAAGCTCGACATCTTGGCTGTCCTTTGCACCCATGGGTCCGGTGAGAACGCTGATTTTCATCACAAAGCCTTCCGGCGTGCGTGAGTCACTTAGCGAATACATGGACCATAAGATGGGACCGAAGCGGTTCGTCTCACTCACAGTGAAGGCGTCACCTTCAAGTGTCCAATTTTGAAAACGATAGCGACCACCGCCCATATTGGCTGGCTCTTTGCCCTTGCGCTTTTTCTTTGCGGCACCGGCGGCACCTTCGTTGAAATTGTTGGCTAGCGAGACATTGCCGAGCAGCTTTTCGGCCAAGACAGATTGAGTGAGTGTGGCAATTTCTTTGCCGTTCTTTGTGTTTGTAGCGATGAGCGTTAAAACACATTTCTCGCCTTCAGGCGCGCCTTTGAGGGTGAGGCGCATTTGATTGAGCTTCGCGCCATCTGGAACGTCCGTCTTTTGGGTGCCCAGGATGAGTTGATCACCCTGCCAGCCTGCATCGAAGCCTTTGAGCACAAAACAATTGCTGCGATGTTCATTCAGCTCACTACGAATCCCAATGCGGAAGCCAGCCCCGCCATCCGTATTCTTCACCTCTAGCCGAGTGAGTGTGACCGCCATGGTAAAAGCACCCTTTTGGGTCATCTGATGAGTGAGCGAATGCACACTGCGACCAGCCCCTGAATTCAAGCACTCAGCACCGCCGTCACTCACACGCCAGTCCTCCATCGGGTTCGCCCAAAATTCGCCACCGAGAAACACGCGATCCTGGGTTTTGGCCCAGTCAGTCTTAACTATTTCAGCGGCAGTCGCAGGAGTCTGTCGGCCCGCGATGCCTGCGAGTGTCCCGGCCGTGATGAGTTTAAAACTGCTGCGACGAGTGATTTTTGATGTCATGCGTTCTTGGGAACGCAACGATACAGCTTCTTTTTCGTTTATTTGATTGTTGGTCAAATAACTTTACTGACACTGACTTCGTCTGAAGATGGTGGAGCGCGTCTTTGGTGTCTATGCCCACGAGGCCAGCGAAGCTGACTTTCCTCTCCCCGCTACACTAGTTCCCCTGACAACGCCGTTGCTTCGGCGAGAAAAGCTTCACCGAGAGGTGACAGGCATCCTGTCCACAACGCACCGAAGCGCACCGGCGGAAAATCATCGAGCGACAGGGCTTTGACACTGGCGGGCAGCTCAACACGCGGATGACGCAGCGCCAGACCGGCACCAAAGCCTTCGGCGACATAGCGTAGCACAAGATCAAGGCTGCCGACTTCAAGAGTCGGAATCCACTCTACACCACGCTGTCGCAGTTCGGCCTGAAACGCCCGCGAGAGCACGTCCTTTGCCTCCAGGGCCACGAGCGGCAGATCGATGCGGTCCTGATCAAAAATCTGATCGGCTTTCGAGATGCCGCTGGTCTTTGGCACGAGCAGCACCATCTCAAGTCGTAGCAATTCGACAGACTCGATGTTCGCGGAGGTCTTGTCCATCAGCGTGCTAAGTCCGATGTCTATCTCTTGTGCGGCGAGCAGGGCCTCAATCTCGTGCTGCCGACCATGCGTGAGCGTGAAATGAAAGCCCTTCACCTTTCGCCTCATGCGCGCCAGCAGCTCCGGCAGGTAATCACGCTGTACGATCTCCGCTGCTGCGATGCGTAGCCGGTTTTCACCGCCGCCACGCAGACGATCACTTATTTCCGTCAACCCGCTGAAGAAAGGCAAGATAAAATCATACAGCGTCTGGCCTTCACGGGTGAGTTGAAACGGCCGCCGCTGATACAGCATGACGCCGAGCGCATCTTCGAGCTGCAGAATCTGTGCGCTAATCGCTGGCTGCTGGATGCCATAGGGCATAGCACGCGAGGCGGCACTCACACCGCCATTTTTTGCCACATAATAGAAGAGCTCGAGGTGATGGACGTTCATGCGCTTGGTTAAAGCCTATATGTTTTATCAATGATGCCACCTGGAAAATCAATTTCCATTACCCGCCGACCCTGAGATAGTTCGTGACCTTATGGAAGATCTTATAGTCCTAGTCCTGCTGGCCCTTGCACTGCCCATCAGCGCCATCGTCATCGCCCGCCGCGCGAATCGCCAAGTCAGCCTATTGAGCCATGATATCAGCTCTCTGCGCGAGCAGCAATTGCGCACGACCGAACGCGAAGCACGTCTTATCCAGCGCATTGAGTTACTGGAAGCGGCGCACAAAACGCCCCTCTCCCAACAGGAAGCGGGGGTTAAGACAGCCTCCATTGTCGCACCACCAGATGCACCCCACGAGTTCATTTCGTCGGCGGCTCCGCAAGCCATCTTTGAGCCCGTTCCCGAAACTCCAGTGCCACCTCCGATTCCTCAGGCTGCGCCAGTTCTCCCAAAAACACCCGATCTCTTTCGCAGCCAGTCCGCAGCGATCCGTCCAGCGCCTGCGCCTACTCCCAGCATCAATTTCGAACAATTCATGGGCGCGAAGCTCTTTGCTTGGGTCGGCGGACTTGCCTTGTTCCTTGGCATCCTCTTTTTCGTGAAGCTCAGCATCGAACGCGGCTGGATTTCACCCGAACTGCGCACCGCCATGGGTTTTGTCATGGGTATCGGCCTCATGGGAGCTGGTGTCTTCATGCAGCAGCGCAAACCTTATGCCACCCTTGCGCACACACTCTGTGCCACTGGCATTGTGGTTCTCTATGGCGTGAGCTTTGCCGCGCATGCGCTCTATCATATTCCTCCCTTCGACCATGCGCTCGTGACCTTTGGCATGATGACGCTCATCACCGCAGCGGCCTTCTTACTCGCGGTTCGCATGCATGCGCAAGTCATCGCAGTGCTGGGCATGCTCGGCGGCTTCTTGACACCGATCCTCTGCTCCACTGGCCATGACAATCCTGTGGGCCTTTTCAGTTACATCGCCTTGCTAGACGTCGGCGTGCTCGCTGTTGCTAAACACAAACGCTGGCTGCACCTCACGGCTTTGGCGGCCGCAGGCACAATCCTCATGCAAGGCGGCTGGATGACGAAGTTCTTTTACTCCTCGCGATACTTCATCGGTTCGGCTACCTGGACGCCCGTGATCGTGTTTCTCGGCTTCGCAATCCTGTTCATGCTTGCCGCATGGTGGTCGCGGCAACGCGATGATGAAGATGCCTTTCCTGCTGGCTCTGCCTTGGCCCTTTGTGGTAGCGCCATGCTCACAGCGTTTGTGTTTCTCGGCTTCGGTGCCATCACAGAACGTCCAACGCTGTTCTACAGCCTTGTTCTGGGCATCAATGCCGTTGTGATGCTTGTCGTATGGCAGCAACCGCGTGTCGCGATTGCTCAGGGCATCATCGCCTCACTAACCTTTCTGCATCTCTCGATCTGGACAACCTCCAGGCTCACCTCCGAGTTGTTGCCGTATGCGCTGGGGATCTATCTCGGCTTTGGCATCTTGCACACCGCGTTTGCCGTGCTGTGGCAACGGCGGGGTCGGAACACGACACCGTTCTTGGGCTGGACGCCGGTCATTACGCTCGTGCTGCTGCTCATGCCTGTGCTCTGCCTCGATTCCATCAGTCTCATGATCTGGCCGGCAATCCTGCTCGTCGATCTGCTCATCATTGGTCTCGCGATCTTCACGGGTGCATGGGTGCCAGTGCTCGCAGCACTTGCACTGACGTTGCTGACGGCTGGTGCTTGGTTGTTCCGTCTTCCCATGAACACTACAGGCAGCTTGAGCCAGTTCCTGCTCGTACTCGGCGGCTTCGCGGTGCTCTTTGGCATCGCCAGTACGTTCATCTCGCGCAAAATGCCCAAGGTGGCCTTCGCTTCGATACTGCCAGTCAGCTCGGCTGTTATGCCCTTTGTGCTGCTCATTCTCGCCACTTCGCATCTACGTGTGACCGATCCTTCCTCCGTGTTTGGACTCGCCTTGCTGCTTACGGTATTCCTACTCGGTCTCGCACGCGTCAGTAGCATCACAGTGCTGGTTCCGACAGCGCTTGTCTGTGTGCTGGCACTTGAATGGTCATGGCATCAGCAAAGTTTTAGCGCTGCCCAGCCGATCACGCCGCTACTCTGGTATCTCGGCTTTTACCTGCTCTTCACGGCCTTCCCGCTAGTATTCCAAAACCTCTTTGCCAAACGCCAACTGCCATGGATCGCCGCAGCCGCAGCTGGTTTAGGCACCTTTGGTCTCGTGTATCACCTCGTCGATGCAGCATGGCGGAATCACATGATGGGATTGCTGCCCGTTGCCTTTGCCATCGCGCCACTGTTCTCTCTCGTCTTCGTTTTGAAACGACACGATGCCGACAATCCCGCGCGTCTCACCCAACTCGCTTGGTTCGGTGGTGTGACCTTGTTTTTCATTACGCTCGTCTTTCCGATCCAGTTCGAGAAGCAATGGATCACGCTCGGTTGGGCGCTGGAAGGGGCTGCATTGTGCTGGCTCTTCCGCCGCGTGCCACATCCTGGACTGCGTGGCACCGGGACGGTGTTGCTAGTCGCCGCCTTCGTTCGTCTCGCGTTTAATCCCGCCGTGCTGGCGTATCAAACACGCGGCGATGTCGCGATCCTCAACTGGCAGCTCTATGCTTACAGCCTCTCAGCCTTGGCGATGTTCTTAGCCGCCGCTTGGCTCACGCCTCCGACTCATCTTTGGAACAAATTTAACCTGCGCGGCCTCTTCTGCTCGCTTGGCGGTATCTTGCTCTTCCTTCTGCTCAATATTGAAATCGCTGATGCCTTCACGCCTGTTGGCAGTCACTCGATTGTCTTCGACTTCGGAGGCAACTTTGCCCGCGACATGACTTACACCATTGCCTGGGCCTTGTTTGCGCTGGCACTGCTCGTGCTTGGCATTTGGAAGAGCCACCCTCACACGCGCTACGCGGGCATCAGTCTGCTGGCTGTGGCATTGCTAAAACTGTTCTTCCATGACCTCGCCAACATCGAAAGCATCTTCCGCATCGGTGCTCTCATCGTGGTGGCCATCATCGCGCTCGCCACTTCGTTCCTGTATCAACGCTTCCTCACGGACGACAAATCATGAAAACGCATCCTCTCTTCCTCGCCCTATGTCTGTCCACGGTCGCCAGCGCCGCCGATTTTGCGGCGTGGACACACCATCAAACCGTGCGCATCACGCAGCCCGGCCTCACACGCACCGAGCTTGAACCTGCATTGCTCGATGCCTCACGCACAAGCGGAGGTGCATCGTTTCATGATCTTCGTGTGATCAGTCCCACAGGCATCGAGACACCCTACATCGTCGTCTTACCACGACTCATACAACCGGAGTATCTCGATGCCAGCGTATTCAAAGCCACCCTGAATCCGAGGACCACCGTGCTCGAATTTCAGTCGCCGACACGCGACACGATTAGCGAAGTACTGCTGCAAACCAACGCATCCATTTTCATCAAGGCTGCCACGCTTGATGCGAGCAAAGATGGTACGAACTGGCAGCCGCTGGCCAGCAACGAACTCATTTGCCGCCAGAACGGCACGGAACGTCTGCACTTCGTTTTCGCTCCGGATGCATGGGCGCATTTCCGCGTCAGCATCGACGACACACGCACCACACCTATTGCCTTCACCGGTGCCCAGATCCGTCGTGATCTGCCTGAACTGCGCACTCTCGATCAGCCTGTGACGATTCGTGCCCGCAGGGAAATAAAGAACGAAACGCACCTCACTCTCGATCTTGGCACCGCCAACAGCTTGCTCGGCCAGGTGCACCTTCACACGCCTGAACCTGTGTTCCAACGTGAGGTCACGCTACTCAACACCCAGGCCACACTCTTTCGACTGCAACACGAAGGCAGCAGCGCCGAGTATCTCGACATCGCAGTGCATCAACTCGCCACCATACGCGAGGTCGAACTCATCATTCGCAACGGCGACAGTCCACCGCTGCGAATCGACAGCATCGAAGCCACGCGCCATCCCGTACCCATCGTATTTCAAGCCGATGCCACTGGCGATTGGCAGCTCTTCATCGGCAATGCACAGGCTGCTGCGCCGCGGTATGACATCGCCGCGCTCAGCGACAAGCTACGTGACGCGACAGCAAACTCGGCAACGACTAGCGCCATCGAAGCAAACACGGCGTTTCGCAAAACTGCCACCGCACCTGAAGTCGGCGAAACCGGTGCCGCGCTGGATATTTCCGCATGGTCTTTTCAAAAAGCGGTGCAATTCAAAGAAGCGGGTGTGGTTGAAATTGAACTCGATCCTACTGTGCTCGCACGTTCTACCAACGATCTGCGCGACCTGCGCATCTTGCGTGATGGCCACCAGATTCCATTTATCGTCACCAAACCAGGCCTGAAACATGAAGTGGAAGTCCCCTTTGCTGAAATGCCTGATTCCAAGACTCCCACGCTTTCGAAGTGGGACATCTCGCTGCCATTTCCCAACTTTCCAGCGACTGAACTGCTGCTCGATTCACCCACGCCATTGTTCATGCGCACGCTCAGCGTCAACGAGCAGCATGATAGTGAACAGGGCCACCTTGAACGTCACCTTGGCTCCGAGAACTGGCAGCGTAAACCTGGTCAGTCAACCAATAGCTTCCGCCTGGCCCTCTACACCACGCCCAAGTCTCCGACGATCCAACTTACGACTGACAACGGCGACAATGCACCCTTGAAGCTCACCTCCGTACGAGCCGTGTATCCCGTCGTGCGGCTACTTTTCCGCGTGCCCGACACCGCTCCTGTTCACCTCTGTTACGGCAACCAACGAGCCACCCTCGCCCATTACGATCTCCAACTCGTGCGCCAGGAATTCGAAACCGCCACCAAAGTCGCGGCCAGCCTCGGCAACGAACAAAAACTCTCAGGCGACCAGGCTGATCGCCTTCAACGAGGCAAGAGTTCGCCGTGGCTCTGGACCGCGCTTGCCTTGGTCGTCGGCGCGTTGCTGTGGATCATGGCAAAGATGATGCCGCCGCAACCAGCCGCTTAAACGTGAAGTTATTTGCTGAAGCTTTGAGCTGAATGAGTCAGCCAGGATTGGCCTCTGGCTTTTTCGGCGTGGTGTCTTGATCGCAGAAGACTCGGTTAAGTGTCTCAGCAGAAATGAAAATGATCTGCCGCTGCCTGCAAAAGCAGTGATTTACCAAAACTCAAATTGGATCCAGCCCCAGCCTCAATAGCTAGCAGCCCGCGGAGACGATTGCGAGCTCGATGAACAGCAACACGTAGTTTAGGGTTAGGATGTTGATCAATTTCGCTAGCGCTTTGCCCTAACAGAGAGGGCTCGATGCTTTGCCAGGCACTGGATGTCAAAAGGCCGCGTAATCGGCAAATGCCGCGCTCCATGACTGAAGCGGCCCATGCACGATCATACTCAGAGGCAGGAGTGCTATGACTGGCTACTTCTTGGCCAGATTCCATCAATGAATCGAGCGACTCAGCGATATAGCCACCCGAACGCCGAATGGCAAGCTTATGGCGACGTGCGTTATGAATCATCCAAAGCAACGTCCGCATGAGCCAAGCACGCTGCATTTCTTCTGACTTTGCCATTAACGACACCAGCATGCCACGTCGATGAACTCTCAGGAAGAGTTCCTGAACAACATCCCAGGCCTCGTGTTCGTCACAACCTCGCAGACATGCATACCTTACTAGACTCAACTGATGACGCTGATACAGACGATCCCATTTGGAATCAACTGAGTCAACTGAGTCAACGGAGTTGGCTTTGGCTGTGCAATGCATGAGCGTAGCTGATGACAGGCGATGCTGAAGCTCAGTTCCATTCCAGAAAACTTAGGGTGCGCCAGGAACGGCAATCTTGAAGAACTTGGCTGGGTTTGAACCAACAGGAGCAGGATCACTAAAGACTCGATAACGCACCGTTGTCTCGACACCGTTTACGGTTTCACTGATGACTTCATAATCCACCCCAGGTGTCGCGTTCACCCAATTGGTGAGATCGGCTGAGCACTGGAGGAATCCGGTCAAGGTGGTCGTATTTAGGTAAGTAAAACGGAACTCCAAATCACTGCCGTTCGTCACGAGCGCAGGCAGGTTGTCACGGTCTGCACTACTGTTTGGATTGGCATTGAAGAAGTATTCCAGTGAGTCTGGCACCCCATCATTGTCGCTGTCACCACTAGCATTTCCAGAGAAACCATTGGCCGCAAGCCATGAGGCAAAGGTAGCCGGGCCGCTGAGGACTGTGTCACTGCGGAAGGCGAGTTGCTGGATGCGCGTGTCCTGGGCCACTGTTGTGTCAACGATATTGTAAGCAGTCGCAAGGTTCGGATGACGTGCGGCGAGGAAGTCCTGGAAGGCTTTTTGTTCACCGAGCACATCTGCCGCCGTGATGCCAAGACTGGTGTAGGTACTGGCGGCAGTGAAGTCTAAGTTTCTAGCGACCGGATCGGATAGACCGCCATTGGTGAGCAACAAGCGGAAGTTCGAAGTCTCGCTGTTCACAGTCGTATTGGTCGGCGGGTTGAGATACTTGATCGGGTAATTGTCGCCGCCATTGGCAGTGAAGCTGAGTGCGACGCACTTGATAGTGGCCGGAGCGGTGGGAAGCACTACGCCATTCTCGACGATTTTTGCGACGATCTGTCCGGCTTCATTGACGAGGGCGGCGGAGCGCAGTCTGGAGCCGGAAGTCAGCGCAGAATTGTAGGAGAAACGGATGTTACCCACTTGGGCGTAACCTCCACTCTGGACAGTCGGCCCGCTACTGAGGCCAGAAGCGAATTCGAGGATGTTCTTGAGGCCGAGCGGGGTAGCATCGAAGACCATCAGCTTGTTATCGAAACGGAGCGCGTTTTCGACATCGAGCTGAGAAATGCCGCCTGCAAGTTTGCCGGTGAGCGGGTTGGCGATCGGTGCAACCTTGGTGCCATTCGCCAGCACCGAGCCAAGTGAGGCGCGGATGCCACCGCCGTTCTTCAGCGAGAATACCGCATCCCCAAGGCCAAGGCCGAGCGCGTTACGTCCCTTCCAGGCGTTGGCATCAGCGGTGATGTTGCCGAGATTCACTTCCTGTGTGCGACCAAAAACACGATCACCTTCAAGATACACGTTGGTATATCCATAGACGTTGCTGTCTTTTGTGACGACGACTGTGTTGATCGCATCGATGATAGTCTTGACCTGACTGCCAATAGTGCTGCTGGCGATAATGGAAGCGGCGCTGTTTGCGGTAGCATAGGCAACCTGAAGATTGGCTTCGGTGGAAGCATAAGCTCCATTTACCACAGGATTCAGATTGGGCACAATCAAGGTGCCGTCGGCATCAAAGTCGGCGACGAGGCGACCGAGGTATGTGTACTCGGTGTCGGTGGTGACGATGAGCACTGGGCGGCCATCGGCACCAGCTGTGACGATTGGATAGGCATCAGCAACGAAGTCGGCATCGTGTCCATTGAATCCGACAGGTACATCCGTGGCATCTCCCATGCGTTCATGACCACCACCAGCAACGACGATGTCGATACCGGAGACGAGCGGTGCGAGGTCCTTGTTGCGTTGCAGGGTATCTAGCTGATCAACTTGGATGATCTTGGTCACACCGAGTGCTTGCAGGGAATTGACGGCAGCTTGCAGATAAGCGGCGACTTCTTGAAGATCGCTGGTGGAAGCATTGGCATCATCCTTTGGCACCGTGCCATTAGGTGAAGACTTCGAGAGTAGGTCAAAGGTCGTGGCTCCAACAAAACCGATGCGCTGGCCATTGATCGTCTTGATGGCATAGGGGGCGATCTTGGCCTGCATGTTCACACTAGTGACCTCAAGATTGGCGATGGTGCCTGCCGTGATGGCATTCACATTGGGTGCATTGTTTGCCGTGCCAGCTACGCCGCCAAGACTGAGGTCAGCCCGACCACGCAGGCTGCTATCTGCGGAGAAGTCGAGGTTAGCTGTGATGTGCGGGAACTTGGCACCGACCCAGTTGCCCACAGCGCTACTGCCTGTTGTTGTTGCAGGATAAATGGCACTGGCTAGCACGGGTGAACCAAGGTCAAACTCATGGTTACCGAGAGCCGAGACAGTAGTGCCAAAGGCATTCATGATTGCGATGTCAGCGCGGGCAAAGGGCACAGCGGTCGTCGCTGTCGCGGTGGCATTGAAAGTGCCTGCCACGCCGAGTGCACCGTTGTTGCCGGAATAGACTTGAGCTGTGGTGTGGAGCAGCGCATTGAAGGCCGGATCAGCGCCAGCAACCAGCCAAGGGCCAGGGATGAAGCTATCGCCCTCACCGATGACGACCGTGTTCGCATACTGGTCATCGAACCTGTCGATCATCGCGCCCATGATCGGCGCGGTCTGGATACCGAGCAGGCCGCTCTCACCGTAGTAGTGGAGGACTTGGAGGGTGTAGTCGGTGGTTTGATTCAGTTCAAAAACGGTGAGAGTTTGGGAAACTTCGCTGGCTTGGAGAACGAGCGGTTTGCCAGTCGGACTATCGGCGGCGGAAACCACCACGAGGCCTTCGGGGTTGAGATCGCCGCTGCGGACCAGTCCACCGGCAAAGGTGACGGCGGCGGGATTGGTGACGTCGAACATGAGAGTCATGTGCGAGCGCTCCAGGCCGATGAAGGCGTAGGTGCGGCTGCCGAGGGTGGCGACGGTGACACCTTCTGGTTCGGGGCCTTTATTGTCGCTGCGGCCGTCATCAAAATTCGCTGGGAACTGCGAAGCGATGATGTTTTCGATCATGTCACCGCTATCCCAGATGATGGCTCCAGTGGAGTCAAGGATGGAGAAGGAACGACCGCCGTAGCTGAGGATCTCGTCGATGTCGCCATCACCATCGGTATCGCCGCGCAGGCCGGGGGAATTACAAACGGTAAGGCGGCCAAGGCTGGCTTGGTTTTTCAGCGCGGCGGCATTTGGAAATACGGTGGGATCGAGAGTATAACCAGTAGCGGCACCCACAGTGGTGGTTTCATCGGGATTAAAGAAATCGTTGCGATCATCACCCTCATTGGCGGTGATGTAGTAGGTCTGTCCAGCGGCGGAGTAGGAGGCTACAGCATCTGGCATATAGAGGCCAAAGACAGGACTGCCAGTGGTTGGATTCACCAGCGTGGTAGCAGCGCCTGCGGCAGTAAGACCATCGCGATCGCTAAAATCGTGGCGGCCAGTGGCGAAGTTCTTTTTTCCAAGCGGCACCACGGAAGTGAAAGTGGCAGTGGCGAGATCAAGAGTGGCGACAGCGTTTGCCTCCTGAAGGGTAACGAGCGCCTTGGTGCTATCTGCGCTGATGGCAAAGTATTCAGGCTCGAAATCAGTGGAGGGCTTGCCGCCTTGGAAAATGCGGACACCTACTGCGCTGAGGGCTGCTGATTGGCTATCATAGCCGGTGAAATCTGCAGTGGCGGTAGGCAGCGAAGTCGGCACACCGGTGATGACGACCGGCACACTGATGATGCTCACAGAGCCGATCGTTGTATCGCTTGCGATCACGGTGGGTGCAGCGTTTACGGCATCCAGCTCACCTTCATTAGCGACGAGCAGTTTCGTGCCATCTGGGCTGAAAGCGATATGGTCTGGATTCGCGCCGACCTGACTGGAACCGATCAAGGCACCAGTGGCAGGATTGATAAAGATCACAAAACCAAGCGCGGACTTAGGCGAGGAAATGATCGCAGCGGCGAGAACGCTTGGATTTCCGCCGGTGCCTTTTCTGACCGTCACGGAGGAAACATCATTGCTGGTGAGCCCCGCGACTCCGAGCGAGGCAGGAGCGATGGTATTGATGAAAGCTGGGGCGGCTGGATTGGTGAGATTGATCACCTGGATGCCGGAGTTGGATGAAGTGAAAGCGCGTTTAGAAAGCGGGTCAAAGGCTGGGATTTCCGCACCATTGGTGCTAGCGAGAGGAGCGGCATCCAGATCGATGGAGCCTTTCACCGTAGAAGTGATCCTGCCGTTGCTCGGGAATGAGTTCGGCACGGTGTCGTCATTGGTGACAGTGCCATTCGCCGCAGCGGTGCCGAGGGTGGTCGTGCCATTGGCATTAACGATTCCAGACAGCGTGACGGTGACGACTTCATTGCTCTCGATAGTGGTATCACCATTCACCGTGACGGCGATATCTTGTGTGGCAGCACCATTGAAGGTGAAGCTGAGCGTGCCAGCAGCCAGCGTATAGTCCGTGCCAGCCGTAGCGGTGCCACCAGTGACCGCATAGTTCACGGTAAAAACAGAGGAGGTGTTCGTCCTCGTCACTGGTAGATTCAGGATAATCGTGCCGCTATTACCCTCATTGACTGAGGCAGCGGCAATACTCACAACCGAGGCTCCAATCGGTGCCGACGCGAGTCCACCAGGTGAACCGACTTCAGTCGCACTATTGACGGCAACAAAGGCTCCATTGACTCCGACGACGCTGAACTGGGTGAGAGCGGCGACGTTGGCTGCCGCCGCGTTATCAAAGGTCGTGAAGGGAGCTGTGGAAGGTGAAAGTCCGAAAGACACGTTTGCTTGGCGCACGTTGTTGGTGTCGTAGAGATTAACCGCGTCACCACCCGTGCTGAGGCCGATGCCGCCGCCAGTGTAGCTGCCGACTTGCAGAGAGGCTGGAGGACTTGCGCCGAACCAGTTCGAGAGGAACGCGGCCTTGGTGGTCACAGGTGTGGCGGACTCGAGGAAGATCACGGATTCACCCGGAGCGATGCTGGTGATACCAACGAGTGCGAGCGCAGCAGCAGGAGACTCCGAGCTATCGTCCACTTTCCAACCCGTGATGTCCACGGCACGTGCGCCTGTGTTGGTGACTTCAAACCAATCGGCGACCACAGGGCTGTTGCCGCTGCTCCAGGGAGCGACTTCCGTGACGCGGAGCACGCCAGGATTTGAGATGCCGGGTGAGCCGATTTCAACCGAGCTGGTGGCAGCGGCGAAGGCTCCGTTCACTCCCACTGTGCTTAACAAGGCGATGGCCGTGTCGTTTGCCGCAGCGGTGTTGTCGAAGGTCTGGAAAGGCGTCGCGACATCGGCTGCACCGAAGCTGACGCCAGAGTGACGTGTGCCACCAGCGGTGAAGAGGTTTACCGCATCACCACCGGTGCTGAGGCCGGCTCCGGAGCCTTGATAAGTGCCGACTTGCAGACCCACAGGAGGACTGCCGCCGAACCACACCGTTTTGAAAGTGTCCACGATGGTGGCTTGATTGGCCACGGTGCTTTCGAGGAAGATCACAGACTCACCCGCAGCGATGCTGGTGATGCCAGTGAGTGCGAGCGAGGTTGCGAAAGCGTTCGAACTGTCGTCAATCTTCCAACCGGTGATGTCCACGGCGTTGGCACTGACGTTGGTGACTTCAAACCAATCACCGCCGACTATGCCGTTACTGCTGGCCCAGGGAGCCACTTCGGTAACGATGAGGGCAGGAGGCGCAGGTGTTTCGACGACCTGATCTGTCACGCTTAGCGTATAGTTGACCGTGACGTCTGGCGTAGAGCCAACGGTTGTATCGTCCGCATTGATGGTGACGGCGTAGCTGGTCTTCGTCTCGAAATCGAGCACGGCACCCGATTTGAGATACAGGGCACTACCAGTGATCTGGAAGGAGGCCGCATCGGCTCCAGTGAGGCTCAGCGCGTTGGTGCCAAGTCCGTCATCGGTCACGACGATGTCGCCCACCTTGATCGGTGAGGCCGTACTGGTGTTTTCCTGGAGAGAATTGACTGCGTTGTTCAGCACCACGGCTGTCGGAGCTGCATTCGGCACTGTGGAAGGCGCATAGACCCAAAGTTGTGGGAACTCGATACTGCCGCCGCCGTTTTCATTGACGACATAGATGTTGCCCGCGCGGTCCATCGTGATGCCTTCAGGCTGCTGGTCAGCGGCACTCAAAGGATTCCCCACGTCCGAAGTGATGTTGAGTGTGCTGACGATGTTTCCTGCACGGTCAACATTCACGACACGCGCATTCTCTTGGCCCAGGATGAGCAGGTTTCCAGCCTGTGCTTGGCCCGTCATGGAAGGCAAATTGGAGAGCGCAAAGACATCCGCTACATCCGTCATGCCGAGCAGCGTGGTATCAAAGAGGTTGGTCGAGTTCACCGTCGTAGGCGAGCCATTGGTCGCTGTTCCTGCATTCCAATCAATGCTCGTCTGGAAAACACCAATCGGTGTCTTTTCCTTCAACACGATGAATCCATTAGTTTGCGGGTCCCAAGACATGCCTTCAGTCCCAGTGTTGTCATCAAAGGTGCCGAGATCCACGGTCTGTGCTGCTGCACGAGTCAGTGTAGTGCCGCCCATATAGGTGAACTTCACCAACTGACGTTCACGCTCCTCACTGAAAACAAACTGACCACCGCCTATGTAGGTGATGCCCTCTGGATCGTAAAACTCGGTGCCCTGTGGTTTAGCTGCGTTGAGTTCCAGTGTCATCGTGTCCACCAATTGGCCTGACTTGGTCACTTGCGTGATGGCACGGCCACCGTCACCGCAGATGAAGAGCGTGTCGGTATCCCAATTGTAGGCCACCCCAGAAGCTTCATCACATAGCAGATTGCTCACTGGCGTGCCTGCCGGCAGCGCCGTGCGCCGATACTCCGGCAAGTTATGGCGACCCACACGGACATAGTTAGAAAGGTCCACTGAGGTTAATGTGGGCGCGGTGATATCGCCAGTGAGACCAGTAAGTTGAGTGAGAACATAGTTACCTGCATTAGCACCTCCGATGGTGCTCGTTGAAGTCACCGCAATGCCGGTTCCGATGGCGGATGATACAAAGTTACCGCTGCCATTAAAGGTCACGACATCGGGGGCGATGACACCTGTTAGCGTGCCAGTGATGATGGCGTTCGTGTTGCCATCAAAGGGCTTTGGCGTCACAGCTGCGCCTGAGACTGTGAGCGCAAGCTGCGTGATGTTTGCACTCAGACCCGTGGGCTGAGACAGCACGTAGCTTCCTGCTGCAGAACCGGACAGTGTGTAGCCCGTAACGGTAACTGCGATGCCATTGCCGAAACCAGCCGATGCAAAAGTGGCGACCGGCGTACCGCTCAGCGTGACATTACCGACATCAGCTGGAAGCACTCCCACTAAAGTTGGCGTGCCACTCAACGTTGCGCTGATGGTTCGGTCATATGGTTTGTTGTCTGCAGTTAAACCACTGATCGTCAGTGAGGCCGCTGGATTCACGGTGATCGTTCCAGCCATGTAAGTAATGGCGTAATTGGAGGACGTGAAGCTGCCACCTGTAGCTAGCGATGCGACGACCGAAGTCGCGTAAGTGCCCGCTGGATCAGCCGCCGCTGCGCCAGCGCCATAAGTGATCGTCACAGTGCCAATCGTTTCGCTGTTTGCCAGCCCGCTGCTGGTGAAAGCTGTGGAACCAGCGCCGCCGGTGAGCGTGACGTTAAGATTCTTGCTGACATCGTTTGCCGTGACGGTCAGTGCTTTCGCTGAGACGATGTTACCAGTGGCTGCTGTGGTGACGTTTACCGTTGTGGCACCTGCGCTTGTGAGCGCGATGATCTGTGAATTCAAGTTGCCAAGCACAGCGGCGTTGGCACTCAAGCGAACTGAGAGTGAGCCGGTCACGCTGCCGCTAGATGGAACGAAACTGGCAGTACTTGCGAAGGCCGTGCCGTCACTGGAGACCTCAAAACCCGCAGGCGCCGTAGCGGTGATGTTAGCGCTGAGATTGCTGCCCGTGACAGGGAAAGTCTGCACCTCAGATACAGTGCCATAGGTCGTGGTGAAAGCCGCTGCTGTCGCGGTACCAGTGATGACCGGAGTGACGACTGCGACAGGAGCAAAGGAGATGCCACGGAATGCGTAGTTGGTGCCAGCCGTAGCGAGTGTGGTGGCAGAGCCGTTATTATTGACATTGAACCCAGCAGTATCAGTCAGGGAAATAATCCTGCCAGTGGATGCCGTCGTGTCTGTGCCATACAAGGTGACTGTGCTACCACTCGTCGTGCCGATGATGTTACCGATGCCTGTGACTGCCACTGCGTTGTTCAGTGCCCAGGACGTGCCATTAAACGAGAACTTAGAAAGGTTCGCACCATCTGCCGTGTAAACCGTGTCGAAGCCACTGGAAGCCCAGTTATTACCGCTGCCAAGATTGGTGAAATAAAATGATTGGATCTGCGCTGTAGTCGTGATGCTCCCAGTGTATGTCTGGGGACCCGATGTGGGCAATCCAGCGCCGACTTTGTGAACTCCAATCCCTGGATTCCCAGCACCAGATGAAAGGTAGATGTTACCTCCGAGGATGAGGATCTGTCGGGTGTTTGGATTGCCTGTGTTACCATTATTGATCGGCACAGAGGTCGTAGCCGACCCTACGGTCCCCAAATAGCGCACGCCACCCGAGGCGCTAGCTCCTGCGCCGGAAAGGTAGAAGGAGCTGCCATTCACCGTAATCACGCTACGAAAGGAGTCCGCGCTAAAGCCATCGGTGACGGCGGTGGCCACGTTTGGAGTGCTTCCGCTAACTCCGATGTAACCGACGACACGGTTGGTGGTCGCTGTCGTATCGCTTTGTGGGTTGGTACCACCCGCAGCTTTGCGATACCCACCGAAGGTTAGAAGAGTGCCATCAGTAGAGCGATTGAGAGTCCCTTGAGTGGCTGAGTTCCCAGTCAAGGTAAGACCCGCAGCAGTGGAATCCACGCTAATTGTCTGCACGGGTGAACCTTGACTGGTGGCTGTCGTGTATTCCGCCAGACTTACCGCAGATGCAGCGGTGCCGAGCGTTGTGCCGCCGTCGCCCACGCGCAGCACAACCAGATTACCAGAAGTGAACGGCGCAGCTTGCACATTCAATGCTTGGCTGAGCAAGCAACCGGCTGAGACCGCCAAGGATTTGAGGAGCAAGGATCTTAATTTCATAAATGTCGTTTTGAATCGCGGCGATTTATGGAGGCTCTTTTCATGAGCGCTCTCATTTCAATGTGACCTTTTTGTTGAACTTCGCTTTATGTTTCAGGCCCGTCACACAAAGCCTATCGTCATTGAGAATCAGGGTAACGACCATCCTAACGACTGGGCCATTGATGAACCATAATTGTCACTCTCAATGAGTTGCTGAGATTGCATCAGGCTTGTGACTTAGAGAGTACCTTTGCCTTTTCTATGCGAGCACACACATCCACTTCATTAGCACTTCTCAGTGTGGCTCTCTTCGCGGTTATCGTCCTGAAAACTTCCAGCGGTGAGGCTGCGAAGTTAGAGCCCTTAAGCCTAGAAAGCTCTCCGCCCGAGTTAGCCTTACTCATGGGAGAGCTACAAAGACTGACGCATAAGATGGCCCTATCCGCAGACGCGGGGAATGCAGAGCTGGCAAACTTTTACATGCATGAGTCTCTGGAGCAGATGAAGAAGATCCAAACCGAGGTGCCTGAATATGAAGGCCAGCCCGTGGCGCTGCTGATGGATCGCATGGGACTACCTACGTATGCGACGATGCAAGAGGCCGTGAATACCAAAGACAAACAACAGATGCTCACGGCACTGGATACAGTCATCCAGAGTTGCAATGCCTGCCATGCAGCCACGCTACATCCATTCATCCGCATCACGCGCGGCACCGAGGTGAACCCCTTCAACCAATCATTCCAACCATGAAATTTGTTATCTGTTTATTGCTCACGACCGCATCGTTGATCGCTCAAACGCCTAATCGCGGAGTCGTCAGCATCGCAGGTTTAAAGAATGGTCAGGTGGTCAATCGCTGCCTTGGGTTTATCGTCGAGAAGGAAGGCTTTGTGCTTACGCACTATGACAATCTCATTTCGCAGCCAGATGGGCTGCTTTTAGAAAAATTTGAGGTCACGTCTGGAATGAAGAGTTATGACGCAGAAATCATCGGCGTCGAACCGACGATCAACATGGGCATCCTAAAACTCGAAACCGAGGAAACCTTCACACCGGTCACTTGTGCCGTGAAGCGTGACATCGCTCCAGGCATGTTATTGCAGGCTGTTTTGTTTGAAGGTAGTTCTTTAAAATCAATCGACGGTCAGGTGACTGCATTTAATACGAAGCTCTGTTATCAGCATAGCCTCGGCTCCACCATGTTTCGGGCGAAGATCACGATCCCTGCTGCATCACTCGGCGGACCCGTCTTTTATGCTGACACTGGCGAGGTGGCAGCGCTATTTACAGGCTACAAGCCTGAAGTGGAACAAGGCCATGCCGAGGACACAAGCGAGACGCATCTCCTGCCGATCAATCTGTGCTTTAACATTTATGAGAGCCTCAAAACCAAGCGCAGCCTTAAATCACCGTGGACAGGCTTCTCCGTTCGACCTCTGAATGAACAAGAGCAGCAACTTTTCCCAACAGCAAAAAAACACCACGGCGGCGTGGCCATTGAAGATGTTTGGGAAAACAGCCCAGCAGAGAAACTCGGCATCCAAGCTGGTGACATCCTGGTACAGTTCTCCTACAACCGCATCCTCAGCGTCGGCGACTTCCAAAAGTGGCTCTACATGTATGGCGTCGGCCATCCCGTGAAACTCATGATCCTGCGGAATGGTACGGAATACTTGGTTACCGATTATGTGATCGAAGAACGCCCGCAATGGGCAAAGCCAAAGTAACCAGGCGCTACTGAATACGTGTCTGTTTAAATGAGTACGCGCGATTGAGACGTTCTATGGTTCAACCCTCTGTGAGGTAGTTCTAACACGACTGCATGGATTCAGCTGGAGTGCTGGCGTTACATCCAAATGAGTGACGTTTCAGCCATGTGAAACCTTCCTCACATAGGGCTTCGTGTCGTCAAAACTTAGATCATAGTTCGAGCGGACAGCCCCTCATTCCAACCTTCAACATTCAATGTAATGATGATTACCCACAAATGTTTGCTGCCGTTAATGGGCGACTGGCGCGGTGACGGGTTATGAAGTCGAACATGTTTTGAGCCATCTTTATCTCAACTTTCACGTGCGGTTTGAGCTCAGCAAACCCCACACCTAACATCATGTGTGCCAGTCATAGGCCGCATGTGTGACGAAAAACTCACTGCCAAAAATGTCGCCATAAGAGATGCGACGGAGGCAAAATTAGCAGCACCTATAGCTGCGAACGATAACCCCCTAGTTCGTTATGCCCCCAATTTCCCACTCCGTCACTAACAACGTCTTCGTTCGCGCGGTCGCGATCTATGTCTTTGGTTTTGTCTCCTTTCTTCTGATGTGCGCTATGGCATCAGCGCAGTCCTACACGTCTACCACCGCCACGACTGCCTGGAATGCAGCGCGATGGAACAACACCACAGATGTCGCGCCCTATACCAGCACCTTCACTGCGAACAACGCTGTTTCATTCACCTCAGGCACTTACACATTTGCAGGCATGGGTGCTTCGACAAATGTGGGCAATGTCACGGTGGCGAGTGGTGTGACGGTGAACTTTGCATCCATCGGAAGCACCTATGCCACGGGAGGTGCAGTGCGAACCATTGATGTCGGGGCTGGCGGCTTGTTTGATTTGAATCAAAACGCCTTGTCCACTGCGGCAGGCACCGGTTTTATCAAAAACGGCAGCGGTGTTTTTGGAACTGGCGCGGGTAATTTCACTGGGGGTTTTACTCTCAATGCCGGGACAGTCATCGCACGTGGCACAACGGGTTTGGGCAGTGGTGGCACAAACACGTTGACCCTCAATGGCGGGACGATGGCAGCGAACGGAAGTCGAACCTTCGTCAATACTCGTTTCCCAAACGGAATCACCATCGGTGGGAATGTACAGTTCGGGGCACTGGCCACCGAGGTGAGCCTTTCCAGCAGCACGGCGAACCTTGTTTTCGATAACAATGTGAGTCTCGGAGCTGCGAGCCGCACGCTAATGCAGGGCAACAATGGGTCGCACGGCTTTACCGGTGTCATCAGCAACACGGGAAGCGGTGGGATCACCTTTGCGGCGCTGTCTGGAACAGACGGACGTTTTGACATCACGAATGCCGCCAACACTTTCACGGGTGACATCACGGTCACCGGTGGCGAAGTGCGCTTTACCGCCGATGGCAGCCTCGGCAATGCCGCGAACGACATCATTATTGATGGTGGTCGCTTTGCGACGCTCAGTGGCGCCAGCTACACGCTCGGTGGTGGACGCCAGATTTTCGTGGGAGACGCCTCAGGAACCTCGATCAGCACACCTGGCGCTGGAGTGCTCAGCTATAACGGTGCCATTGCCAACAAGATCGGTGAAATTGGCGCATGGGCCAAACAGGGTGGTGGCACGCTGGCTTTGGGCGGTGTGAGCACTTACACGGGTGACACCGCGATCAACAACGGCACGGTGCAGCTCACGACGGGCAATGACCGCCTGCCCACGACCACGACGGTCAGCCTGGGACAAGCGGCGAGCGCCAACCTCGGCATTCTAGACCTCAACGGACGTAGTCAGCAGATCGCCGGACTGAACTCCGTCACCGGAACGAATGCCACGGCCACCAATAACACCGTCACGTCCTCCACGGCGGCTACGCTGACTCTCGGCGGCAGTGGAAGCTACAGCTATGGCGATGGCACAGACGCAAACTCCGGCGTCATCACTGGATCAATCACCTTGGTCAAGAGCGGCAGCGGCACGCAGACATTTGGCGAAGCAAACGCCTACACTGGTAAGACCAGCATCACGGGTGGGTTTATTGCTGGTAGCGGAGAGAGCATCTTTGGAACGAATCCGGGCAGCTTCTCGGCGGATCAGATCACGCTCGATGGCGGCGGCGTGAAGGCAACCGGCAGCATCAGCTTCAACAGCAACCGAGGCATCACCCTAGGCTCCGGCGGTGGCACGCTGGACACGAATGGAAACAGCATCAGCCTTACCAATGAGGTCACTGGTAGTGGTCCGCTTATAAAACAGGGCACTGGCACCCTGACCCTTTTGGGGGCCAACACCTATTCCGGCGGCACCACGATCAGCGGCGGCACCCTACAAGTCGGTAATGGCGGCACGACAGGCACACTCGGCAGCACAAGTGCAGTCACGAACAACGCAGCGCTGGCCATCAATCGCAGCGATTCCATCACTGTCACACCTGTGATCTCGGGCACAGGATCGCTCACACAAACGGGTGCGGGAACCACGACTTTGACTGGAGCCAACACATTCACTGGGGACGTCAAGGTGACCGGTGGCACGCTCGCCGTCGCTACAGTGGCCGCTAGCACTGTGGCGCAGCCACTCGGCCAGGCTACCACACCTGTCGCCCTTTCCTCAGGTGGTCGGCTCAGCTACACAGGTGTCGGCGTGAACTGGGATCGTGGCATCACCGTCACCACTGGCAGCACGGGTACCATTCAGAACAGCGGTTCAGGCGAGCTTCTACTCACAGGACCGATTTCAAAGGACGGCAGCACGCTCACCTTCAGTGGCACACAGCCGATTAAAGTTGGCAGCGTCATCACAGGCGCATCGGCCAACTCAGATCTCGTGATCGAGGATACCACGGTGACGCTTGCCAATGCCAACACCTACAACGGTCCTACCACCGTCAACAATGGCGGTAAGTTGGTCGTCACCAACACCACGGGTTCTGCTACTAGCACTGGCAATGTGCAGGCAAACTCTGGCAGCGTGATTCTTGGCACAGGCTTCATCCAGCCAGCATCAGGTGGCACGGTGACCATCGGCAGCGGAGCCAAAGTGAGTGTGGGAAATGCCTCTGGTGACACGAGTGGAAATATCCTGACCTTCACCCCTGCCAATGGCAGCATCACCACTTTTTTCCAGAGTGGCAGCACCTTGGAGTTTGATCTTTTTTCAGGCGCAGGTCTGGGGGATCAGACGGGCAATCTTGCCGCAGCCGATCTCTTCCGCACAGGTGGCCTTTTCAACATCAGCACCGGTGTTAAATTGAAAGTGACCAGCGCGATGACAGGCTTTGCAGCCAATGATCGTTGGCGGCTATTGGACTGGAACACTCTAGCCGGCACAGCACCGACAGGCACCTTTGACACCGCGCTAATGGAGCTACCCACGCTGACCGGATTGCTGGGCTGGGATCTGAGCCAATTCTACACCGCTGGAACCATCTCTGTAGCAGTCGTGCCTGAACCGACACGCGCGCTACTCTTCGCATTGGGTTTGATTGGTCTGTTGAGCCGTCGTCGTCGCTAAAATGAATCACTCGGAGTTTCTCCGAACCGGTAACGAAACCAAGGTCCACGACGCAAAGATCCATCGGGATATTTTTCCCCGAAGTAGAGCTAATGAATCACAACGGAGTCTTTGTGATGAGCACTGATGATGAGCAAAGCCTGAGTCGCGTCAGTTTGATGTTATCTCAAAGTTTGTGACATCTTTGACGCATGGCAAAATTGTTTCGTTCGTCTTTTTGCCAAGTCTTTAGACAGGACGTTAAAAAGCTATCGTCGGCAGAATGATTTTTCTGCTGGTGATTTGCTAACTCCCATCCATCCCGCTCTCAAGTCATGAACCGTTCCTTCTTCCTCAGTGCTGCCTGCGTGGCACTCACAGTCTCTTCTCAGGCTGCTACCTTCTTCGGTGTCACCACCGACAATAATCTCGTGTCTTTTGACACGACTGCTCCAGCTACCTTCATCACAAGCACAGCCATCACAGGCTTGAAGGCAAGTGACGGTATAACTAACGATGCAGGCGCTGTTCTGCTGAACCTAACCTACCACGCCAGCTCAGACACCCATTACGGCATTGACTCGAACTCAAACTTTTATTCCGTCACAAGAGGCGGTGCTGCGACTCTTATCAGCAGCACTTTCAGCACTCTGGGTTTTGCCGCTGGTTTTGCCTATGACCCGATCACTGATAAAATGCTCTTCGCGAGTGATGTCGGGGAAAACGTCCTCTTTTCCACCAATGGCACACGCACAACCAATGGCAATTTAGTCTATGGTGTTGGTGACGCAAACTTCGGCACCGCACCAGTAATCTTCGCGCTTGGTATCGACCCAGATTTCGGTAGCACCTATTTTATTGATGCCAATCTGAATACACTGGTGAGAAGCATCGACCCGAATTTCAGTGAACTCTTCACGGTCGGTGGACTGGGCCTGGATATTGTTTCCTTTGGCGGTCTCGGAGTGGATGCCAATGGTAATCTCTGGGGCACGCTCTCCACAGATGGAGCCACCTCTTCCCTGTACTCGATCGACGCGCTGACAGGCGCTGCCACATCAGTAGGCAATTTCGGTTCGGGTGTAGGCGTCCATTCCATCGCCGCAATCCCAGAGCCTTCACGCGCAGTGCTTGTCGGCATGGCCTTTGTGGGCCTCCTCTTCCGCCGCCGCCGCGTCGCCTAAACCCTTTCTGCCTTCAACCCGCAGTCAACCCAAATACCCATCCTCAAAATGCACTTCTCCAAACTTCTGGCCGGCCTTGCGCTCGCCTCGACATCCGCCTTCGCTCAGGGCGTGCTGACTTCCGAGTCTTCCTACCTCAGCGCCACCCCGACCTCAGACTTCACGTTCACCCCGATCGTGACTGTGGGTGATCGTGTTCCTCTGACGTCCGGCACTGGCCCAGTGGGAGCCACTGACTACACCTTCTGTGGCATTCCTGATGCCATGGGCATCTACAAAGATAGCGTGACGAATGAGAATATTCTTTTCGTAGCCCACGAAATCAATAGCACTAGCAATAGCCGCCCATTCGCGGGTTCGACACGCTACAAGGGTGCCTTCGTTTCACGCTTTTCCATGAATAGCACCACTGGCGCTATCCTTAATGGTACGGTCGCTCACAAAGAACTGTTCCTGGAAAACACCCAGGCCGCTGGCACACTGGGAACGCGCCCACCACTCGAAGGTGATACCGCTGGCTTCACCCGTTTCTGCTCCGGTTCTTTTGCCGGACGTGAGCACGGCATGGATCGCCCGCTCTACTTCACCAACGAGGAGTCTGGCACTGGCAACTACAATGCAAATGGTTCCCAAGTCGTGGTCGTTGCTGATGGCAAAATGTACACGATTCCAGCCATGGGCCGTGCAGCCCGCGAGACCACTATCGTGCAGCCGCGTCGTGATGACAAAACAGTCGTCATCTTTACCGAAGACGGCCCTGCACCTAGCGCCAGCCCTGTCTCCTACACTTATATGTATGTGGGCACCAAGCTCCGTCGCTCCAATAGCGTGCTCGATAAAAATGGTCTCACGGGTGGTAAGCTCTATGTCCTCTGCGGAAACGCAGCCCAGCACAATGAAGGCACCTTCACCTCTGGCAGCCTTGCCACGAAGTGGGTCGAGATCCCAAATGCAGCCAATCTCACTGGGACCCAACTTTCCATTCAGGCAGACGTCGTTGGTGGTTTCGGCCTAGTGCGTGTCGAGGACGCAGAATTTGACCCCACGCAGCCTACTCGCAGCGTTTTCCTTGCCACTACAGGTGGTTCGGGCCCGAACCGCCTTGGTCGTCTCTATGAATTGACCATGAATCCAGTGAACCCACTGGCCAATGGCACGCTGAACATCGTCTATAATGCAGACACCATTATTTACCCAGCAGGCAGCTATTCTGGCGCGAGCACAGGTCGCCTAACCGCTCCAGTCACGGGTGCCATTGGCACCTACACACAGGGTGACCTTACTGGCCCAGACTATCCAGTGAGCATCGACAACATCGCTGTCACGAAGGATTTCATCGTGGTTTGTGAAGACACCAATTCCCCAGCCAATGCCGTCTATACAGCCAAGGCCCGCAACGCCGGTATGTGGACCCTCAATCGCAACAACGCCTACGCAGCAAAGCTGCAATCCACCTTCAACTACGGCTATGTGGCTGGTCGCGACGGTAACTTGACCAGCGCCTATTCCGCAGGTCTCTGGGAGAGCTCGGGTGTCATCAGCACAGACGCCATCTTTGGCGCTGGTACCTTCCTGATCAATATCCAGGCCCATCCATACGGTGCAGCAGCACACCGCTCCAATGCACCCAACGGATCTGGCGGCTTCCTGACCAAAGCACAGGCATTGCTGGAGTTCGCCGAAGACGGCCAGGTCTTGCTCGTTCGTCCGAAACCATAAGGCTAATCCTCAACTCAGCAGTTCACCCTTCATCCCGGCCATGCGAGCGCGTGGCCGGGACTTTCATTCTCTGGCTTTCATGTCAAAACCCGCAAACTCTCCCTCCCTACCGCCTGCTTTGTTGGGCATTGAAGCCGTGGGTTTACTGGTCTTGATCTTGGTTTGGAAAACTTTCTGGTTACTGCCGCTAGTAGCTCTGGTGATGCTCGGCGCAGGGCTGCTCATTGCCCGACCTGCCACGGGCGTCTTACTCGCCGCCATCAGTTTGGCCGCATGGATCATCACAGGTAACGGATGGCAGCCTGCTGATCTTCTCGTTCCTGCTTGGCCCATCGGCGGACTGCTTATCGGAGCCGCACTGTCCTTTGCAGGCATCCTAGCAGCAACTGGGAAAAAAGCATGGCCGCCCATCTCCCGTTGTCTGTTGCATGGAGTCGTGTTGATTCATTTTATCAGCGCCGGTGTGCTACTCGCCGCACTATATTTGCAGTTGCCTCTGCATGGTTGGTTAGCGACAGCGCTAGCTGGTCTCTGTCTGCTACTTACTACCGACACTTTCTTCCGACTCACGGCGCAGCTTTACACGCCTCGCCGACACTGGTCACAGATGCCGCAACCAGGAGTGTTTTTCTTTTATCCCTGGCTCCGTGGCGAGTGGCGTGCCTGCGTGCCTGAAAAGAATACTGCTGAGATCGAAGAGCATATCTCACTGAAACTCGCTGACATGTGGATGTGGCCCATCGTGCGCGACAGCTTACCGTCATTGTTGGCGACGATTTCTTTCTGTGTCTGGGCTAATTCCTGCCTGCATGAAGTGCCAGCGAGCAGCCATGGAGTGCGCCAGCATTTAGGTATCTGGCAGTCCCAGCCACTCGCGCCGGGTTTACACCTTTCTTTGCCATGGCCACTGGGCACTGTGGAAGTCGTGAATACCAGTCTGGTTCGTGAGGTCGTGCTCGGCTTCCGCACCGATCCTGGCCAGCCCATCCTCTGGGAGCGTGCGCATTATGAAGGCGAGCAGCAGTCCCTCGTCGGCGGTGGCGATGACTTCCTTTCCATCAGCGTGCCCATTCTTTTTCGCATCAGTGATCCTGTGCGCTATCTGCGCACCCTCGCACAGCCTGAGGCACTGCTAGCACAGGAAGCCCAGCGCGTTCTACTTGCCCTAGCATTACCGCTCAAGGCAGAGCAAATCATGACTGAGGCACGCGAAGAAATGCGTGCGCTGTTTCGTCAGCGCTTGCAGACAGCACTCGATTCCCTGAACTCAGGCATCACTATCACAGATGTGCTGTTGCGTGACATCCACCCGCCTGTCAGTGTCGCTCAGACCTTCCAAGAAGTGATTTCTGCCATGGAGGATAAAGAAGCTGCCATCTATGAAGCCGAATCAAACAACACAGACAGTCTCTACAATGCCAAAGCCTATGCCGGTGCCGCACTGACAGGTGCGGAGTCCGTGGCACAGAACCGCCAAGCCCAAGTCAATGGTCAAGTGGCGCGCTTCGAAAGCCGCCGCGCCGCCTGGGCCTTGCAGCCGACACTGTATCAATGGCGCGAAGGCTTTCGCGTCCTGGATGAGGCACTCGGAGGAACGAAGAAAGCCATTGTCGATGACAGCCTCCAGACACGCCTACCAGCGCAGCTTGATCTGAGAAAAGTGCTGAACCCAGACTTCACCAGCAGCGCCGCGCCTGCACTCCAGTCACTCATCCCAAAACCAGGTAAATCTCTCGAAGCCTTTGACCAGGAAATCGAAGGCTATGTGCGCATGGGCAAAGGTGAAATCCCCGCACCGAACATGGCCCCTCCTGACACCGACAACCTCCTTCAAAACCCCAGCCCGATGCCAAAGCCATGAGTGAAATCTCCCCTGTCAGCATTAGTCGCACCGTCACCCTACGCCTCGTCTCCATCGCCGCAGCTGCGCTGCTCGTCCTCGCTTTCGCCTGCTGCTTTTTGGTCAATGAAGCCGAGCACGTTTTGGTGATGCGTTTCGGTAAACCCATGCGCGCCATCGAGCAACCCGGCCTACACTTCCGACTGCCCGTGCCGCTGGAGCACATCGTGCGTATCGACAAGCGCCTGCAACACGCCGAGATCCGCCTCAGTGAGACGCTCACACGTGATCAGCGCAATGTCATCGTTCCCGTATTCTTCACTTGGCGCGTGCAGGAGGCGCTGATATTTCACACTTCCGTGCGCGACTTTGAACCTGCTCGACAAAAACTTGATGCACTCATCACCAGCGCGCGCAATACCATGCTTGGCCGCCATGACTTCGCTGATCTGGTCGGTGATGAGCGTATTGGAGCTTCCATCCCTGCTTTGGAAAAAGAAATACTCACTCTGGCCGCAGCAGATGCAGCCCAGCAGCTCGGTATCGAGCTCATCACCACTGGCATCACCCAAATCCAGTTACCCGAGGCCAATACTGAATCCGTCTTCCGCCGCATGAGATCCGAGCGCAAGCGTGAGGCCACACAATACCGCGCTGAAGGGCGTGCCAAGGCTGCCGAGATGAAGGCAGAAACCGATAAGCAAGCCACCTTTCTCATCGCCGACGCCAAACGTGAGGCCGAGGAACTACGTGGCAAAGCCGAAGCTGAGGCCGCCGCAGTCTATGCTACGGCGCATGGCAAAGATCCCGCCTTTTACCGCTTCCTGCGTGAGCTTCAAAGTCTGCGTACCGTCGTGGATAAAAACACCACCGTCGTGCTCGATACCAGCGTAGCCCCCTTTCACTGGCTGAAGGCCAAAGAAGGCGACGGCAATCCCGTAAAGCCAATCGAGATGTCCGCGCCAAGTGCGCCAACTGCCATCATCATCGACCGCAATCCGTGATGCCTGCAATGAAACCAGCTCAAACACCCCTGCGCAACGACGGCCACCTCGTCGAGGCATTGCTGCTTTTTCTCAAGCAGCTCACCGCTCATGCGCGCTGGGTTTTTGCCGTCTTACTGGCGCTCTATGCCATCTCCGGAATCCACAGCATCCAGCCGCAGGAAAGTGCGCTGGTGCGCAGGCTGGGTCGGCTGCAAACACAGTTGCATGGCCCAGGCCTACTCATCGGATTACCGGCACCGTTTGATGAAGTGCTACGATTCGATACGGGTCGTGATCTCAGCCTGCCACTCAATGATTGGGCGCTGATCGGCACCAAGATCGGCGATCCCGACAAACCCATCGAAAAGACAGACGCGCAGCTCAGCGCTGAACTCGCCACCAGGGAAATTGAAGGCGCAGAGTTTCCAATGTATGAAAACATGACACTTGATCCCGTGAGACATGGCTACACGCTAACAGCCGACTACAACGTCATTCAGGGCCGCTTTACTCTGCGCTACCGCATCGCCGAACCTTTTGCCTATACTTCTGGCGGTGCAGACATCCGCACACTCCTCACACGCCTCACGCGCCGCAGTCTCGCTGTCCAGCTCGCAGCGCGGAAGATCGACGCCAGCCTAACAGAAGCCCGCAGCGATGTGGCAAAGGCAGCTGCAACCAGCCTGCAAGAATCTGTCACCCACTTGCACCTTGGCATCCGCATCAGCAGTATCGACATCGTGGAACTATCTCCACCGAAGCAAGTGCTTGCGGCTTTTGAAGACGTGGTCAATGCCCGTCAGTTTGCCAAAACTTTGGCAGAAAACTCTCTGCAATATCAGGGCGAGACCGTCACCCAGTATCAAGGTGACGCCGCCGCCATCCTGCAGCGGGCACAGGGTTACAGTGCCGATCTCATCGCCGTCGCACGCGGTGAAGCCAGCGCCTTCACCTCCCTCTTGGCGAACTACCAGCTCCAGCCAGAACTCGTCGCGCAGCGCATCCTGCGCGAGTCTCTGGATGCTGCCATGAGTCAGATCTACTCCCGCACGCTGGTGCCCATGTCCACTACCGCGCCCTCCATCTTGGTCGAGCCTGCACCCCAATTTTCCCGCTGATGCACGCCGATCTCGACCGCCAAACGCTGAGCCGACTGCGGCTTCTCTTTGCTGCTACAGCGCTGCTCACAGCATCTGCTCTGACGACATGGCTACGGCCAGAGCAGCCCACTTTACCAGCATTGCTCGCGCTAGCTGGCGTGCTCATCGTCGCGCTGCCCATCGTGCTTGGCGTGATCAAAGCCATCCGCGCCAGTGGCTTCGCGGCCACGCAGTTTTATATGGATCAATACGTCGTGCTCGCACTGGCAGCATGCCTTGCCACTGGGCGCTACCTCACCGGCGGAATCGTCGCTGTGATCCTCGTTTTTGGTCAGATGATGGAGGAGAGAACCACCGTCGGTGTTGAGCTGGCGCTATCCAAACTACGTCAGCTAAATCGCCTCATCGCCCGCCGCCGTCGCGGTGAGTTGGAAGAGGAAGTCGAAGCTGCTGAGCTGCATCTCGGCGACATTATCGTGCTGCGTCCCGGTGAGGTCGTGCCTGCGGATGCGGTTATCCTCACAGGCAGCGCCATGATGGATCAAAGCCGCATCACGGGCGAATCAGCACCCGTGGAGGCCAGCACGAACAGCGACATCTTTGCCGGCACGCTCAATCTCAACGGCGCTCTCACCGCGCGCGTCACGGGCGCTGGCACTGACACCGTCATGGGGCGCGTGCAGAGCATCATTGAGGAGGCGAAGTCCAGCGAGGCTCCCATCATCAGCATGGCAGAGGATTACGCACGCTACTACACGCCGCTCATCATGCTCATCGCCGTGAGTGTGTTCTTCTTCACTCAGGATATTGATCGAGCCATCGCCGTGCTTGTGGTTAGCATTCCCTGCGCCTTCGTGCTCGCCAGCCCCAGCGCCATGGTCTCTGCCATCGCCGCAGGTTCTCGGATGGGGCTGCTGATCAAAAGCGTGCGCCATCTGGAATCAGCTCGCCTCGTCGATACCGTCGTCTTTGATAAAACCGGCACGCTCACAGTCGGCAGGCTCGATCTGGAAGACGTGCTGTTGCATGATGCTGCCATCAGTAAAGACGACGCGCTACGGCTCGCCGCCGCATTGGAAAGCAGCTCTAATCATCCCGTGGCACGCGCCATCGCTCATGCAGGCGAATCATTGGCGCTGCCTGAAGTCACCGACCTCATCGAGCATCCCGGCCTCGGACTTGAAGGCATAGTCGAAGGAAAAAAAATCCAAATTGGCCGCCTGTCATGGCTACGTGGTCATGGCATGGAGATCGCACTCGATCCCTCACTGCTGACGCGTCACAGCCTTGTCCTGCTGAGTGTGAATGGCCGACACACCGCGACATTTTTACTCGCTGACCGTATCCGTGATGAAGCTGCTGAAACACTCACTCGCTTGCGCAGTCTTGGTATCAACGACTTCATCATGCTCACTGGAGATCGCGCTGAAGTCGCGCAGCACATCGCCAGCAGCATCGGCATCACCGACTTCCAAGCCGAGTGCCTGCCTGAGGACAAAGTCGCCCGTATCCGCCTGCTCAAGCAGCAAGGCCACCGCGTGCTCGTCGTGGGCGATGGTCTCAATGATGCGCCTGCGCTGAAGGAAGGCGATCTCGGCGTCGCCATGGGGGCACTGGGCAACGACATCACCGTCCACACTTCCGACGTCGCCCTCATGTCTGGCGACCTGCGCCGTCTGGCTGATCTGCTGGTGCTTTCTGCACGCACGGTTGGCATCATCAATCAAAACCTGCTGTGTGGCTTCATCTTCATCATCGCCGCTGTCACGGCCTCCAGCCTTGGTCTAGTCAATCCAGTGCTTGCCGCCTTCCTGCACGAGTTCAGCGCCTTCTTCGTGATCTTCAATAGCGCCCGCCTGCTGCGCTTTGATGGTATGGAAGTAGCCGCCGCTTCACCTGAAAATACGGCGATAGAAAGCGTCGTCACCGTGCCTACTGCTGTCGCATGAATGCTGCGCTGCTGCAATCCAAACCGACAAAGTTGGCTGCACTCATCGGCGTGATCTTCTGCGCTAGCTGGATTGGCTACCGCATCGGTGCGCCTGAGATCAGTCATGCTCATGTTAACGCGGCGACCGACTCCGCAGCTGCCGCAGTCAACCATGTACCAGCATCCGCGAGTGTAGCTCTGCGCGACCGCCTGCTACGGGCACCCAAAGATGAACCGCCCTTCTGGCTCAGCGCCGTCGTGCCGGAGCCAGCAAGTCCACGTCTGCCAAAACCAGCCATCATCCCTGTCAGCACAGGTGCAGGCATCACCGCAGCCGAAGTCGCTAGCCGCATCTCTGAGCTGGAAGGCACGCCTTCTACGCCAGAAAATGCCGCGCTCTTGAATGCACAAATTGTTCTCTGGTTTAGCATAGCTCCAGACCAAGCGACGGAGTGGCTCAACCAAACGGCACGCTTTGATGAACTCGGTAATAGTCTCAGATCCATCAGTGAAAATATTGCCTCAGCAGGCCACGCAGAAACGGCACTCGTCTGGGCGGAGTCGATCCCAGATGAGGCCACGCGCCGCGCCACTGTAATGCTTCTTTATGCACACCAAGTTCGGCAAAATAAGGTGAGCGAGTCACAACTTCAACAGCTCGGTTTCGATGCTCAGGAGATCGCCCAAATCCGCAGTGGCAGCTTAGTTGATTGAAAGACTCCTTCACACTTCTGACAGCACCACAGCCACGACAAAGAAACCCTGATTTCCCGTCGCATCCACATACACCGTGCGCTCGCCGTCATCGAAATGCTCTAGCGACGTCTCCGTTGCTGCGCCGGTCGGAGTCATCGCAAAGGGCACGACGGTATAGGCGCCCGTTAGACTACTCTGGTAATGCACCTCATAAGTGCTAAAGGCAGTGACCTGAAACGTCAGTTTTAGTCGCGTGGTATTTCCCGAGCGTGAATAGAAGCTGACGGAATTCACATTCAATCCCAGTGAAGGCACCTCCACTGTGATGATGTTTGAACTTGGTGAAAAAGCCGTCTTGTAAGAAACTAGATCTGCATCTGCAGGTCCACCGATAACCCGGCCATAGACATCGTAACGCGAGCCATGACAAGGGCATCTCATAGAACCGTTTGCCGACAGAAACTTGTTCACCGTGCAGCCTGCATGCGTGCAGACAGAATCCAGTGTCACGAACACTGTGCTAGTGGCTCGGTTGATTGTTAGCGGTTTATAGATCGGGCTGAAGTTCAGTTGCACCGAGCCGCCTACCGTTGCCAAGGCAGGATAGGTAGCCACGTTTAACTTTAACACACCTGGCCCGCTTTGCGCAGCCTCGGTCACCTCTGACAAAAACAGCGCTGCGCAAGAAGGTGAGACAGCAGATCCAAACAGGAAACGCTTGATCCAGCCGCGTCTAGATAGGTCATCACGGTGCTCAGTACACTCAGAAGGTTTCATCAATAAATTGATTGCTTCTTCTTTTTAATTATCACTCGACGTTAGGTGACTTTATCCTCACATCACCGTGATCTGATGCCCTAACTCCGAGTGCTGCAATACCAAATCAAAATAGCTGCAATCACGATTCCAATGAATGCAAGTATCGGCCCGCCTTTATGCCTCAAACGATACGTTTTTCGACGCCACTTCAAGAAATTATCGAGTTGAACATCCCCGGTCTCGAATGCCCCTCGGGTCCGAGCACGAGGTGCTGGCTCGCTAACTTCTGGGGTATCTGTCGGTTGCGTGTCGATTGGTGAAGGGGCTCAAGGGTTGAGTGAAAATTCGGTCTATTCCGCCATCTTGTAAAGCCCTCAATTAACTCGGTTGATTGAGCGTGGGACTTCCATTTCGGCGGTATGACAAGGAATAAGGCGGATGTGAGACTGGGGCTGCAAAAACGTGGTGACTACCTCGTGACGCGGAGGCGGATGAAGCGCTGAGCGCCGGTGTGCTCGTCACGCACGACGAGGGTGCGTGTGGCGCTGCTGGTGGTGTTGCTAATCACTTGCGTGTGGCCCGGGCCAGACTGCCAGGTGCTGAGATCACCACTGACCTCGACGGTGGTGCTGACGCCAGTGATGCCTGCGGGCTGCTGGAGGGTGAACTCCAAGTGCCCACCGGTAATCTGGCTCGTCGTCGGCAAGGTGGAGGTTGAGGAGGGATCAGTGCCGAGACTGAACTCGATCAGATTGGCCAAACCGTCGCCATCATCGTCGGCGGCATCGTTGATGGGATTCGACACGAGCGTAATCTGGCCAGGCGGCAGCGCACCGGTGCGGTTCAAATACGTCAAGGTGCCAGAGGGATTCAGCAGCGTGCCTGATAGCGCCAAAGTGCCGGGAATGGTGAGCACGTAGGAGCCCATGTTCACCGCGCCCTGAACCGTGAGGCTGCCGGGCAGCGTGACGGCGGCATCCAGTGTCCAAGTTTTGCCGACGGGCACGATGCCTGAGCCGCTAGCATCGAGCACCAGCAGGGGAAAGCTGTGGCTAACGACTTCGCTGCTGAGGAAACGCTCGATGACGACCTGATACAGCCCTGCGGCAGTCGGTGTACCGGATAGGAGGCCCGAGGTGGCCTGAATGCTGAGGCCGGGCACCGCATCGCCAGTGGAGCCGAGGCGGAACTGCGGCTGCACGTTGAAGGCTCCGCTGCGCAGATTGCTGACGAAGGTGGTGTTGATGCCGCCATTGCCCGCGCCCGGTGTGGCGGCGCTGGCATTGCCGATGGTCCATTGCGCCGGGGAATCCACTCCAGTTTCGCTGTCGCCACTGTAAAAGGCAGCCTTGGTACTGCCGACAGCGGTGAGCTTCGGGTCATAGACGTTTTCATTGTTAAGCGAAAGGGCGTCGATGATCTGCGCGGCAGGATTTTTGATGATGATGCTCTCGGCGTTTGTATTGCTCAAGCCGCCCCAGGTGCCTGCGGTAAAGGCGCTGGCATTGTTATGAGCGATGACCATCACGCCATCGCTAGGATCGAGATCCTGTGTGGCGGGCAGCAGCGTGTCGCGGTCAGCATTGTTATAGACGATGATGAAAGTGCCGGGAGTGACGGCACTCCAAAGAGCCACGCTGGCAAAAGTGGCATAAGTCCCTGTTCGATCTGAGAGCGTGCATCCGCGCAAGTCGGCAGTCTTCAGCACGAGCAGCTCGACCCACTCTTTGCTGCCACCATTGCCCTGGCTGAATTCATTGATGATCAACTCACGCCCGAAGCTGGTGGCGGAGCTGGCGAGGAAGAGTTCCGAATCGTGGCTGTAGCTGCTGCCCACCCGTGCCCAGCGCGCTGGGCGACGATTCACCGCGAGCGTGCTGGTGGTGAATGCCGCGCCATTTTGACCACCCGCTGATGGTGTGATGCGGCAGCGCAAGAGGCGGCCAGCCAAGCTTTCCGACAGCGCCAAGCTCGAAGTCGTGCCACCAGCGATGTCGGTGAAGGTGAGGTTGTCGGTGGTTTGCTGCCATTGATAAGCGAGCGTCACGGGCAGGCCTTCGGGATCGCTGGCGGCGACGGAGCTGACGCTCACGCTTTGATCCATGAAAGCCATGCCGCTGGCGGAAAGCGACGCGGAGGCGATCACTGGGGGCTGATTCACCGGACCGGCAGTCGTGCCATGCACCGTGAGCGTGGCGGCGGTGAGCGTTCCCGTGGTGCCGCTGGTAAGATCACTCACGCGCAGCGTCCAGATGCCCTGCGAGTTTTCACCCCAGCAGCGCACACTGCTAAAGGTCCAAGCGCTGTAATGGTCGCCCGTGTCTGGATGGCGCTCCGCCAGCCTGCTGACCATGCCGGAGGGCGAGGTCAGCGTGACGGCAAGTTGCCCGCGCGAGATATGCGTAGCGCTCAAAGTGAGCGTAACCTGCTCCACCCGGAGATTGGAAGCGCTGAGGTCGAAGCTGCGCGTGATGCCAGTGGCGTTGTTGTCAGGAATGGCAACGCTGAGGGCTGTCTGCGCGCTGCTGGTGCTCGTTTGCGACACGAGATTCGTCCATGTCGAGGCCATGGTGACAGCGGCCTGCGTGTTGATCAGACCTGCACCGTATTTGTGATTGAAGTGGATGCCCGCCGCATTGTCCACCCAGTCTGTATCAGCTGCATGGTTCTTCGTGGCACTACGGATGAGGATCTCCTGCACATCACGCCAGCCGAGGTTTGGATTCGCCTGGAGCAGCAGCGCCACACAACCTGCGGCCAGCGGTGTGGCGGACGAGGTGCCGCCGAAATCATTCGTGTAGTTTGTATCCGAGAGTTCACCCGCGACGCTGCCGGTGTTGTAACCGCTGGTGCCGACAAGATCGGTCGTGACGATGCCCAGCGTGCCGCCGCTGGAGGGCGCGGTGACAATGAGATTCGCGCCGGGCTCGCTGTAATAAGCCTGCGTGCCGCTATTGCCCAGCGCAGCCACGGCGATGGTGTAAATGCTGTTCGCATAGCCGTCGTAGTTTGAGTCATCGCCCACATTGCCGCCATTGCCACCAGCCCAGAGGATGATCGTGCCTTTGCCGCCGCGGCCACTCGTCACCGCCGTTTGCAGCGCTGCCAGAGTGAGCATGCCCGGACCTTCTAGCCTCATCGCATCGTCATTCGGTCCCCAGGAATTGGACTTCACCTGAATGATGTCATTCTTCCAGCCCATCGCCTCCGCTTCTTGTGAATCAGTCGTCGCCGCGCCGATCAGACGCAGACCCACCAGCGTCGCCTCCGGTGCCGCGCCGCTGATGCCGAGATTGTTGTTACCGCGACCCGCCGCCACACCAGCGCAGGACGTGCCGTGAAAATCTACGGTGAGCAATGGGTTTGGATCATCCGGCGTGCCGTCGTTCCAATCACGATCGTTCACCGTGTCCACATTCGCGCTGAGATCGGGGTGCGCGGTCTGCAAACCATCATCCACCACGCCAATGCGCAATCCAGCGCCTTTGTAGCTGTCCCAAACGCTCGTCACATTCACATCCGCGCCAGCAAGGCCACTGCCCTGCCCGGTGTTCAGCAAATGCCACTGCTGGGTGAAGAGTGTGTCATTGGGAATGAAGCGCTTCTTCTGCTGGCGAGCCAGTTGCGGCTCCACCACCGCTACCTCGGGTCTGTTACGGAGCATTGCTACCGCCAGCAGTGCCGCACCCGAGTCCGCCGCCTCAAACATGACATAGCCCGGCGCGCTCGGGTGCGCTCCCACGACCCGCAATCCCATGGCTGCCGCCAAGGCCAGCGCATCCGCTCCAGGACGGAGCCGCACCGCGAGCTGCTTCCGCACGATGCGGCGGGAACTATCGTCGCGCGGCCTGCCTTGCTCATACAACACAAGATCACCCATCAAGGCAACCGCCCTCAACCGCGCCGCTTGCGCATTCGCTATCGTCGTCTGTTTTTGCACCTGCTGCTGACCGCTGGCATCTTCGACCGCTAGTTCATCTGTGGCCACTTCATACACCCGCTCGCCATGCTCTGTCGTGATGCGATGAATCGCCGGCAGTGTCACCGCAGGCTGGGCTAAAAGAGCCAGGGGAAACAAGAGCAGAACAACGAAAAAAGGAAGGCGCACCATTCTTCATCCATCGCCACTTTTTTGCAGAGGTCACAAAATGCCGTGCGACGTGTTCTTCACATTGGATCAGCGATGTGTGATCAGCTTTGCGAGTTGCGTAGGTTTGAGATAGCCCCAATCCAGCAAAGATAAACCTGCCAGCCGTGGGAAATCCAAAGCGTTGGCTTCAAACATGAATCATCCAGCCTCCTTCATCACCCGCCGCACCGCCTTCGCCGTGATCAACAAGGCGAAGGGCAAGACCGTGATGCGGGATAATCTGAGTGAATCATGAAGCTCTTCCTCGCATTCGCACTCCTGGCACTTCTCGTTGGCCAATCACTGGCCGCAGAGCCGAAAGCCCGCCTACTCTTCTCCATCGACCAAGGTTTCGGCAATGGCATCGTTGCGACTGGGAATGTGGCCGCAATGACTCGAATGGTGACCGCGCTGGAGCCGCTGCGGGCCAAGTATCAGGTGTGTGTGTTGCTGAATCCGATGATCAAAGACATGGATCACTTGAAGCTCATGCTGGACGCGCTGGTGGCGCAGAAGATGCCATTTGTTTTCGATGTGTATTCTTCAGACAGCTTCACACTCGGCGCAAATGGTCCGGCGAATGCGCCGTTTGATTCGAGTCATGGGCAATCCATCTCCGTGGAGCAACTGGCGGTATTTAAAGAAACGTATGGCGCGTGGCTCATTGGTTTGCGATTCATGGAGATCTTTGGTCAGGACTACGGCATCCGATCGATGAAGACGACGAATCCAGAGCTAAAACGCCCTGGCGACAAGCTGCCTGCCGACACCTTCTTCCGCCCCGATCTCGCGGAGAGCTTCATCCGTTTCGCCAAAGAGCACGCCATGTTTGTGCAGTGGGCCGACTTTGGCTGGATGCCCTTTTCACCGTGGGACAAGGAGATGCCGCGTTACACCGAGCAAGTGAAAGCGCTACTCCGCCAACATCTCGGCGTCGTCACCGTGACCTACAACAACAACGAGCCCAACGAAGCCTCCATCCCCCGCCTCAGCACCTGGCACACCGCCGTCGAGCCCTTCCCCCAAAACGGAGCCGCAGGCTACGGCCTCTCAAACCAAAGTTGGCTTCACAACTTCACCTACATGGACACCAAGCCCGAAGAGATCATCGCCTGGACGCAGAGTGCCCTAGACAAAAACTGCCGTCTCATTCAGTTCGAGCCTGCGTGGTATTTCTTCAACCTGCCCGCTGGCACCTTTGAACTCGGCGATTCGACCAAAGTCCCGACTGGCACCCAGCCTGGCGAAGCGAATGAGAGTTTGAAGAAACTAATCGCCTTTCTTCGCCAGACCGTTGCGTCCGTTCCCGCGAAACCATGAAAACTGCGCTTCTGTTTGTCTTAACTTTGTGGGGATGCTCTGTCTTCGCCACCGACACCACGCAATACGTCGTCTTCAACCGTGCACCAGGCCAGGGCGTGTATCAGGGAGAACCCGCTTCGCTAGGGCAGAAGGCATTCGACGAAGTGCTCGCGATGTTTCCGAATGCGCCGGATAAGCCAGTGCAGACGGCGGTGAGTCACATCTTCTCAGCCTTCCGCACGCCGCCAGAGACGACGGTGAAGGCGCTGAGGGTGTTTCTCGAAGCATCGGAGCAGACGAGCACGCCGGTGGTGGTTCAGATCGACACGGAGCACTGGTGGGAGGCGCGTCCCGATCTTTGGAATTGGTGGGACGCGACAAAGCCCGGCTACGATCCGACGAATCGTGAGAATGTTGAGTGGACCGGCTGGGCGCCAGAGAATGCTATCAAAATCGCCTGGCGAGACTGGGGAAAGCAGGTGCGGGTGCTGCCACAGCCGAATCTGGCGAGCCCACGCTATGTCGAGGCGTGTAAAGCGGAGCTGCGGCGACTGATTCCCATCGTGCTAGACTGGCATGGCAAGTTGCCAGCAGAGAAGAAGCATCTGCTCATTGGCATCAAGCTTGGGCACGAGACCTCCATCGGCGGCAGCGCATATCATTTTGAAAGCGGCAATGAACTACTCGGCAAGCCATTGGCGGATGATCCGGTGCTGCTCTTCGATGCCGAAAACGTGCTCTCGCGTGGCCGGGCCCAAATTGGTTATGCAGCGGTAAAAACCTCCGGCATTCGCACCAGCGGCAGCCTCGTGGAAAGCGACTTACGCAATGTCTGCCAGCGCTATCTCGCCACACTCTGCCGCGAGGCCGCGCAACTCGGCGTGTCGCATGACAAGCTCTTCGCTCACGGTGTCGGCTGGAAGGACGGCGAACTGCTTTACGATGTGCCCGTGAATCCTGACTCCTGCCCCGCCTGGAGCTTTTACAAACACGCCTCCGACCCACGACTCGACACCGGCGTGCAGCGCAACCTCGCGCGCTACGACGCTCCACATTGGGCCGCGTGCGAGTATTGGCTGGCTTCTGGCGATGCCAAGGCATGGCACGATGCCTTGACGAAGACGCTCGCTGATCCGCGATGCCGCTACGTCTGCATCTTCAATTGGGAAAGCATGGCCGCGTTCCCTGGCATCGCAAAGGGCATTCATGATTTCCTTGGAGTGAGCAATCCCACGCAACGCCGAATGAGCCAATAAAACATCAAAGCCGAGGTAGCATTTCAAGCTTGCTGACACTGGACATCGGCGACATGTGAGCCACTGATTCGGCCATTCCATTTCAAGCATGTCATCACAGCGAGTTCTCATCATCGGCGCAGGCGTTATCGGTCTCACCCATGCCATCACGGCGAGAGAGGCCGGGCATAGCGTCACGATCCTGGAGCGCGATGGCCGAGCGCTTGGGGCTTCGATTCGGAACTTCGGCACGCTGTGGCCGATTGGCTGTGCGTTCGGGCCGGAGCGTGATCAGGCGCTGTTTGGGGTGAAGCGGTGGAAAGAGATCGCGGCAGCGGCAGGTATCTGGCACAGTGCTAAAGGGTCGCTGAGTCTCGCCTACCGCGAGGAGGCGTGGAGTGTGCTGAATGAGTTTGGCGCTGCGAATGGCGACTTTGAGCTACTGGAGGCTGGAGAGGTAACGCGGCGCTTTCCGGCGGCGAATCCGCAGGGTCTACGCGGGGCTTTGTTCAGCCAGGAGGAAACGGTCATCCACACGCCCTCGGCGATCCCGGCGCTGACGGATTACGCGAGGCAGCTCGGGGTGACGATTCACTTCGGCACGCCTGCGGTGAAGATCCATGCGGACAGCGTGGACACGGCGGATGGTCGGACGTTTGCCTTTGATCAGCTCGTCATCGCTGCGGGTGAGGAGATGCGGCTTTTCTTCCCAGAGGAATTGGCTTCCGCGCAAATTCAACCATGCCGTCTGCAAATGATGCGCACGGTGCCGCAGCGGGCGGGCTATGACCTCGGTGCCATTTTTGTCAGCGACCTGACGCTGTGCCACTACCCAGCCTTCCGGGACTGCCCCAGCACGGCAAAGCTACGCACACGCCTGGAGGCTGAGCTGCCGGAGCATCATCGCTGGGGCGTGCATGTCATCGCGGCGCAGCATCACGATGGCACGCTGACACTGGGCGACTCGCACGAGTATGGCCTGGACCTGCCGCCCGGCAGCCAACCGGAGGTGGACGAACTGATCCTCGGCGCACTGCGAGACTTTGCGATCATCCCTGACCTGCGCATCGCTTCCCGCTGGCAGGGCATTTACTTGAAGAGCAGAATCGGCCAAACGCAGGTGGTGCTGCATCCTCGTGAGCGTGTGACCATGGTCACGGCGATGGGAGGACTCGGCATGACGCTGAGCTGGGGTCTGGCCCAACGAACGATTCAATCCTGGAACTCATGAACCTGCCTGGCCTCATCATATTCGACTGGGCTGGAACCCTGGTGGACTTCGGCTGCTGTGCGCCGCTCGCGGCATTTCATCGTGCGTTTGAAAACGCGGGCCTGCCGATTAGCGACGAGACCGCTCGCAAGCCGATGGGGGCGCACAAACGCGATCATGTTCGCGAAATCCTGCACTACCCCGAGATCGCTACGCGCGTGCGATCAGAGCTGAAGCGCGAGCCCGACGAAACACTCGTGCAGGCCATCTATGACGACTTTGCGCTACTGCTACCCGCCGAGCTGCTCGTTCATGCGGCACCGATTCCGGGTGCTGTTGAAACCTTGCATTGGCTGCGCGAGCGTGGCATCCGCATCGGCAGCACCACGGGCTACATTCGCGCGATGATGGATGTGCTTGAGCCAGTCGCCCGCGCATCGGGCATTTATCCTGAAGTGGTGATCTGTGCTGATGAAGTGCCGCAAGGCCGCCCTGCCCCGTGGGCTTGCTTCCGCATCGCGGAACAATGCGGCGTGTATCCGTTGTCACGCTGCATCAAGGTCGGCGACACACCCGCCGACATGGCTGAAGGGCGCAACGCGGGCATGATCTGCATCGGTCTGAGCGAGTGCGGCAACGAAGTGGGACTGAGCCTGGAAACGCTGCAATCGCTATCAGCCGAGGAACGGCAGCAAAGAATCGAGCTGGCTGAAAAGCGTCTCAAAGAAGCCGGAGCGGATGTGGTACTGAAGAGCATCGCGGAGTTGCCAGCTTGGATTGAAGCCCAAGCTGCATGAACGCCCACGCCGCCATCTTCGACCAAGCAGGAACAGCGTTCCGCATGGTGGAGCTGCTTTTGCCATCGGCGCTCCAGGCAGGTGAGATGATCGTGGAGATTGCGCTGGCAACAATCTGTGGCTCTGACCTGCACACGCACTCCGGCAGGCGCATGGAGCCGTCGCCATGCGTGCTGGGCCATGAAGGCGTAGGGCGAGTGATCGCGGCGGGTGCCGGGCGCGAGCGATGGATGGGCAGACGTGTCACCTGGAGCTCGGCGGATAGTTGCGGGCAATGCACGGCATGCACGCAGTGGGATCTGCCGCAGAAATGCGAGCGTGTTTTCAAATATGGTCACGCCACGCTGCATGAGGCCAGCGGGCTGCATGGCACCTACGCCACGCACATCGTTCTCCGAGCCGGCACGCATCTCGTGGAGGTGCCTGAAAACGTGGCGGATGCCGTAGCGGCAGCGGCGAACTGCTCGCTCGCGACGATGGCGAATGTCACCGAGCATCTGCCATCGCCGTGCCATGTAGCGGTGGTGCAGGGTGCCGGTTTGCTGGGGCTGCACGGCTGCGCGCTGCTGCGGGCGGCAGGTGTTGAGCGCGTGATCGTGGTGGACACCGATGAAGCGCGGCTCGGACTTGTGGCGGAGTTTGGCGGCGAGGCGATGCTAAGCGCGGATGTGCCTGCGAAGTGCGCGGATGTAGTGATCGAGGCGGCGGGCGTACCATCTATCGTAAACGAAGGGCTGCGCATGTTGCGCCCCGGCGGGCACTATCTTTTTGTCGGCATGGTGCATCCAGATTCTGCGTTGAACATCACCGGTGAGACCATCATTCGCGGCTGCGTGAGCGTGCGAGGCTTTCACAACTACGCGCCGCGTCACCTCGACATGGCCGTGGCATTCCTCACGCAATCGGCGCTGCCCTGGGCTTCGCTCGTCAGTTCGCCGCTGCCACTGGCGCATTTGGACGAAGGCTTTGCGCTATCAGCGACGCGCCGCTGGGCGCGGGTCGCGATCTCGATGAACCGGTGAATGTCACGGACTTGTTGCGGCAAACTTCTTTGACCTGGGATTCAAACTTCAACATTCTTTATCATGAATCCAAACAACCTCGACGACCTGCTGCGAACCTATCGTGAGCACGGTCATCGTCACTATGGCGAGGACGTGACGGAGCTTCAGCATGCTCTGCAATGCGCGACCTTCGCCCAGCAAGCTGGCGATCCTCCGGTCGTCATCGCTGCCGCGCTACTGCACGACTACGGTCACCTTTGTCATCAGCTCGGAGAAGACATCGCAAATCATGGCGTGGATGCCCGGCATGAGCACGTCGGCTATCAAAAGCTCAAGCCGCTCTTCACCGATGACATCGTCGATGCGTGCCGATTGCATGTCGCGGCGAAGCGTTATCTCTGCTGGAAGGAACCGGCCTATCATGATGGTCTCTCCGATGCCTCGCGCTCGAGCCTGCATCTGCAAGGCGGGCCGATGAACGCGGACGAAGCGCGCGAGTTCGAGAGCGAACCGCACTTTGACCTCGCCGTGCGAGTGCGCCGCTATGACGACATGGGCAAGGTGCCCGAGATGTCGACGCCGGACCTCGACTCGTTCATCCCGCTGCTGCAAACCTTTGTCCGCGCTGCCGCATGAGCCATCACCCGCTGCTCACGCGCTGGATGGCGCGGCCCTGGTTCTTCACGCTGTGGTGCGTGCTGGCCGCGTTCGGTGCGTATGCGTGCATGTATGGCTTTCGCAAGCCCTTCACCGCAGCCGGATTCGGTGGCGCTGAGACCAAGGCGTGGCTCGTGACCGCACAAGTGATCGGCTACATGCTGTCGAAGTTCATCGGTATCAAAGTCATTGCTGAAATGACCACCACCGGGCGCGCACGGGCCTTTCTCTGCCTCATTGGCATCGCGCATCTCGTGCTGCTGCTGTTTGCCATCGTGCCTGCACCGCTGGATGCCGTGTGTTTGTTTTTGAATGGTCTCGCCCTCGGCATGGTGTTCGGACTGGTGCTCGGTTTTGTGGAAGGCCGCTGCATGACTGAGGTGTTCGTTGCCGGATTGTGCGCCAGCTTCATCCTCGCCGATGGCGTGTCGAAATCAGCCGGTGCGCTGCTTTTACAAAACGGCATCACCGAGCGCTGGATGCCGTTCACTGCCGGGCTGCTCTTTCTGGCACCGCTCCTGGTGTTTGTGTGGATGCTCCAGCAGATCCCGCCGCCCAGTCAGGACGATGAAGCTGCCCGCTCTTGCCGCACGCCTATGACCGCAGCCGAGCGTATCACGCTCCTGCGGCGTCATGGTCTCGGCCTGCTGGGGATCGTCCTGGCCTATCTACTCATCACCATCCTGCGCAGCCTGCGTGCCGACTTCGCACCCGAGATCTGGTCCGGACTCGGCCATGCATCGCAACCCGCCATCTTCACTCAATCCGAGCTGTGGGTCACACTCGTCGTCGTCATCGCCAATGGTGCGCTTGTGCTCATAAAGGACAACCGCCGCGCCTTCTTCACCGGGCTGCTGCTCTCCATCGCTGGGCTCGGTCTCGGTCTGCTGGCGCTGTGGGCTCATCACCGGAACATCATTCCTCCATTCGCTTTCATGGTGCTCCTCGGTGTCGGCATGTATGTTCCGTACGTTGCCGTGCACACCACCATCTTCGAGCGGTTCATCGCCCTGACGCGCGAACGCGGAAACCTTGGCTTCCTCATGTATCTCGCCGATGCCATCGGTTACCTCGGCTACGTCGGTGTGATGCTCGGACGCGGCCTATTTCCAGGACGGGAACAGTTCCTCGGTTTCTTCGTGATCACATCCTCGGCGCTTTTGTTCTCCGCGCTCGTGCTGTTGATCATTTCAGTAGCGATCTGCTTCAAGCGCCTTCCGACCGCTTTCAAGGAGCCATCACCTGCCGCGACGAATCAGTGAGGTATGCTTTCTCGCTCGGCTAAGCTGCAACGGCACACCGTAGGTTGAGACCCCGCCGCACGGCCTTCACTTCTGCTGAATTTGCCATGCTCGGCAGTTCGCTCGCAGCTGAATCAATTTAGTCCTCCAGCAGCGTTCTTCGGATCAATGTCCACACGTTTGGCGCGAAGGCCGATCAGACGATCTGATGACACGGAAGCATGTTACATTAAATTTGGTGACGAATAAATCAGTAGCGCAAATGTCACGCTAGTTAGCGGGCGAAACTCGCAGGCGTGCTTATGAAATGCGGTATCATGCTACGCTCAAGATTTCGACTCCCGCTTTATCTGGCACTGCTTGTTATGAATGGGGCCGGTGTTCCGTTCGTCATGGGGCATGGTGCTTACCATGATGTCGTGGCGGAGGTGACAAAGGAACTGGAAAGCGCGCCAAATGATCCTGCGCTTCATTTTCGTTTTGCCTGTGCGCATCAAGAGCATGGCGAGTGGACCGCTGCTTTGGAGGAACTGGAAATCGTGGACCGTTTGGCTCCAGAGAAATTTGAGACGGCTTATGTGCAAGGTCAGGCGCTGGCTGCGGGTGGGCATTTGAAGGCGGCGCGAGGTGTGTTGGATGCCTTTCTACGGGAGAAGCCTGAGCATGTGGGCGCGCATCAGCAAAGGGCGCGCGTTCTAGTGAAACTACATGAGCACAAGGCGGCCGTGACTGACTATGAGTTCGTGCTCGCACGTTTGAATCTACCAAAGGCGGATCTTATTCTCGAAACGGTAGAGGCGATGCAAGCATCAGGACTGAATGACGAAGCCACTCGTTTGATGCGCGCTAATGCCTTCCGTGATGGTGCAGATCCTGAGATCGTGGCGAAGCTATTGGCTCAGGCTGAGTCCGCGCCCGAGCCTGATGATGCGCTGACGCTTATCGCGCAAATGGAGCGTCAGGCGTTGCAGCCAGAGCCCTGGATGGCACGTCGTGCGCGGCTTCTTGCCAAGGCAGGCCGTGACGCGGATGCGCGCACAGCCTGGACTGCGTTGCACTCCAGACTCTCGGCCATGCCCAGTCTGCAACGCGGAACGGCCCTCATGATGGCGCTGCTCACGGAGTCGCGCCAGACACTTGGCATCAAGGCCATCGCTCCCGTCGTCGCGCCTCCGGCGGCTCGCTGATTTCAACTTTTCCAATCCCCAAGCCCTCCCCCAATGTTCAATATCAACACTCTTCGACGACTCGCAGCACTGCTGCTCTTCTCTCCGATCCTTGCTTCGGCCCAAACCGTTCAGTTCGGCAATGTTCTTGTTCAACAAAACGACTCCGGCAACAATGCGACGTCGGTCACTTTGACCAAAGGCCCGGGTAGCTCGACCGGCTTCAATGTGCTTGGCGGCAATCGCGGCGACTATGATGTCACCTTCGGCACAGCCAATGACGTCACAGGTGGCTTGATGCTCACTGCGGTCTCTCAGAATGGACGCGATAATACGGCCAGCGGGGACACCATCGGTTTGTTTTACGCCTCAAGCGCCACTGATTTCGTCGGCAGTGCGAACGTGGGCCGTTATTGGGTGCCTATCTTCCGTAATGCCGTCGGTGATGAGACAAATATAAACGTCGCGTGCGTCTGGTTCCCCTATAACACCTTCCTTGGTGGCTTTGTTCGCAACTCGACCGGCACGAATGGTGGCGCGAACAACGCGCTGACTGCCAGCCCCGGCATCACGCTGGGCACGCACTTCGTGGATGGTGCGACGACGGGTATCTCTACAGTGAATCTCACATCCCTCGGTGGCAGTTCCGCGAATGGCATCCTGCTAGTGAACCATGCGAAGAACGAAGACAACTACGCTCTGTCCCGTGCGAATGCCGATGGCTCCTTCACCGTGTGGGTGCATGACAACGGCTCGAATGGAGCATCCTATGAGCAGGATCCGGTGGCCTTTGTTTACCTCCCGATTTCAGGCATTGGCAGCAATACGCTCACTGCAATGGGCCGTGTGAACAGTGGTGCCACGACGGACATCAGCGGTGGCACCTTTACCTTGACCAAGGGCGGCGTTGGCCAATGGTATCTCTCCATCCCAGGTCACAACAACACCACTGGCGTGCTCATGATCAGTCCCGAGGGTGGCGGTACAAACACCACGGACAACGTGATCAGCTATGAGTGGGATGTGAGCAACAACCGCTGGGTGATCGAGAGTCGTGACATCAGCGGAGCTACTGTGCAGCCGACCCTTCAAGATGGCGCTTCTACAGGTGAAGACATGTTTAGCTTTGCGTTCTTTGCTTTGTCAAATCTGCCGCCTACAGCGAGCATCACAGCGCCCACCTCTTCCAACGTCATCGCACCTGCGACCTACACCATCGAAGCCGATGCTAGTGATTCGGACGGCACCATTGCCCAGATCGAGTTCCTGCGGAATGGCGTCGTCATCGGCACTGACACTACCGCTCCTTACACCTACACGGAGACGGGTATCACGAACGGTGCCTACATTTATGTGGCACGTGCGGTGGACAATATCGGCACTTCAGGCAGCAGTGCGTCCAAAGAGATTACCGTGGGCTTCGATCCCGCGAACATCCCTGCCAACACCGCGCTGAAGTTTGATGGCAACAACGACTTTGTGACAATGGGCGCAGCACCCGAGTTGAACGTGGGGGGGCCTCCGAGCAATGGCCTCACGCTGGAGTGCTGGTTCCGCAAGGACGGCGCGGGCAAGACCTCCGGCTCTGGCAGCGGCGGCGTCACGGCAGTGCCTCTCTTTGGCAAAGGTCGTGGTGAGAGCGATGGTAGCAATGTGGACTGCAACATCTTTTTTGGTATCACCACGACTGGCATTCTCGTGGCAGACTTTGAAAGCCAGGCCAGCGGTCTGAATCACCCGATCACGGCGACGAACGCAACCATCGTGAACGGCACTTGGTATCATGCTGCCGTCACATATGATGGCGCGACAAGCACCTGGAATATTTATCTCAACGGCGTGCAAGTAGGCACCGCATCGGCTTCCGTTGCAAACTCTGTGCCTCGCTTTGACAGTATCCAGCACTTCGGCATCGGCGCAGCGTTCAACTCCACAGGCGTGCCTGAAGGCGCGTTCAATGGCATCATTGATGAAGCTCGCGTTTGGAACTATGCGCGCTCTTCCGCGGAGATCGCAGCGTCAAAGGACACCGAACTCTCCACCGGCACCGGTTTGATTGGTCGCTTTGGATTGAATGAAGGCTTCGGCACGGCCACGGGCAGCACCGTGTCTTCAACGGTCGGCACACTGACAAACAACCCTGCTTGGGTGCCTGGTGCGCCATTCACCTCGGTGAATGCCGCGCCCAGCGTAGCGCTCACGGCTCCGACGAATGGCGCATCTTCCTTCATGCCTTTCTCCATTCCTTTCTCTGCCAACGCAAATGACGCAGACGGTCATGTGAAGAAGCTGGACTTCCTCGTGAATGGCAGCGTCGTTGGCTCTCTCGTTGAGCCTCCGTATGAGATTGATTGGACGCCCACGGCCACGGGCACCTACACGGTCACGGCACGAGCGCAGGATGATCTCGGCGCGCGCACATTGAGCGCGCCAGTGAGCATCACCATTGCTCCGAATCCAAACCAAGCCCCAGTCGTCACGCTCACCTCGCCTACGGATACTTCTACACTGAGTGGAACTTCCGCCTCGCTAGTCGCATCGCTCAATGATCCAGAAGGCGACGCGATGACCGTCACCTTCTATGGCCGCCAGAGCACTCCAGTCACGCCTGGTGCAGACTTCTCCGTGGTCGCCATTCCTGACACGCAGTATTATTCCGAAGGGGCCGCCGCGCGTGCGAACACGGTCACTGTGGAGCAACTCGTTGGCACCTTTGGCGCTCAGACACAGTGGGTCGTGGATAACCGCGTCGCGCGTAACGTCGCGTTCGTCAGCCACATGGGTGACATCGTGGAGAACGGCAATTTCGGTGGCAATCCGATCCAATGGCAGCGCGCGAGTGCCGCCATGGGCAATCTGGAAAACCCAGTGACCACACTCCTGGCCAACGGCATCCCGTATGGCATTGCTCCGGGCAACCACGACATAGATCCCATCGGTGCTTACGACACGGGTTCCACGACGTTCTATAATCAATACTTCGGCACCACGCGCTTTGAAAATCGCGGCTACTACGGCGGTCACTACGGCACGGACAACACCAACAGCTACTACCTTTTCAGCGCGAGCGGATTGGACTTCATCGTCATTCACCTGGCTTATGATACGACACCGAACGCTGCGATCCTGGACTGGGCAGATGCCTTGCTGAAAGCCAATCCACAGCGCCGCGCCATCGTTAGTTCTCACTCCATCATTGGTCAGGGTAATCCCGCCACATTCAGTCCACAAGGGCTGGGTATCTACAACGCGCTGAAGGACAATCCGAACTTCTTCCTCATGCTTTGTGGTCACATCCATGCTGAAGGATTCCGCTCGGATACCTTTGAGGGACGCACGGTGTATTCGGTCCTCTCGGACTACCAAGGTCTCATCAATGGTGGCAACGGCTTCCTGCGCACACTCACCTTCTCACCTGCCAACAATCGAATCCGCATCGAAAGCTGGTCGCCCACGCTGAATCGCGCCGCGGCTCTGAGCGATGGCTTGCCACACTTCGATGGCACCATGAATCTGACCTACAACATGCAGAACGCCGTCGCGCCATGGGTGCCACTCGGCACCGTGAGCGTACCAGCCAATGGCACAACAGCCACGCTGCCCTGGACCGGACTGGAGTTCGCCAAGCACTACGAATGGTATGCGGCTGCCTCCGATGGCGTGAACGTCGCCAGCAGCAGCCCGTTTGATTTTGCCACTGCGCCCGGCACACCGCCTGAGGTTACTTTGTCCGCACCGATTGAGGGAGCCATCTTTCTCTCGCCCGCTAGCATCCCACTCCGCGCCACAGCAACGGACACGGATGGCACCATCGTGCGCGTTGAGTTTTACAATGCAGGCGTGAAGCTCGGCGAAGACACCACCACTCCGTATGAGTTCACCTGGACGGGCGTGCAGACCGGCACTTACAACCTCACCGCGATCGCCGTGGATAATAATGATCTGCACACCGCTTCAGCACCCGTGAACATTAATGTCACCCTCGGCAACTTGCCTCCAACGGTCGTCATCAGCGCGCCTGTATCTGGCACCGCCATTGAAGCGCCGACCAACATCACTCTCGTCGCCGATGCAGCGGACACAGAGAATGCATTGGTCAGAGTGGATTTCTACTCCGGCACGCTCACGCCAGTGCTTATTGGCACAGACACCGTAGCACCTTACACGCTAACTTTAACGAATGTCGGTCCCGGTTCCTACACCTACACCGCGCGTGCCACCGATGCCGTGGATCAGACCACCATATCGGCTCCGGTGACGATCACCGTCTTCACGGAAGCACCCGTGCCGACAACGAACACACTCTCCGTCGGCACGTTCGATCTACCGAGTTGGACCGTCGCCAAAAGCAGTGTTAATCCCCTGCAGTTCGATCTGCCCGGCACCGCCGTGGGCGATCTCGACCTGCGAATCAATGGCACCAGCATTAGCTTCAACACGGGCATCACGCTGGCTAACAACTGGGGTGGCCCGAACAGCACGGGCAACAGCTCCAGCGACAACATCGTGCAGCCGTATTCCAACGCCACCGGCAAGGTCTTCGTTAGCGTACTGGATAACACCAACAATAACGCCGTCGGAGCCAACCCAGGAACCAGCAAGCAGAGCAGCGGCATCAGCGTTGCCTTCCTGCCTTATGCCGCAGGCTTCACCGGCGCGAGCGTGAACTCCAGCGCAGGCATCATCGCGAGCAATCTTCCTGCTGGCGTCACGATAAGCAAAGAAGGTGGCGCAGGCACTTATGCCATCAACGGACTCTCCATCGCGGGCACCTTGCTCGCTTACACTAATGGCAACACCGGCACGCTCGCTGACAACGTTTGCTCCGTGCGCATCGTTGGCAGCAAGTGGATCATCGACACCCGCGACAACGCTGGTGGCACGCAGGACAATGAATTCAGTTTCGTCTATCTGCCACCCGCCAGCACCGGCGTTTATGCAGGCAAGGCCAGCAGCACGGGCGTCGTTTCCGCCACCAACAGCTCAGCCACGAGCCTGGGCGTAACGACTTCGCTCGCCGCTGATGGCATCACACTGACGTTTGGCGATGGCAATGTCATCAATCCGAACACCGCAGCGTTCTTCGTGTGTGCCGATGCCTCCAACGGAGCCGGTGGCAGCACCGCCGCCGATAACCTCATTGTGTGGGAACCGAACGTCAATGGCTTCCGTGTCTTCACGCAAGACCTCGAAGGCGTGAATGGCACTAACGAGCCGATAGATCTCCGCTTTGTCGCCATCCCGTATACACCCGTCGTCGCTGCATTGCCTGAAGTGAGCATCAGCGCTAACGACGCCAGCGCGGGTGAATACGGACTCGATCAAGCCCTGAGCTTGACAGTCACACGCACGGGTTCTACGACGAGCGCACTCACCGTGCCTCTCATCGCCAGCGGCACAGCTTCAAGCGTGAGTGACTACTCTGGATTTGGTGTCAGTCTCGTCATTCCAACTGGTCAAGCCAGCGCCATGATGAATCTCACTGTCCTCGACGACGCCTTGAGCGAAGGCGCAGAAACAGTTATTGTCAGCCTCGGCGCCAGCACTCAATTCGCCGCAGGCGTTCCTTTCACTGCCACCGCTACCATCCAGGATCGCCCCTCGCAGGCCTGGTATGTGCAGCAGATCGCTGACCCAAATAAACGCGGTGCCCTCGACGACGCCGATGGTGATGGCCAAGTCAACGTCCTGGAATTCTACACGGGCACCGCCCCTGAGGGCGCAGCCAGCAACACGCAACCCTCTGCTTCTACCAACGGCACCACGGCCAACTTCCGCTTCACTCGTGCACTGAACACAGGGGATGTGACGGGAGCTGTCGAATGGTCCACCAATCTGCGCGACTGGTATCGCACTGGCCAGAGTGACGGCAGCACTACTGTGAATATTAATGAAAGCACCACCTCTGCTCCAACCGATGATCCTCAGATCATTGATGCGACTGCGTCCAGCGTTTCAGGTCTGCCAGCAAAGTTTTTCTTCCGGTTGTCAGTAACGCCTTGATCAGTGAGCAAAGGCTCTTTGTGCGGCATGATGTTTTGCATCATGCCGCACTTTTTTGTTAAAGCGATCTCGAACAACTACCGAAAGTTCGCGCTAAGTGCCAGATAGATACCCTCCATTTTCGCGTCTTCCTCTACACCTCATGATGTTGCATTTGCTCATCCTCTTCAGCCTAGCCACACCGCTGAAGATCGAAATACTCTTCCAACAGCCCAATCTCACCGACACCAAAACCGCTGCAGCCTGTGAGATTGCCACCTTGATTGATTTCAATCATAAACAACCCGCACTTGGCTCGGTCTTTCGTTGTTGGATGTGCGGCTGAATATGATTGGTCGTTAAATTTTCACCTCAAACTAATGTTTCATTTTTCTATCAAACTGCTTCTCTGCCTTATGGCTCTCTCAATTGGTCATGCGGCCACTTGGGACGTGCTCACCGCTGGCGCGAAGCCGGATGGCACCACGGACAACACGGCTATCTTCCAACGCTTGCTCGATGAAGCGGACAAGGCGGGCGGTGGGGTGGTGACGGTGCCTGCGGGATCGTTCCGCATCGCGGGGAACCTTAGCATTCCGGCGAATGTGACGCTGCAAGGCATCTACCGCGTGCCGCCGACGGTGCGCTCGGGAAAGACGGCAGAGCTGACGGGATCGGTGTTGCAGGCGATTGCGGGACGCGGATCGAATGAGGGGTTGCCGTTTATAAGTCTAGCGGGCACGAATGCAGCCATCGCGGGGTTTGTCATCACTTACCCGGAGTGGAAGCAGACGGATGTGCCGCCGGTGCCGTATCCGCCGTGCATTGCCTCGCAGGCCACGGAGAATGTGGGGATCAGCGAGTGCTTGCTGCTGAATCCGTATGAAGGCATCCGCTTCGTGCTGGCGCACCGGCCGCTGGTGCGGAACGTCACGGGGTATCCTTCGTGGCGTGGGCTGTATGTGACGGAGTGCATGGACATCGGTCACATTGAGAACGTCCACTTTTGGCCCTTCGGCGTGACCTATGATCCGAACGATCCTTTCTGCCGATGGGTGAATGTGAACGGCGTGGCCTTTGAGATCGCGCACACAGACTGGCTGTATGTGCATAACACCTTCTGCTTTGGCTACAGCGTGGGCTACAAATTCACCGCGACGGACAAAGGCAGCGCGAATGGCAACTTCGTCGGTCTCGGCGCGGACTCATGTCAGCGAGCTGTCGTGGTGGATCAAGCGCAGGCACCGGGGCTGCTCATCACGAATGGCGAGTTCGTCGGACGCTGGGGCAGCACGGACAGCGTGGGCATGGAGATCGGCTCCGCGGTGAAGGGCAAGGTGAGTCTGATCAATTGCGCGTTCTGGGGACCGCTGGACCGCTGTGTGTGGATGCGTGGTGCAGAGGGCCAGTTTACCGCGAGCGCGTGCAATTTCGTCAATTGGGATATCGCTCACCTCGACTCGCCCGCCATCCAGATCGATGCGGGCAAGGCCATCGTGCAAGGCAGCACCTTTGGCGAAGATCATCTTCATGTGCGAGTAGGCAAAGACGCTACCAGCGCCATCATCACCGCAAATCAAGCCGCTGGCGGCTTCCGTATCGACAACCAAGCGGGAAAGTGCACGCAGAGTGCGCTGAACGAAGCGGACATCATCGAGTGGACCGATGAAGCGCGTTCGCACTATCGCATCGCGATGGGCGAGGCAGGCATCGGGCACTATCTCATCGGCTGGCACGGCGCAGAAGTCGGCGCACGCTGGTCGATGCCGAGTGCTTTGATACACTTGCCCGTTGTTCCCGGCAAAGCCTACACTGTCACGCTGAAACTCATGGCACCGCCGCAGGCCGTCACCGCCGAGGCTGGTTTGTATCTCGATGGCAAACAAATCGCCCCGCTCACGAACAGCGACACGCTCACCGCAACCTTGCCAGCCTCAACCAAAGATCAACTCCGCCTCGAACTGCGTAGCCAAGGTTGGGTGCCCATGAAGCTCGATCCGAACTCCCAAGACCCGCGTACACTGGGTGTGCAAGTCAGCAGCTTGGAGATGCGGGCCGCAGAGGCCGGTAAGAAGGTTTTCGATGCAAACATGGGCGAGTGGGTGCCGTGAAGCACGCTGCAATTTGGTTGAGTCCTCTAGACTCACTTCTGACGCAGCCGGGACGGCTGCACACTTTCACTGAAAGCACATCAAACGGCTTCTGTGTTCTTCTCTAGGACAACGGCAAGCCAACCCCGGGCGGAATAACCCTCCGATGCACCGCCGAAAGAACTGGTGGATACGATCCACCAGCCTTCATTGAGGTAATGCTGCAAATGCTCTTCGACTAGGCCATGCTTGTTGGAGTGGCCTTTGAACATGGTGGAGCCTTCGTAGCCCATGTTATCCAGATAGATGGTAACTAGCTTTTGCATGAGGGAAGAGTTTCGAGGACGATTTACTCAATCACAACGCGATAGAAAAGTCCGCCGCTGCCGGTGGGAATCGTCGTGGTATAATCAACGCGCTGGTAGTCGCCGAGCTCAGTAATGGTGGAGCTAGCTGCCCAGTTCGGAACGGTCGTCCAGGTGCCGCCAGCGAGCTGTGTGCTAGACTCAATTCGGGCCTGCTCGGTGATGCCTTTCGGACGGAAGAAGGAAAGGGTGAACTGGTTACCAACGCGTGATGTTACCAGTGGCTCGTCAGATCCGCCGAGAGGATTTCCGCCGAAGAGGAACTCAAAGTAATTGCTGCGACCATCGCCGTCGAGGTCTCCATTGGGGCCAGCAGTCGTGGTATTGAGAAGCTGCGCCAAAGTGAGGTTCTGCGCCTGCCATTTCGCGAACGAATTCGTCGTGGCATTCAGGAAAATGGCATCCGCAAACTGTGGGAAGTCGATGAAGGGATTGCGATTGCCCTGCGCATAGATGATGCCATTGACACTAGTTCCAGAATAGATGGCGTTGTTCCGGCTGCGCTCGTACTCGGTGGGTGGGTAGGCCCGGTGCCACGCTAGCAACGTGGAGAGCCTGCCCTGGGTTCCGGTGGGCGAGGTGTTGTCCGCGAGTAAGAGATCAGTGGTGTCTGCATCGGAACCATCATAGCGGGTCATCATGTAAAGCTGGGCGCGTGCGACGATGCCCTTATCACGATCCAGGGGTTCCCACGAATCATTGTCTTTGAAGGATTCTGGCGCGAAAGGATCACTATCAAGGTTGCTGCTCTCATCATAGGGGAGATTGCTGCGCAGGCTGTTCACGCTGTCTTTGCAGGGGAAAAGATGGTGCAGATCCGAGTAGTCTGGACCTGTGTCGCCGACGCCGTCGCTGCGGGGCCAGACGTGCTCGCGATTCCAGCCACCATTGATATTCGCGGAGGTCTTCGGCAGTGAAGCATTCGAGTAAAGCAGACGGACATTGGCGCTGGTGGTCGCGTCTTCGTCGATGACCTGCATGACCTCATCCACCGTGCCATAATCAATGACGGTGTGACCGTCGATGATGTTGTGCAGCGCGTTTTGAAGAGGCGCTCCAAGCAGACCAGCAGCGCTGCTGTAATAGTTAGCAAGTCCTACGTTTGGCGGGGTTGTGACATCGCTCAGGGTGAGGTTCAAGAAGACCATGTGATGGTCTGAAGCGGTAATAGCGTCACTGATCGTGCCTGCGACTGTTGCAGGCCAGAAAACACCACCTGAATTGACGATGAGGCCGTATGTAGATGGCAGAGCGTAGTCAACACGAACGCCACTGCTGAAAGCTGCGGTGTCATCAGGCTGGGGGCCAGCACCGCCACCTGGAACGAAGGTGGAGTTCACAAATGCATTCGGCGTGACGGCTGTGCCGCCGATGGTTAGATTACCGCCGATGATGCGCTTGATGGCGGGGTCTGTGCTATCGCCCTCATTGTTATCCGCGTTTTGGTCACCACAAATGATGAAGCGTGTATTGGCAGGCAGACCACCGGAGCGAGTCGCAAAAGTTTCCGTGTCGTCGTAGATGTAGGAGGAGGTCGCACCGGGAGTCACGTAGTCGTTCCAGAAGCGGATTTCATCACTGTTGCGGCGGCCGTTGTGATCGACTCCAGCGGTCCATGGCGCACCAGAATCAAAGACTGGCGGTGTCGGGTGGCTGGCGAGGATGTGGACGGGTGTGCCATTCACAAGAACAGGAACGTCCGCATGGTTCTTCGATGAGAGGCGGAAGACATTCAACTCAGCGGTTGAATACCAATCAATTGGTATCGCGTTGGCTGGATTGTCCGGCAGATCTGCACCGGGCATGTCCTTCCAGAGGAATTTCTGGAAGGTGCGGATGTTGGCCGTATCAATCGGATACTTGGAGAGCACGACAAAGCCGTATTGACCAGGATGCGTACCGAAGCCGAAGGCGTCCTCACCATAACCCGCAGCTCCTGGGGTGGAAACGACGCTGCCGTTGTTATCGAGATCGAAACCAGAATGAACACCTGTGTTTGCAGGGGCAATGAAGGCGTATGGATAATAGACGGGGTTTTCTCCGTTCTGTGCGACTTCGAGGTAGTTCTCTTTGAAGCGTTTGAGTGCCACACCTTTCGCATCGTAGTCGAACTCGTTGATGAGGATGACGTCGGCATTGTTGTTCTGAATGACACGGGCAATTTTCTTCGCCTGGTCGCTGGTGACGGTGCCGAGTTCAGTGATCAGTGCGCCCGCAGTATCTCGGAAGAGGGATGTATTGTAGGTGGCGGCCTTGAAGTTATTGCTCGTTGATACGATGGTGTTGGTGACATTGATCGTGACTTTTTCCAGCGTTGAATTGCTACCGTCAAAGGACTGCACACGCAACTCGTGAGAACGCGGGCTGTCGAGTTGAAGAGCTGCGGGATTGGCGAGGGTGATCGCACCGGAGTTCGGGTTAATGGTGAAGGCACCTGTCTCGAGTCCTTTTTCCAAGAAGCAGAGCTGGCCACCTTCAAAGAGTGTCTTCGATGCAACGAGGCCGGTGTTGACGGAGTGGGCCTGAATATCAAAGAGGAAGAGTGCTCCTGGTTCTTCACCAAAGAGTGTGGAGACGTCGATAATGCCGGAGGATTCCCAGTTGCCGACATCGCTTACATTTGTGTCTGTGGAGCCAAGCGGCAAGACCGTGGAGCGATCTGTCTGCGCCACACGCACTGCGGCACCCGTCGTCGCATTGAGACGCCAGATGGATGTCTCAAATCCAGCTGCGCCGAAGCTGCCGACTTGGTTTGACTGGTCTTCCTGCACGTAGATGAAGCCATCATCCGCCCAGTCGAGATTGTCGGGGCAGCGCAGACCTTCTTCTGGCGAAGAGAACTGACCACCGCCGGCAGTATCACCATCATAAAGGATGCGCAGCGCGCCGCTGGTCGGCACGCCTGAGGCAAAGTCGATGTCGATAATGTAAGTGTCGCCCCAGTTATCCAGCGGATAAAGCGAGCCGCGTCCGGTGGAGGTGAAGGCCACGATGCTACCATCCGTCGGACTTGTGCTGAGATCTTCAGGACGCGAGAAGGAAAACGCACCTGCTGCATCAGCCTCGGCTTGCAGCGTCGTATCGTTCTTGTAACCAGCGGCATCATGTCCGGCAGTACCTGCATTCGCAGCGTTACGCGCATTGATGGCAACCCAGGTGCCAGCACGGGTTAAACCATTGCCATTCGTGCCGTTAAACTGCTGCGGCGTGGTGTTGCCATTCGTGGATCTCCACACATAGAGCTGACCGCCGCTGAGCCCGTTGCGCTGGAGAAAATTGCCAACGGCATTCTTCACACCGACGTAGAGATAAAGCGGAGTGCCCTGCGCATCATCACCCAGAAGGAAGGCAACGTGCGTCGTGTTACCAGTATCGACAAGCGCGGCATTTTCCCAGGAACCACGACCCATGTCCGGCAGCGCCCAGAAGTCGCCATTTGAGGTATCCAGCGCCCACATCGTGCCGCCATGCGGATGACCAAAGGCAGTCGATGTCTCTTCACCTGTAAAGTAAATGCGATCTGCAAGACCACGGCCCGCACCCCAAAGATTCGGTTCGTAAAGCGAGGCCGAGCACATGCGATCGAGGCCGCCTAGCTCAAGCTGAGCTACGTTCGCAGGCGTCACTTCAGCACCGCTGCGATTGTACATGCGATTGATCGCGAGACCGCTATCGACCACTTTGCGGCTGCCCTTGTCGATGTCGAAGTAAGTGACGCGTGCGCCCCCTTTGCTTAGAACGGCACCACTGGCAAGCGTAAAGGGATAACCCGAAGACCCAGTGGTTGGCAGTTCGATCTCATGATTCATGAACACACGCACCGTGGTCGCATTCAGCGAATAGGCACCAAGACCGTCCGGCGTGCCGACTGGTGAGAAATTACCTGCGGTCGTGGCATTCAGCGCACCCGTCGCGCCTTGGAAGGTATCGCCAACGGTCCAGACTGGATCAACGAGGTAACCAGCACCAGGAGTGCCCTTGATCATCGTCGAGCCACCGCTACCGCCGAGGATAGCGTATTTCACACCTTCATTGCCGATGATGGCTGGATTGAGATCTCCGACCACCGTACCGGCTGGTGCATTTTCAGAAATGCTGAATGGCCCAAGCGCAGTGATCGGCGGTTGCGATGTTGTAAAGTTCCAGGTGGTCGTGTCGGTGAAGCCTGCGTAGTCGTTTCCAGACACGTCCTCGATAGCGCCAGCGGTGATTTGCACATAATAGGTGTTCCCAGAAACCAGCGGGCTGGTTGGATCAATTGTCACCGTGGCATTGCTCACGGTGACTTGTGAGGAAGTGACGTTGATGGCTTCCACCAGGACATTGCCACTGGTGTTAAAGATAGAGATTGTACCGCCCCCCCCCTTCTGAACAAGTTCATCGAAGCGAATGGAAAGATTCGAGCTAAGCGGGAAGCCACTGAAGCCATCGGCTGGAGTCAATGCGGCGACGGTTGGCACCGTGTTGTCAGTGCCAGGCATCTGATTGACAGTGAGCTTCAGTGATGGATCGCCTGGATCGAAGGTGTTGCCTTTACCCGAATAAGTGATGGCTGTGGTAGGCGTCGTAGCGGCCAGGATGATGCTGAACTCAGCTCCCGCGTTAAGCTGGGCGAGCAGCGCAGGTTCGACAGCGCTCAGGTTCAGCGTGAAGGTGTTTGGCAGACCGCCTTGCGCATTTGTGGTGGCAGGTGTGAAGGGAAAGACTCCAAGAGAAACAGGGGCAAAGGTGTAGTTCGCATTGTTGATACCATTGACGGTAGCGGTATTGAAAACCTTGCCAGTGAAGTTGCCGTTCATCTGGTCCGTGGTGAGGAAAAATTCCAATGTCGAACCTGCTGCGAAGGTTCGGTTATTGGTCGTCAGCGTGTATTCGGCAGTGACGATGTTGTCAATGTTAGCCGAGCCTGGGAGGACGAAATCCACCTTGCTGAAGCGGAAGTTCGCAATGCTATAGACCGCAAACGTTCCCAATGCACTGCCCTCTGCATAGTGGTCTGCTGAAACGAAACCGCCGGTCGGCCTAGCTGCACCCGTCGCGGAGGTGACATTGGTTGCAATGTAGGCTTGCTGAGTGATGCCAGTGGTGAAGTTCCATGTCGTTTGATCAGCAATACCCGCGTAATCATTGCCAGCGATGTCTTCAATGGTTCCAGCTGGAATTTCCAAAGAGTAGCCCGTGGAGTTCACAAACGGAGTCGTCGGTGTGATCGTCACTGTGCTGCCGATGACTACGACCTGCGTGGAAGTCACAGGAATCGTGTCAAAAATGCCGCCACTGTTTCTAATGAGAATATTGCCGGTACCCTTTTTGATTGGCTCGTTAAAAGTAATGGATGGGGTTGCCGAATTGGAAACTCCGGTCGCATCGTCCAGGGGCGAAAAGCCGGTGACAAGTGGCGCAGTCACATCAGGGGTGAGTGTCGTGAAGTTCCACGCCGCGTTGCCGCTGATCCCCGCGTAGTTGTTGTTCGCGATGTCCTGGATGGCTCCAGCAGCGATCTCGATGTAATATCCTGTCGTGTTCGCAAACGCGGTGGTGGGTGTAATCGTCACCGTGCTGCCTGCAACGACGATCTGAGTGGAAGTGACGGCAATGCTTTCAAAGAGCGAGTCATCGCTGCTGCGCTTGATCAAGATGTTGCCCGTTGTGCCTTTTTTCACAGGCTCATTGAAAGTGATGCTCGGAGTAGCCGAGAGACTCACCCCGGTGGCGTTATCCAGGGGAGAAAAAGTGCTAGCAAGAGGAGCGATCGTGTCACCACCATTAGCTGTTGCGTTGACTTGGAGATTGTCGATCCGGTTGTTGCCAGTAGTCGTCGTCGCGCCGCTCACAGTGTAGCGCAGACGCACATTAGATTGTCCATCGACCGCATTGATCGCAGTCAGATCGACCAGTGGCGCAAGAGCGAAAGCAGTTGAGGTCGTTGCTGTGTTCACTCCTGAGATCGTTGTGAAGGCACCTCCTGCGACACTGTAAGACCACACACCTGAATTGAAACCAGAGGCTGTGCCACGCGTTGCAAAACTCACAATGGGGTCAGCGAAACCAGTGAGATTCAATTGCAACTCTATGAACGAATTGTTTCCAGCGCTACTCACCAAACTAAGAGACTCCTCAGCCGGATCTGAATTGAGCACGTTTAGTGTGGAGCCACCAAAGTCATCCACCAATCCGGTGAAGCCTGTTAGCGAGAGTGTTCCTGCACCTTGATTGGCTGCAATCGTAGTCGGCACGCCACCCGTTCCCGGCGCGCTGGCCGTAACAATTGAAAGCGAATTAAAGTTCCAATAAGAGACAACATCTGCAATGCCGCTTTGAACTGATAAAAGACCAGTGATGAGTGCGAGGATGATTTTTTTCATGGCTGCGGATTGGTTCCGCCATGCCATTCACTGTCTCTCCATCATCTGCATTTCATACCGCGTGAATCATTCGTCACTGCCTGTTATGTCACATGATTTAATGTAACGCTCTGCGTGTTCAGATCGTCACATTAAATCATTACACAGGATCCCTCTAGACTCAGCCAAACTAAGATTGCTTTTTCTGACCAATGAACATGCCGTAGTGCCAAAGACCTGTATAAGCTGCATGACGACTATCGACTAGTGCTGTGAACTCTGAGCGCAGAAGGGGCCAAAGATGACTCTCCATGCGCACATGATTAACGCTCATCCAGCGCCGAAACATACCAGACTGACTATGCGAAAAATCCACGACACTCATGAGCCCACCTTCACGCAAGTCTAGAGCAGCCGCTCGAATTGCCGTATCCCATCCCGGATTAAACATGGTTAGGGCATAGGAACAGAGAACAAGATCAAAGTCGCCACTGACTGGCTTATCATAGGATTGCTGAAGCAATGTAACACTGCGGACTTTTTGTTGCGCCACTTGCAGCATGTCAGAAGAAAGATCCACTCCAGTAATCTCAGCCAACGGGAACCTACGACGCAGGCTCAACAAATTCCGGCCTGTACCACAGCCGACTTCTAAAATACGCTTGGGGCTATTTATGGCCGCGATGCGATGCAGGATGCGCTCGCGTCCAAACAAAAAGCTCCAGCGTGTAGCATCATAGATTTTTGAGTGCAGCGCATAATAAGCCTGCAAAGCGGCTTCAGGAGAGGTGGCAATCATGCGAGGACTTCCGCAAAGTGAGTGCTGCCATAAGTGCCCACGCGATCGAGTTGATGCAGGGCCTCGGTCCGCTCCGGTTGGAAGCGTAGGCGTGCGCGAATTTCATCGGGAACAAAGCTCAGATCCAAGCCCGCGGACCGCATCAAAATCTTCGTTCCCGGGCGGCTATTTGCTAGAATCAGATCCCATTCTTCACGCAGCGCCACAGGATCATTCCAGGCAAGCCAATCCTGATGATCTAACAAGACGTAGTGAGAGTAGAACCCAGGATTTTCACGCAGAAAGTTAGCGACTGTGCCCGTGTAAGGTTTAAGACGATCCATGCGTTCACGCAAGACGCCTTGGTTTTCACTGCGAAGGTAGTTTGGACAGCAGTTCAGGGTGTATGAACCAGTGATGTAAACACGCCAGAAGTAATTTTCCTCAATTGGCAAATCGGTCATCACATGCTTCAATTTGTCCTTCACATAACCCGTAAGTCCGCCAGGGTAAGAATCTTCAATGAGTTTGATCTGTGGACGAGGAACGCCAAGCAGCGTCATCAAAGCTGGCTGCCGAATCAGCCAATTGGTGAACTTGCCCCAAATTTCTCCTTCAATCAGTTCATACGCCTGACGTTGTTCCTCCAAAGATTTGGCATCCAACAAACAAACGGCAAAGTTTTTGATGTTTGGTCGCAGACGGAACAAGGCATTCCCCATCACCCATGCGGCGACGCCTGATGTGCCATGATAGTAGAAAGACTTTTTCAAACTCTTCGGATTGAAGAATCCAATACGACGATCCCAAAAGCCCTGCGCTGATTCGCTGAGCTGAGCGCGCACACTTTGATAGATAGCCGTGTAATCCATGTGCGAGCCAATGCCGAACATCTCAAAAAGATCATCAAACTCATTTCGTTTAATGAGTGCCATTTTCAGTTCCAACAACGCATTTTGACGATGATTCACATCAATGGCATGAATTTGAGCTGGATTATCAAGAAGATAGTCCAGCGAATTACAGCCCGCGCTGGTGATCATAACCACCGTGCTATCAGCATCTAGCTGCATGAGCTCACGGTCGATTCGTGGATCTTCCCAAGCGCAATTGTAAATTAAATTGGAGCCGTGAACATGCTGAAAGAGCTTGTCGTGTGCAGCTTTTAACTTCGTGGGTGCTTTGGCTTGTTGGAGCAACTGTGTCATAGACGAATAGAAGCCTCGATTAGCTTACTTTCTGCGACGACGACAGCTGATCAACGTGACAAAGCCGACAAATAACAGCATCGCACGCGACGGCTCAGGGACAGAGCCTACGGTGATGGAGCTACCACTATCATCATATGCCCAATCGTGAATCACTCCGCCAGAGGTGTTATTCGTGAAGGTCGCGCGCACCCAACCATAATAGGGGCCAGCAGAGGTATCGGTTGTGAAACGAAAACCTAGATAGCCTTCACTGCCGACAGTAAACTGATTTAATCCACTACCTAAATGGGAGACGGGATCACCGAACCCACCAAAGCCACTCGAAAACGTCTGTGCGCTACTGACAAGTTCTCCAGTGTACAAGCGCAGAGCAGGATCTGAATTCCCTGTGCCAATTCGGACTGGTTGAAAGTTAGTGTTATTGGCCACACCTCCGCCCCCAAAGAAAGGGTTAATGTCCCAACCCGTGAATGCTGATCCACTGACTGCACCATTATCGAGATTGATATAGGTGCCTTCAAAAGTCGTGGGGATGACAATGTTCAGTAGGCCGCTGTAAACAAGGGCTGCCTGTGCCGAATCCTGCGAATAGACGGCCAATCCAATGATGAGATATATAAGTCTTTTCATAAGTAAATGGGTGGGAAATCAGTTGGTTGTGACCGAGACTCGGAAAAATCGGGCCTTCTGACCATTAACAAAAAATGGATAACGAACCGTGACGACTTGGTAAGTACCGTCGTCGGCTACGATCGTGGGCGTGACGACGTTTGACTGCCAAGTAGACAGATCTGAACTGAACTGAACCGTGTAGGTAAGACCTGCGGTGGATTGATCTTTGCGACGACAGAAGGCCGCTTTAAAATCGACACCATTAGTTGTGCTGGTAACACTGACATCAGGCTGACCTCGCTTCGTGATGACACCATTGGAAACTTCGAGTTTTCCGGTGTCGCTAGTGCCTGGGTTTGTTCCAAAAGCAAATTCCACCAGATTGCTGATGCCATCTCCATCACTGTCGCTACTGGAGTCAGAGGAGCTGTTTCTATTGAGTCCGTTGGCGATCTCAAATTCATCGGTGAGACCATCACCGTCGCTATCGGCGGCACCTTGTTTGACGATAGTGTAGTTATCTGGAGCGCTGCCGTCGGATTGAATGAAGGTAGCGACGAGGGTGTTGCCGGTGA
>JAIXOU010000039.1 GCA_027486585.1 Verrucomicrobiaceae bacterium | reverse complement strand
GTATAGCTTTCAGGGATCGGCTGACCATTCAGCTTGGTGAGCAGGGGTTTATGCTCAAAGGTCTCCAATTGCGACGGACCGCCTGCCATGAAGAGGAAGATCACATTCTTCGCCTTCGCCGGAAAATGCGTCCGCTTCGGTGCCAACGCCGCATCCCGAGCCATCAATGATCCCAGCGCCAGCGATCCCACCCCGATGCCACATTGGCTGAAGAAATGACGACGTGTTGATTGGATTAAATCATTCATAGCAGTTATTCCCGAGTCACGGTTTCGTCGAGGTTCAGCAGTGTGCGCGCGGCATTCAGGGAGTCGAGTTTTTTCAAGACGGCAAGCTCATCCGACTTGGGCACACGGGAGGTGCAGCGCTTGAAGGCCGTTTCCAGTCCCTCCTTTTGAATGATCTTTTCCAACGCCTGGGCAAACTCAAAGAAGCCGCTGTCATTCATCAACGTGAGTGCCTGCAGCGGTGTGTTACTGCGAATGCGGCGAGTACAAGAACTGAAGCCTTCGGGAGCATCAAAGACAGTCAGCGATGGCGGTGGCGAGGCGCGATAGATAAAGGTGTAAAGGCCGCGCCGGTATTTATCCGCCCCCTTACTGACGGTCCAGATCCGCTTCACCTGCCCCACGCCCATGACGCCTTCGGGAATTGGTGGATAGACAGGTGGGCCGCCTAACTTGGGTGAAAGCAGACCACTGGCACTGAGGCAAACATCCCGCACCACTTCAGCATCCAAACGCAACCGTGTCTGACGAGCGAGCAGGACATTTTGCGGATCTTTCTCGATTAAATCAGGCCTATTGGCGGAGCTCTGACGATAAGTTTTGGAGGTGACGATGAGGCGATGCAGATCCTTCAGACTCCACTTTTTGGCAAGCAACTCTGTGGCCAACCAATCAAGCAACTCTGGGTGCGATGGAGCCGTGCCCTGCATGCCAAAGTCGTTTTCGGTCTCGACCAGGCCGCGCCCAAAATACTGCTGCCAGACGCGATTCACCATGACACGAGCGGTAAGAGGGTTTTGCGGACTCACAATCCAACGCGCCAGATCAAGGCGATTCGGCTGCGGGCCAGCAGATCGGAGTGAGTGCAGCACTTTAAGTGTGCCCGGCGTGACTTCATCTGCTGGGCGCGTGAAGTCGCCTTTGATAAAAACGGTCGTTTTGCGCGGTTTCGGAAGCTCCGCCATGATCATGGTGGTGGTGCCTTGATTCAATAACACATCGAGCTCTTTGTAACGATCATTCAGAATGCGGATTGGATCGCTTGGAGGAGCGATGACGCCAAACATGGCAAGATGGTCAGCCAGTGATCGCTTGGCCAAAGGTTTGGCGACAGCCTTTTGCACATCGGCAGCAAGGCGCTTTTTAAATTCGGGGGTCAACCCTTTTTCCCAGGCTGCAATCTCTGCGTAGCGCTTTTTGACTGCCGCTTTGAGCTTGGCGTCGATCTCCCTAAATTCGGCTGTCATGCCGACAATGTCTGCTTTTGGATCATAGACCTTCAGAGTCGGCTCATCCTGATTGTTGAAGAAAGCGAACATCCGATAGTATTCTTTTTGTTCGATAGGATCAAACTTATGATCATGGCACTGCGCGCAGCCAATGCTCAGGCCCAGCCAAACGGTGCCAGTCGTCGCCACGCGATCAAAAACGGAATCGATGCGGAACTGTTCTTTGTCGATACCACCCTCTTGGTTGATTTGCGTATTCCGATGAAATCCTGTCGCGATTTTTTGCGCCTCTGTCGCCTTGGGCAAAAGATCCCCAGCGAGCTGCTCGATGGTGAATTGGTCAAAGGGCATGTCTCGATTCAGGGCATCGATCACCCAATCGCGATACTTCCAAATTTGGCGAGGCGCATCGATCGAGTAACCATTGGAATCGGCATAGCGTGCCTGATCCAGCCACCAGCGGCCCCAGCGCTCGCCATAGTGTTGACTGGCGAGCAGACGATCCACGAGGGCTTCGTATTTTTTATCTGACCATGAAGAAAGATCAGACAAGTCCGCTTCAGTCGGGGGCAGCCCGGTCAGATCAAGTGAGACCCGCCGGATTAAGGTAGCCGCCTCTGCCTCTGGCGATGGCTTGAGCTTCTCCTCCTCCAAACGCTTTTGAATGAAATGGTCAATGCTGCCATCCGCAGCCCGTTTCGGCGGCTCAAAGGACCAGTGCCGCTCATACTTAGCCCCTTGCTCGATCCACGTTTTGATGATGTCCCGCTGTTTGGCTGAAAGCGCCGGTTTATGGGATTTCGGCGGCGGCATCAGCTCATCTTTGTCTGTGCTGATGATGCGCTGCCAGGCATCGGATTTGCTCAGGTCATGAGGCACAATGCCACGCGAACCATCGCGATCAGCCGTAGCGCCCTCGAAGTTGTCCAAACGTAAATCCCCTTCTCGGTGCTTCGGATCAAAGCCATGACAGGCAAAGCAGTTCTCAGACAAAATCGGACGCACATCCCGATTAAAAGAAATCTCCGCATTCGCCTGAATGGCTGCGGCTAAGCAAAGAAAGAGGGTTCGGCTGTATGTCATGCGTGAATCAGGCCATCTATCTACGGTGCTTCCAAGAGCTTTTTCATCGCTCCCATGAGAATTGGCTCTACTTCTGGAGCCACGCCCGATGCGGCTGGATTGGTTTCATAGCCGCCTTCTGGGTAGGCCACGCTTGTGCCGATGTATCCTGGACCGTAGTCGCCATAGGCCGCCATGAAAACATTCAAGTCAGGTCTCATGGCTTTCGCCGCTAACTGATACTCAACGAAAAGTTCACCGGGTAAATGTAGCATTCTACTCGTGCCCATTTTGAGGCAAGTGATGTCGATTTGGTGTCCGCTTTTAGCACGGCGCAGCCAAGCTAACTGATCTGCGAGCGAGATATAGCCAGGTTTTCCAGGGGCTGTTTTCAGTTTGGCGACAAGATCCGCTTCATCAAGATGAGGCGCTGGCGGCAGACTGACCGGAATGCTGGACCATCCAATATCAGCAGGAGTAATCGGCAAGTGCGGAGCTTTTTCATAAGCCTCTCTCATGCCTTTGGCTAGGCGTGTGGCCAGCAGCATGCGATTTGACTGCGAGCCGTCATTGTATTTCCCCGCAGCGACATTGCCGCCAGCTCCATTGAAGTGAACATGCAGCGCTGCATTCACGTCCTGCCCCCTGATAAAACGGGCGATCCCTGGAAAGTCTGGACTAGGGATGCCGAGCCGATAATAGCTTTGTGGATGGCAAGCGTAGGCACTGAGAACCGCAATCGGCTTTTCAGCATTCCAGAAAACCAAGACAGAGACTTTGGGATCAATCAACCCTTCTGGTAGAGCGGTGAGTTCAGCGATCTTATTGCTGCTGCCCCTCATGCGGCCAATGCGCCCACCCGCTAAACGCTCCACCCGTCGATTGGAAGCCACCTCTTTAACCGCCGCATCGGCATAACCATAATGCGTGACCGTTTGCGCCAGCGGCAAGGCTGTGCGGATAGCGTCGGCAGCACGTTGAATCACTTGCCGCTGAAAGGTGCCCTCAAAGCGGTCAAAACCCTGAATGCCAAATTCATGCATGATCTTTTCCGCCGTAAAGTCTGAGCCAGGCGCGTCATGCTGATGCAGACTGTGCACGGCAACTCTCCCTGGCTCAGTGCCCGCAGCCTTAGCCAGAGCTTCACGGAAAGCATCATGACTTTCATTGGCAATACCGATCCAGTCCACGGCGCAAAGCACCATGGGCTTCCCTGCTCCAAGAATCACAATGCCACGACAGCGTAGCGTGAGCTCGTCCAATCGCTTGACTACATCATAGGCCATGGGTGCCCCGAGAGGCGGCGTCGCATCCACATCAAAGGTGGCCACGCGCACCGATTCATCGGATAAAACTGGGCCACACAGGCTCAAGGCAACGAATAAAATGCAGGAGAAGTGTTTCATAGTGAGCTGGGGTTATTTGAGTTGTTCGATGAAGGTGAGCAAATCAGCCATGTCCTCAACGGTCATGCCTTGTTCGATGCCTTCGGGCATGAGGCTCTGTCCTGTCGAGCTACTGCCTTGGATGTTGGAGCGCTGAACTGTGATAAGAGCGCCACCCATCATTTTGATCGTCATGCTGCTGGCATCATCCTGAGATATAAGACCGATGAATGTCTGCCCATCTTTGGTCTGGATGGTGTAGGAGATGTACTGGGAGGCCACTTCTTTATGCGGCTCCAGAATGGCCGTGAACAATCCTTCCCGACCTTTGGTTTTCACCGTGACCAGGTTCGGCCCGACTTCAATGCCCTGACCATCGGCCACATGGCAGGCGAGGCAGCGCGAAAGAAACACCTGTTCACCAGCAACGGAATCTCCTTTGGCTGACAGAGCAGGCTGAAATGTCTTGAATACCTCCTCACGAGAGGGCGGGATCACGGTGGCCAGAACCGTCTTCGCCAAGCTAGCCATTTTGGCATTCTTGTTGTTCACCAAAGTCTGCACTTGAGAAGCTGCAAGGTCACGAGGAGTCGGGCCGCCTCGGCCCGAACCCATCTCTCCGAGCAGTGAGAAAGCCCCCTCACTCCGACTCAACAAAGCTGCCAATACAGCTCCACGCGCTTTAGGCTTTAACTCTGACCAAGCCGAAAGCAGCACCGTTGTTTGAGCATCGCCCAATCCAGACAAGGCATGCACAGCCGCCACTTGCACAGACTCTGCATGCGCTGCTTTCAAACAGGATTGCAAAACTGACTGCCCTTGAACTTGCTTCGCCATGGCCAGTAACTCGATCAGATCCACCTTCTCAGCGTCTGTTGATTGGCCTTGAGTCAGCCTAGAAGCGGCTTTGGTAAAAACCGCAGACAGCTTTCGTTCCGTATCAACCTCAGTCAAAGATCGACCAACACGACGAAGCCCTGCCGCAAAGGCCTTGATGCGAGCTTTCCGCTGAACGTCAGACGTGCGCTCTGAAGCCATCAAATCCAACAACTGCTGATGATTTTTCGTCTCCTGTTGCTGACCGATCATTTCTATGAGCGATAGAACAAACGATTCATCCAACTCACGATGATCCGAACTGAGTATCCTTTCAAAAAGTGACATGGCATTTGCACCCGCACTGCGCAAAATGGCGGCTTTAATCCAAGGGTTTGAATCAGATGCTTGCGCAAGCTTGAATTGCTCCGAAGACGATTCAGCACTTCTCGGTAGTGTCATCGCGTAGGCCATTTTCACTCGGTTCGAAGGGTCACTTGCCAAACGTTCCAAGACACTCTGGCTAAATGGTTTTTCAGAAAGTGCGACCAAAGTCACCGCACGCTCACGGACAAAGGCATCTGCATCCGTTGCAGCCAACTTGACCGACTCTTCATCGAGATTCCTGAGCCCATGCAAAGCATTCATCGCATGAATCTTTGCCAGTGGATCAGAACTTGTCCTGAGCAGGGTTTTAAGCAGTGGAACACTTGCCAAATTTTGTCGTTCGTAGAGCAAGCGCGATGCCGTATCCCGTTGCCAGCCATTCGTGTGGCCGAGCGTCTCAACCAATTCATTGAGGCTGATTTGACCGATCGTGACTTTTTGTCCGATACGCTCAGGTCTTTGTTTATCAGGCACAATCCGATAGATCCTTCCACGATCATTGCCGCTATTCAGATCCAGATGCTGTTTGATCTCATCTGGCACACTCCAAGGATGCTCGATCACTTCACGATACATGTCACAGACATAAAGACAGCCGTCAGGAGCATTGGCAAAATTGACCACACGCACCCAAGTATCCTTGCTAGCCGCAAACTCAAAGCCACGCTCATCCAACGGACGTTCGCCGATCAAATTGATACCATCTTCTGCATAGCGAATCACCTTTCGATGAATCAGCTGCCCACCTGCATCACCGGTAAAGCTGTTGTTCACAAAGTCGGGTCCGTAAGCATCACCGCGATAGATGGTCGTGCCCGTAGCACCAGTGAAATAACCACTCACTCGACCACCTCCTTCGACGGCTCCCTTCACGACTCCGGCAATCCGCCAGCGAGTGCGGATGATGCGCCAAGGCTCATCAGGGCTGATGCGGAAGACTTCTGCAGCCCCACCATCTGCGGCGATGCTTTTGCGCGCAGGCGGCATCTCGTAGAAAGGATTGCGCGACGCATAGCGGTCATCATAGACCCAGTATTGAAGGTGGTCCGAATTGGAGCAGGCAAACTTTCGGCCATAGTTGTCAAAGCTCATCCCATACTGAGCTCCGCCTGCTTCCAGACCAAACTCATGGGTCAACGGATCAAACCAAAAATCTTTCCCACTGAGTTCGATCCCTTTCAAATCAGGACGCTTCAAGCAGGTGATCACACCACGATTGCCTCCACCTGCCAGCACATGCACGAGATTGTCTTGGCCCCACTGAAAACTATTCATGAGCCCCTGCACATTCAGCATTTTCAGACCTGTGCCAAATCCCGTGAATACCTTTTCACGAACCTCAGCCTTGCCATCGCCATCCCGATCCTCAAACCGCCAAATATCGGGCGTGGCACCGACATAAAGCCCGCCATTGACCCAAATCAGACCTGTGGGCCAAGGCAGATCGTCGGCAAAGACTTGGCTCTTTTCAAAGTGGCCATCACCATCCACATCCTCCAGCACCGAGATGCGGCCTAAATGTGGTGTGACATCCCGCATCTCCGAGTAGTCGATCATTTCACAAACAAACATCCGTCCGCGTTCATCAAAACAAAGCGCAATCGGGTCGCGCACCTGCGGCTCGCTGGCAGCAATCTCTAGCTTAAATCCCTTCTTCACTTGCCACGTCTTCACCGCGTCCTTTGGTTCTACCGCAGGGTAACGCGGCAAATCCTTCGCGGGGTCCACCCTCACGGCATTCTTTGTCGGTCCATAGGCCGCCGCATGAGTGGTTTTTGACACAAGTCCATCCGCTGGCTGCGCAGAGACAGACACGGCCAACAAAAAGAGATCAAAAAACGCCAAAGAAGAAAACAATCTCAGCATACAAACACCAACGTCCTACACACCTGCTGCTCCCGCTCAAGCATGACTCCTTCCGGTATTTTTATAGCTTGTTATCGAACCAGAATTTCAGACCACTGCGTCTTGTAGCTGCTGCATTGCAGTCTCCGTATTCTCAGGCCCGAAGAATGAGGTGCCGCAGACAAAGAGGTTGGCACCATTTTGTTTCGCAATCGGAGCGGTGTGGACATAGATGCCGCCATCCACTTCCAGATGATATTTCAGGCCATGCTGATCACGATAATCACGGGCAGCAGCTAGCTTTGGCATGGTTTCCTTTTCCATGAAAGGTTGACCGCCAAATCCTGGCACTACGGTCATGACAAGCAGTAGATCAATGTCATGAACATAAGGTAGGGCGGCCTCAAACGGCGTGCTTGGGTGCAGGGCGATGCCGCAATGCTTGCCAGCGGCGCGGATGCGCTTTAGGGTCTCAGTGACGGAGCTATCGTAATTTGCCTCAACATGAATGGTGATGTTATCAGCACCCGCTTTCAAAAAGCGCTCCAGATAATGATCTGCACGGTGAATCATGAGATGCACGTCGAGATACATATCGGTGCACTTTCTGACCGTCTGGATCATCTGCGGGCCAAAGGAGATGTTATCAACAAAGGCACCGTCCATCACATCCAAGTGCAGCCACTTGACCCCTGCCCTTTCAGCTTTGGCGACTTCGGCCCCAACGTTTGACCAGTCGGCGGCCAGCAGAGAAGGAAGAATGATGGGAGTTTCGTGAGTCAGAGCAGACATGATAACTGGATCAAGCACGCAGCCGAGCCACCCTGCAACTGCGATTTTTTCATGATCAAGCACCCAGCTTCTCACGAGCTTCGGTGCGTAGCCGCAACAAACAGGTGATGCAGATGCATTCACCATCCGTCTGCCAGCCAATCCATTCAGCCTCATCTCGACTCAGGTTGACCTGAGCACAGGGACAATCAGCAGCACGGTTGCAGAGACAGACGAACGTGTCACTGCAAAACGAACAAGGCATAATATCATGCTTGGCGTAATTGTGTGGATTCAGAGCGCAGGGAGATTCAGCGAACACATTTCTTTTTACGTTCAGGACGAACTTCTCGCGATGTTATTCTATTCAAAAACACACAGGACTGCTGGCTAGAGGCGTAATTGAATGTTAAAACAGACGATCCCTTGATTGAAATGACCCCTGAAAGCCAATCCACACGCCTCTCCGCAAAGTCCGCAGAGTTAAAAGAAACTTTTGAGCTATTGCCAAATGCCGAAGAGCGCCTCATGCACCTCATGAACCTAGGCCGCCGCTATCCAGTCATGCCGGAAGAATTTCGAGTGGAAGAAAACCTGCTCGCTGGGTGCATCTCACGTCTTTGGGTAAAACCCGAACTGCGAGATGGCCACGCTCACTTCCACATGGATGCCGAGGCCCTGATCTCTAAAGGCGTGGCAGCCCTGATCTGTGATTTTTATCAGCATGCGACTCCAGCAGAAATCCTGGCCTTTGATCCACAGGAACTTGCGCATAGTGGAGTGGCACAACTTTTATCGCCCTCACGTCAATCTGGCCTGAGCAGCATGCTGCGGACGATTCATGCCTTTGCCCTGCAAGCTCAGGCCTAGCCCGCCCGCACCTCATCCATTGCATGTCGATTCTCTCAGACAACTTTCATGAAACAGCAGGTTGGAATCTGGAGCATTCGTATGCTGGATTGCCCAAGCTCTTTCACCGATCCACTCTGCCGGTTCCTGTTCGACAGGCCAATTTCGTGATTTTCAATGAGTCGCTGGCCATGGAACTCGGGCTCAGGGCTGATGTCTTAAAAGAGAATGCCTCCTTGTTTGTGGGGAACCTGCTACCGACAGGATCCGCACCGCTGGCCCAAGCTTATGCTGGACATCAGTATGGCCACTTTACGGCCTTAGGAGATGGCCGCGCGATTCTTCTGGGTGAACAGATCACTCCGAAAGGCGAACGTTTTGACATTCAGCTCAAAGGCGCGGGACAGACGCCCTTTTCACGCAGTGGCGACGGTCGCGCTGGATTAGGTCCGATGTTACGGGAATACATTATTAGTGAGGCGATGCATGCTCTTGGCGTCCCGACAACGCGCAGCCTTGCCGTAGCTACCACGGGAGAAATAGTTCGGAGAATGGAACCGCTCCCAGGAGCTGTGCTGACACGCGTGGCAGCCAGCCACATCCGAGTCGGCACCTTTGAATGGGCTGCAGCAAGAGGCAGCCAAGAAGAGCTTCAAGCCTTAGCAGACTATACCATCCAGCGTCACTTCCCGGAAGTAGCAGGCGTCGAACAAATCTATCTGCGCTTCTTTGAATCCTTGATGGAAAGGCAAGCGGCATTGATCGCCCAATGGATGCATATCGGATTCATCCACGGCGTCATGAACACAGATAACATGGCCATCTGTGGCGAGACCATAGACTATGGTCCCTGCGCGTTCATGGATGCCTATGACCCAGACACCGTTTTCAGCTCCATCGACCGCAATGGCCGCTATGCCTACGGCAATCAGCCACACATTGCCCAATGGAATCTCGCTCGACTGGCCGAAGCCTTATTACCCCTTCTGCATGAAAATGAAAAGCTGGCGATCGAGAAAGCTAACGAAGCCATTCATAGCTTTCAGGGCCGTTTCCAGAAGCATTGGTTAGCTGGAATGAGATCCAAATTAGGACTCTTCACCGAAGAAGCCGAAGACAGCGCTCTGATTCAAGCACTGCTAGAATGGATGCAAGCCTCTAAAGCCGACTACACCACCACCTTTGCAACTTTGAGCCAGGGAAAGCCAGTCAGTGAGGAACCTGAATTTACATCGTGGCATCAGCGCTGGATCAAGCGCCTCAGTCACCAGCAGCAATCCATGAGTGACTCTCTGCAAATCATGCAGAAACACAATCCGGTCTACATCCCTAGGAATCACAAAGTCGAAGAAGCCCTCTCTGCCGCCTCAGACAAAACAGACTTGAGCGTCATGCACCGCCTGCTCGAAGTCCTTGGCAAGCCCTTTGATTACAGCTCAAGCCTTCCGGAATACAGCCGCCCCGCTGAATCAGGCTCGTGCGGCTATCAAACTTTCTGTGGAACCTGATACCGTTACTTAGCTGGAATCTCATTCAGCGTGTAATAGCCGACTGTGTGCAGCAATGGATGACCAGCTGTGTTTTTGACACCTTCAAAATGCAGTTCGTGGATGTGGCCCTTGGTGAGTGGTGAAATCTTGAGGCGCACCGATTGACCATCAGCACCGACTTCGACAGCCGTGATGGTTGGCAGGATTTCATCGATCTCATCACCACCATAGGCTTCCCGGTAGGCATAGGTAAACTCGCGCATGGAGTAGCTTTTCAGATCACCTGCCGTTTTTGCATCGATCGGCTGAGTGAAGGTAAGTTCAAAGCCGTCTGGTTTTGCGCGCATTTCATGCACCTCAAAAGGTGTCTTACCGGTCCATTCACATTTTTCAAAACAAAAAGGCTTACCTCCACGAGCCCCCCAGCCGCGATCACTGCCGCCCGTGAAGATGCGACCTTCTCCATCCATACGCCCACCAATGAGACCGCTGGCAAAACCTAAGCGAAAGGGAAAGACAACCCCCTGCTTGATACCATTCACAGTTTCTAAAAAGACACGACTCAGATTGCTATGAGATTGATCAGCGATAAAAAGCTGATTCATGAAAGGACCGAATTTCCCGGCACTGGTATCACAAATAATGGCGGAGGCTGAGTTCCCGATCTTTCCATGCACCAGATACACAGCAGGCGGCAGAAGTTGCTTGATGCGCTCACGCTCTTTGACCATACGGCCAGGATCTCCACCCTCACGTGCTTCTCTGCGTTTATTATCACCCTGATAATTTTCTGGGCTGGGATCGATTGGTCTTGGCCCCATATTGGGCGCCAGCGCATACCATTCATTGCCACCTGGGTGGCCTTGAAATGAACCTGGGACAAGATGCTGGAGTGTGCATGAGCCATGCCATGGGCCCTGATTGTCTGCATAATAAACTTCTCCATCGGCATCAAAACCAAGACCACCTGGGCTTCGAATACCACTGCAAGTAGGCACCATGGTGCCATCTGGTTTGATTCGTAGCGCCCAACCACGAAACGGTGTCACGCTGCTGAATGAACCCGTCAGGCAGAGTGTCACCCATAGATCCCCTACTTTATCGAAACGTGAACCAATGGCGTATTCATGATAGTCACCTGAGACTCCCCAGGCATCACTGACGTTATCAAAGACATCAGCACGGCCATCACCATCCACATCCTGCAATCGAGTAACCTCATAGCGTGTGGTCGCATAGATATTTTTATCCTTCGGGTTGTAAGCAATTCCGAGCACCTCATGCAAACCACTGGCATAGAGCTTATAACTCACCGCCGATGGATCACTGCTGCCAGCACCACTAACCGTCCAGATTTCACCACGACGTGTTCCCATGATAAGTCTGCCATCTGGAAGTAAGTCGATCGAACCGACTTCCATGGCGGTTTCCTTCGGTGTCTCAAACGTGGTGATCTTGTAGAAATCAGACTCGGCTGGATCGGCAGCCAACAGCGGTGAGCAAAGAGCAAAAAAGAGAGAAAAACGTTTCATGAAAATGCGATGGCAGAGATTTATTGAGCCCACTGGTAAGTGATTGTCAGCATTCCCACTTTAGCAGGGATAACAAGGTTTTGGCCCGCCATCTGGGCACCTTCTGCGATGATGCTGTATGGCAAGCGGTCTTTAGCCACGAAGCGGCCCTCTTTCTTTTCAAAAGCGCCTGCACCGAGGCGATACCAGGCGTTTGCAGGCAGGCTACCCGTGATCTTAATGCTGCGAATCAGTGTTGGATTACCGCCGGGCTTATTGCCATTTCCTGTGGCGGAGAAGCTTTCCTCGATCTCCGCACCCTGCCAAGTGTAGCGGAAGGTTGGGCTGCGCTTGGCGTCCAGCGTGTACCCCTTCCAGGCAAAGCCTTCGTAGCGTTTGGTCTTGTCCCAGACAGGCCAGGCAGCATCTGGTTTTTCAGCTGTGGAGAATGCCGGCGTCACTTCACCCGTTGGCTTCAAGACATCGTAGCCAAGCGGTGATTGATAACCGCCGCCACGAGAATTCCAGTGCAATGAGGCATCAATAAACGCTCCTTTCCAAAGCAACGCGAGATTCATACTTTCAGCGCTCCATGCAATGTTTATGCCGCCTGGATAGCCGACGCCAATGGCGCGATTGCCTGCACCTTGAATGAAATTGCGATAGATGACAGGCTCTGCCCCAACCATGATCGGGATCGGTGCGAAGTCCTCTTTCTTCTTACTTTTTCCACCTTTCTCCCAGCCTTTTGGCTGCCAGGCTGAAAGCGCTGTCATGTCGAAGCCTGGCCCTTTCCAGGCAGCAAAGACGGCGATCTGCCCGCCGCCCTGGAAATACTCGTAACGTAACTCATGCTCACCTTTTTCAAGCTGCACGGCCTCCTGCTTGATTGAACCCGATGGATGAATGCCGTCATATTCGACGACCTTTTTGCCATCAATCAAAAGCCTCACACCATCATCACCTGAAATGTAAAACTGATACTTTCCTTTTCGTGGCGCATCGATCTTGCCGGTGAAGACGACACCGAACTCGTTTTTGTAATCGTCTAATTGAATGTCGATCAGGTTGTTTGGAACGACTCCCTCACGGTGCGGCTTGAGCTTGGCAAATTCTGGGAGTTTCGTCCAATTACCAAGATAAAGGGCAAACTTGAGATCTTTCAATCCCTGTCCCATTGGCACGACCTTCAGTTGACCATTCATCGTCAGCGCGTGTCCAGGAAATGTGCAGACATAGGGATAGTCACCCGGCTTTTCAGGAGCGATGAAAATGAGCTCCTCTTTTTCGTGTGGATTGAGCATTTTGGAATGCAGCCAGATGCTTTTATCGTCGGGCAACCAGTTGCGCTTGATAGCTTCCTCAGGCTTTTCCATCTGCTTCATGGCCATCGTCATCGTATCAGTGCCAGGCTGACAAAAAACGAGGTTATGCGGAAGATCGTCGCCATTTTCAAAGACGATTTTTACTTTTTCAGCTGGGCGGACAATGATCTCATTCTCGTCATACTTCATCTGAGCGGTCATGGTCTTCAGCATGATGACTTTAACCAATCCGAGATCAGCAGCTGCGGATTGAGCTTTATCCGCAGCATTCAAAGAAAGTGCAGTAGCAGCCAAGAGGAAGAGGAGTAAAAAGCGCATGAAAAGAAGGGGGCGCGAAGAAACGCCCGCTTCATAACGCCTCTTTCGTCAATCGAGCTTCACCTTTTATACAAGGCACAAGACCACCCTTTGGTTTAGGCCGCCTTGCGAACACTAGGCTTAGCAGAACTGCGACTGCCTTCGTTTGCTTTGACGGCAGGCGCAGCTGATTTCAAAGGAGTCGATTCTGACTTACCCTCAACACCTTTCACCCAAGGTGCCGGTGGAGCATCCGGTTGGCTCTGGGCTTCGGAACGATTGTATTGTAACACAGCCTCCGCCTCTGCGGCCTTGAGCATTTCTTCACGAATATTATTGGGCACCGAGTCCTCCGCCAAAGCTGGAAGCAAGAGATTTGGCCCGGCTGCCCAGGGTCCTAAATCAGGTAACATGGCCACCATGGTGTCTTGATTGGTCAAACGGTGAAGCCCAATGACGCGAAGTCGAGTTCCCAGCATGTAAGCGACCGTTTGATCATTCAGCCCCTCAACAATACTGCCGCCGCGCTGGAGGATGGGTTTTCCCCGAAGAATGATTTCATCAAAGGTGATGAGCGCCTCCTGACAAAGCGCCTTGGAAGAATCCTGTCCCTCACCACTTTCAATGTAAACCTTTCCCTTGGCGCGGATACGCTTGGGATTGTTCTCCTTGTCCATTTTTAAAACCTCAATGCTATCCGCTGCAATCCGCACCCCATGTGGGAGTTCCATCGTCTGGGCCGATATCGCCTTGGCCTCAGAATAATTCATCGTCAGGAGAAAACTCAGATCTACCGATGACGCCGCATCAGCGATCTTTGGCTCGGCTTTGTCCGTATCCTTCTCAGGTTTTTCGATATTCGCAGAAGCATCCGTTTTTTTTGGAGCCTTGCCGGGTAGCTTTAGCCCTGAACAGCCGATAACCCCAAAAACACAAATCACTCCCACAGCACTGAAAAAGCGCAGGTAATGAGGATTGGTGGTTGAGGTCATGGCTTCAGACTAGATCCGAAGATTCAAAAACTCACCTGAAAAATGCAATCAAATTTGCGATCCTTCCGCCAGCACTCGATGGAACCGGTCACTCTTGAATCGAAAAATTCAGGCGTGGTTATCTCACGATCACCTTAGCCCCTGGCCGCACGAGGCTGGGGAGACGAATAGCGTCCCAATTGGCAAAGCGAACGCAGCCAGCGCTTTGACTGCGGCCGATGGTCTTTGGGGAAGCCGTCCCGTGGAGTCCGATGCCAGATTTGCTAATGCCATTCCAAATGATGCCGATGGGGCTGTTCGGGCCGGGTGGTAGCTGGAAGGCTTCCTTGCCACGAACGCCTTCTTCCAGGAATTGCTTGTCGTAGCGGAAGGTTGGCGTGGTCATCATGGTCATGAGTTTCCAACTGCCCACGGGAATGAATTCAGGCTTCCCTGGCGTGATAGGAAACGCAGCGAGCAGCTTTTCCGTCGGGCTGTAAACCACGGCGATACGCTCAGTCGTATCAACCACGATGGTGTTTTTGCTCAGGGCAGGATCGGCCTTGAAGCTGGCCATGGACTTCACGTCCTCAATCCGAAAGGAACTGACATTGGGCACAACGATCAAACTGTTGACCTTGAGTTTGGCCAGGTTTTTATCAGGATTGATTTTGATGAGAAATTCCTCCTCCGTGTGAAAGCGTTCGGCAACGAGTTCCAACATGCTGCGATAAGCCATATAGGGGAATTTGACCTGGTCCTCTGGATCCATCGGCAAATCTGGGGCCACGTAGCGCATGAGGTCAGAGCGGATTTTAAAGGCAGCAAAAACAACTGGCACCTCACGCTCCGCTTCGGCTAGGGCATAGGACCAATTATAAATGTCCTTATGTCCACGAGCAAAGTTGTAGTTCACAATGGCTTTGTAGGTGAACTCGCCGATGGCACCGTCAAGCTTTCCAGGGCCAAACAGATGCTTATCCATGAAGATCTGAAGTTGCAGGATCTTGTTGCGATCCGTAGGCACGTTGGCAGCATTGCCTTTCGGACCGGTATCTTGGGCCTGGGCAGCCAGGCAGATCCAAGTGAAAATCAGAACAAGAGAGAGGCGCATCACGGCCTCATGCTAAACCGCGAATGACGACTGGCAACCTTCTTGCGAATCTGCCTTTCTAGGGTGAGCTACTTTGCCAAAGCGGTTGCGTGAAGGATGGGCATGGGTAAACGCATGTCTATGATTCCAAACACACCCCGCCTTGGCATGCTGATCGTCGTCTCCGGCCCTTCAGGGACAGGCAAGACCACGCTCTGCCGGAAGGTCTGTGATGGCAGTTCGTCCGTCTTTTCTGTCTCCTGCACGACACGCCCACCTAGGCCGGGCGAGGTGGATGGAAAGGATTATTTCTTTTTGGATGAAGCTGACTTTTTAGCCAGGGTGGATCGCGGCGAACTCTTTGAATACGCCCGAGTGCACAATCGCTGGTATGGGACGCTGAAGAGCTACGTTTTTGACAATCTCCGTCGTGGCGTGGACGTGTTTATGGACATCGATGTTCAGGGAGCCACTCAGGTGCGAGGCTGCGAAGATGACCTTGTGCGCCATTGCCTAACAGATATTTTTGTCATGCCACCCAGCCTGAATGAACTGCGTAATCGCCTATCTGGGCGCGGCACCGACAGCGCCGAAGTCGTGGAATTACGCATGGTAAATGCGGAAGCGGAGATGAAGCATTGGCGTGACTACCGCTACTGCCTGATCAGCGACACCAGGGAGAGTGATGAGGCAAAATTCCGCACCTTGATTGAGGCCGAGCGCCTGCGAAGCAGCCTTTATTTAGAGCTGGCTTAACAAAAGACTTTCTTTCTCAAGTTTAAGGCGCGGCTTGATTCCTTGGGGCAAATGCTGCATCTTTTCACTTAGCGCCAGCTCAGCCAGTTGGCACTGAACCACCTACCATGACAACCAACCTAGAGCCCGCTGCATGAGTCTCCCCGAGATCGCTGGACATGAGTTGTTGGATTTAATCGGCAGTGGCCGCTGTGGAGCTGTGTATCGCGCTAGTGCAGGTGGAAAGTCCTGCGCCGTGAAGATTTTCTCTTCAATGGCGATCAATCGCAAGTCGCTCAGCACGGCCATCCAGGCGATGCAGCAGATGCCGCATCATCGCGGTATTTTAGCGATTGAAGATTACAATTTTGATAGGAGTCCTTATTACCTAGCCACACCATTGGTGGGCGTCATGACAAAGGATAGTCAGGGCCGCCGCCAGTGGCAGTCGCCGACCTTGGAGTCCGTCTGCAATGGAATCCCTGCCGAGAGCGCATGGAGCTATATTTATCAGGTCGCGGATGCTCTCTCTTGGCTACACAAGCACGGCATTCCGCATGGCAATCTGCGTCCCTGCAATGTCCTGCTGGAAGATGATGCCGAGTCTAGCATTCGCCTCACGGACATCGCCCAAGGTTGGGTTGGTGGCATTCACCATCTGGAGCTGACGGATCATTTTGCGCATCTGTGCCCAGAACAGGCAGAGAATCCTGACGGCGTCTTCGCTGGTTATGGTCCTTCTTGGGACGTGTATAGTTTTGGCGTTCTGTCTTATCGCCTGCTGACTGGAAAGTTCCCGCGTGCCGCTCAAGCCTGGCAGGATCAGCTGAATCTGGTGCAAACGAAGGCTGCCGCTGGACTAGCCTATGGCATTGATAGTGGTGCACTGGTGAGCGCGGTACGGGCGCAGCCAAAAATAAGCTGGCCAGCCATGCCCCATTCCAAATGGGACGAACGCCGCCGAAACATCATTGAGCGCGCTCTGGACCTGAATCCTGCTGCCCGCTGGTCCGATCTGCGAGAGGTGGTCCGCGAGTTTGAGGTCCTGGAATCTGACTACCTCCTCGAAGAATCGCGCGAGCAGACCGTTCAGGAACGGAAAAAACAGGCCATTAAAGTCCGCACTCTCATGGCGATTGGGATTGCTTTGGCCACAGGCCTGACGCTCAGCATTATCTATGGCTTTTCGCAGTTGCGTCGGGCTCAAAAAGATGAGGTCATCATTTCCCAGCAAGACAGCGTTTTGGCCCAGGAGAAAAAAGTGCGCGATGATAAAATCGGCCTGCTAACCCAGCAGCGTGATACCGCCATCGACGAGAAAAAGACAGCGGATATGAACCTTCAGCATTCCCAGAATGCCGTGGATCAGTTCCTCACGCAGCTCCTGCAAACGCCCACGAACAATCAGCTCGATGTCGAGTTCTCCAAAGGCCAACTTAAAGAGGCCCTCAGCTTCTGCACAGCTGGACTGCCAGCTTTAGAGGCTAATCCAGCTCTTGGCGTCGAGCGCTTGCGCGCCTATGGCAATATCGGCCAAATTTACCTGCGTCTGCGTGACCATACCCAGGCTCTGACCTACTTACAAAAAGCACGGGATCAAGCGGCACTCCTTTTACAGAGCGCAGGCACCACACCTCAAGGCCCACTCTATCAACAATGGCTGGGCCGCTACAGCCTGCTGCTTTCAGACATTCATGATCATCGTGGTGAGCGAGCAGCCTCCTTGACTCTTCTCAAAGGGGCCACTTCGGCATTGACCGAGGGCCTGAGTGCCGATCCAAAGAATCGGCTCGCTAGGAATGAATCCGCACGCGCCTGGATGGATTACGGACGTCGGACTCTTCAATCGGGTGATTTAACCGAAGCCGAAAAAGCCCTGGCCAAGGTGCCCGAAGTGCTAGATCCAACGATCATTGGTGCTGAATTGATTGCTGATGAGAACTTCCTGCTCGCCAGAGCCAAGTTTGCTAAAGGCCAGGCCCAGCGTGAAGCTGGGCGACTTCAGGATGCCCTGACCACACTCATTGATGCCGTGACAGAGATGGGACAGCTGGTCATGAATTCGTCGCCTCGCAATCAAGAACAGGCGCTGCTTTTGGCGGAAGCTTACACCGAGCTTGCCGAACTCATCAGCAAGAATATCGGTGCCAAAGAGGCCCGTGAAGCACATCAACAAGCCATTCCAATCCTTCTGGAACTGAATCGTCTTTTGCCAGAATGGGCTGATGTAAAGTACCTCATGGCGCGCAATTATGGTGACATCTCCCTGCTAGATCGGGATGCAGGAACTCCAGGCGATGCAGTCAAAAAGAAGCAGGACGGCATAGAGCTGCTCAATGAAATCCTAGCTGATGAAAAGGACAACATTCGGTATGGTGCGCTCCTTGCGAAAATGCGCGGTGAGTATGCGGAACTGATGTCCGATCTAGGGAAACCCAACTCCGGGCTCCCCATCGTCAAACAAGCCATTGAGGCCATGGAGGCACTTTTAGCCAAAGACCAGCAAACAGCCACCTCACCCGAGCGCCGACAATGGGAGATCCAGCTCGCCCAAATGTATGGCGTTCTAGGACACACGAGCCAGTCACTCTCTAAAAAAGCAGAAGCCAAAGAAGCCTTTACTAAGGGCGCTCAGAGATGGGAGCAACTTGCTGCCGTCAGCCCTGGGGACGAAGTCATCCACCAAGGGCTCGCCTGGACGAAAGATCGGCTCAGTAAGCTGAAGTAATAGGCTAGATCAGCCTCACAGCCTCTGTATTCCATCGCATGGCAAGATCCAATGCAGCAAACATCGTCGTTCTCGGCTCACTCAACGTGGACCTCATCGCCCAGGTGACGCACTTGCCCACAGCGGGTGAAACTGTGCTGGCCTCGAAATTAGAAAAACGCTTCGGTGGCAAAGGCGGCAATCAAGCGCTCGCTGCCGCTCGTCAAGGAGCTCAGGTGAACATCATTGCCTGTCTCGGCGATGATCCAGAGGGCCGCGACTACCGCAATCATCTCAGGCGAGAAAACATCAATTGCAGCTCTTTGAACACCATTCGCGGCAGCACAGGCTCCGCTTTTATCAGCGTCGATACTCAGGGAGAAAACCAAATCGTCGTCATTCCCGGAGCCAATACCGCCCTTACCGCACCCTCGGTGAAAATGCAGCGCTCACGCATTGCTGTGTCTAAAGCCATGCTCGTGCAGATGGAGATCCCTCTCGATACCGTGTTGGCAGCCATTAGCATCGCCAATGAAACTTCTGTCCCTGCCATTCTTAATGCTTCCCCCATCCGCGCCGACTTCCCGTGGGGAGAGGTGACGATCGACGTCCTCATCGTTAACGAAAAGGAAGCCGCTCAGATCTTTGGGATCACCGACCCCGCCGGCATTCAAGGGCAACTGAGTAGCAAAGGCATCCGCCAACTCATCATCACCCGAGGTTCTAAATCCACCCTATGCCTCTCTAAAATCACTCTCAGTGAAGCGCCAACCCATCCCATCACACCCGTAGATACGACCGGTGCCGGAGATGCCTTTGCGGGAGCATTTACGGCGCATTTTGCCGAAGGCGTCTCCATCATTGAATCGGTCAAGTGGGCCAATGTTGCCGCCGCTCTATCGACTCTTCAGCTGGGGGCGCAAGAGGGAATGCCACACCGCGGAGATGTTCAGAGCGCTATGACCCGACAGGCCATGGATCAAGCCTGACCGACAAACGGATTCTCTGCTTTTTCCCGTCCGATCGTCGTCTCATCACCGTGGCCCGGCCAGACCGTGGTCACCGCCGGTAGAGGCCATAGCTTGGTTTCAATCCCCGCCGCCAACTGCTCAAAGGAACCACCTGGGAAGTCCGTGCGGCCGACTCCGTCCAAGAAAAGCACATCACCGCCAAACAGCCACTTGGCCTCAGCCAAATAAAAACAAAGGCTATCTGGAGAATGCCCCGGCACATGCATCAGTTCAAAGTTTGCGCCCAGCACCGCCACCTCAGGCAGACCCGCCAGCACCACATCCACCACAAACTCCGGCACCGCATAAGCGCTGCCCCTTGAGGCACCAAAGAGCGCCTCCAGGGTTAATTCCTTCGAAAGGGTGGACCAAGCATACACCTGGCATTCCTGCTGCTCCTTGACTGCCGCTGCGTCCATCACATGATCAAAATGCTGATGTGTCAGCAAAAGCGCATCCACCTTCACCCCGCGCTTTTTGAGCCAAGCCGCCACCCCATCTGGCGCATCCACCAGAATCGTGCCGCCTGGGAGAGTAAAAAGGTAGCCATTGGTCTGAGCGATGCCGCCCGTATATGTGGAAATATCAGCCATAGTACCTCTAAGTGTGGGAAACCGTTGGACAATTCAACCAGCAAACCACAAAATCATTAACGAATACCTCTGCACGCAGCGTTATAAGGATAAGCCTTTTCATATGATCCGTAAACCTTTGTCCATTCTGGCCGCCTCACTCGCGGCCGTATCACTCACCGCTGCCCCAGCTGCCAGTGACACCAATTTCGGCCAGGTCGCCATGCATGTCGCCTACATGCTGCAGAGCCAGCATTACTCTCACCGCGACTTTGATGATGAACTGTCAGCCAAGCTGCTGCAGAACTACCTGAACCTGCTCGACTTTAAACACGTCTTCTTCACCCAAGAAGACGTCGATGGCTTCAAAACCAACTACGAGACCACACTCGACGATCAGGTCTTGATGCGTAACATCAGCCCAGCTATCGAGATCTACGATATCTACAAAAAACGTGTCGAAGAGCGCATTGCCTTCATCAAAAAGACTCTGGATAGCCACAAGTTTACCTTTGATTCAGATCGCAAAGTCGAGCTCAAACGTGATAAAGCCCCTTATCCAAAAAACGTCGCAGAGCAGGACAAGCTCTGGCTAGACATCCTGGAAGACAACATGCTTCAGGAAAAGCTCATTGACGAAGCCAAGGCCGAAGAAGCCAAGAAGAAGGCCGAGAAAGCCGCCAAAAAAGCCGCTGAGAAGCCAGCGGACAGCGCCGCGAAAAAGCCAGAAGGCGAAGTGAAAAAAGAAGTCGCCCATGAAGACAAAGAAAAAGACCTCACGCCTCAGCAACGCGTCATGAAGGACTACGACCGCCTCATCGAAAGTATCAATGAGAACGATCAAGAGACCGTCGTCGATTATTTCCTCTCCTGCCTCTCCTCTGCCTATGATCCGCATACAGAGTACATGAGCGTCCAGGAAACAGATAGCTTCAATATCCAGATGAAGCACAAGCTGGTAGGCATCGGTGCACTCCTCGGAGTGGTTGATGACGTGGCCCAAATTCAGGGGATCGTTGTTGGCGGCCCAGCCGACAAGCAAGGTGATCTCACCCTGAATGACAAAATCACCGGCGTCGCCCAAGGAGATGCTGAGTTTGTGGAAACCAAATACATGAAGCTGCAAAAGATCGTCGATATGATCCGCGGCAAAGAAGGTTCCATCGTCCGCATGCGCGTTAATCCAGCGGCCGACCCAACCACGACCAAAATCGTCACCATCACCCGAGGTCCAGTCGAGCTGAAAGAGAAATTGGCCAATGCCGAACTCCTCCTCACCCCACCTGAATTGGGTAAGCCCCTGAAAGTGGGTTGGATCAATCTCTCCTCCTTCTATGCTGACATGGAAGATGGCACCGTCTCCACCACTGACGACGTCCAGCGTTTGCTCAGCCGTCTCATGAAGGAAAGCATCGACGGACTCGTACTCGATCTACGTGGTAACGGTGGTGGTTCACTGGAAGAAGCCATCCGTCTCACCGGTCTCTTTGTCCCCTCCGGCCCAGTCGTCCAGGCCAAAGATTGGCGTGGAACCATCTCCTTCCGTGAGTGTGAGAATGAAAAAGCTTTCTACAGCGGCCCAATGATCGTCCTCACCGACAAAACCAGCGCCTCAGCTTCTGAAATTCTGGCCGCCGCCCTGCAAGACTACCACCGCGCCCTCATCGTGGGTGACAAGTCCACCTTTGGCAAAGGCACCGTCCAGACCATCCTGCCAGTCGAGCGTTTCATGCCCTTCTTTGCCAAAAAAGACCGCGCTGGAAACTTGAAAGTCACCATTCAGAAATTCTACCGCATCGCTGGTGGATCGACACAGCTTAAAGGTGTGGAACCAGAATTGGTGCTTCCGTCCATCCGCGACGTCCTCGACATCGGAGAAGGCTCTGCTGAGAATCCACTGCCATACGACACCATACCAGCGCAGAAATACAATCTCTTCACCAAAAACCCACTTCCCATTGAAGAGCTCCGCAAGCGCATGGAAGAGCGGATCAAAGCCAATCCAGAATTCCAAAACGTCATCGACGAATCGAAGCGTCTCAAGGAACGCATCGACAGAAACACCCTCAGCCTGAATTTGGCAGAGCGTGAAAAGGACTCCAAAGAAGCCAAACAGCGCCGCGAAAAACAAGAAGCCGAAAGAGAAGCACGCGCCAAAGAAATCACGGCTAAGATCAAAGACGGCGGCTTTAAGACCTATCACCTCACTTTAGATAACGTGGACAAAGCCGACCTCGTCCCTGAGTCCGCCTTCAGCCGCGAGCAAAGCACTGGCATGAGAATGGCCAAAAAGTCCGACGATGAAGACGCCGAGCCAGAAGGTTCCCAGTTCCCTTACGGCATCGAGCCTGTGAAGTTCGAAACTGTTAACATCCTCCGTGACTTCTTGGAGCTGTCCACCAAGACTCCAACCACAGCAAAGGCAGAGGAGAAAAAGTAACTTCCCTCTTATTTCTTTAAACTTAAATGCCAACGCAGTCTGCGTTGGCATTTTTTTATCCATTGGTCAGGCTCACTCATGACCAAAGATTCTAATAGCGTGAACAGCCGCGTTGAAGTGATTCAGGAACTAGCGCGGCACCACCTGAACATGCCGCTGCAATCGCACTTCCCTTCCGTGCGGTCGAACACGATGCAAAATCTCCTCAGTCATGTGCCCGCACTCACAGGAGTTCATGTGACTTCCTTTTTCCGTGACACTTTTGTCTCAAAAAGATAGCCTCGGACATTCATGTTTGCTCGCCTTCTCACACTCCTCCTTTGTCTTCTTGCCATGGCGGCCCAGGCCCAATCTGTGCGACTCAGCGAGTTCATGGCAGAGAACGTACAGTCGGTTCCTGACATCGTGGACTTCGAGGATTACCCGGATTGGATTGAATTACAAAACACCACCAGTTCTCCTGTGAGCTTGAACGGCTACTTCCTCAGTGATGATGCCAAAAAGCCTCTAAAGTGGCAGATCCCAGCCTCTGCGTCCATTCCGGCAAATGGCTTCCTTCGCATCTGGGCTGACGGCCACAATGCAGCGGTGGGCCAGACGTTTCCGCGAGGCTACTGGCCCTGGCGTGACTTCACCACAGAAGCACATCATGCCAGTTTCAAGCTCGCACCGGAGGGTGGAGCCGTGGTGCTTACTCAAGCAACGGGAGTGAGCACAACGACACTCATTGCTCAATCATCTGCGACATGGAAATACTTGGCCGACGGTTCCGATCAGAGTGCGCAATGGCGCGTTTTGAACTTCGATGACTCCGCTTGGTCTTCGGGCATGGGCCCCTTAGGCTATGGCGATCCATGGATCACAACGACCGTTCCTTTTGGCCCTGATGCCAACAACAAGCCCATCACCACTTACTTCCGCAAAGTCTTCACGGTTCCCAACCCTACAGCCGTCTCCTCCTTGATACTACGCCTTCTCGTCGATGATGGTGCTGTCATTTACCTCAATGGCGTCGAAGTCCTACGCAACAATATCCCCGCTGGCGAAATCACTTACCTCACCACAGCTCCAAACGCGATCTCTGGCACCGATGAATCCGACTACACGACTTACACGCTACCAACGACAAACCTCGTCACGGGCAACAACATCATCACCGTTGAGGTTCATCAAAATGGACCCGCGAGTTCCGATCTAGGCTTTGATCTAGGACTCGATGCCACTGGCGTCACCGCCTTCAGCACTGCCGACAGCGTGAGCTACACGCAACAAATCGCCGATGTTTCAATGGGTCGTGACCCGGCTAACCCAAGCATCTGGGTGCAATTCACCGTGCCAACCCCCGAAGCGACAAACAGCACCTTGCTGGTGAACAACGTGCGTGATCGTGGTGCTTCCGTGACACTCTCGCTCAATGGTGGATTCTATGCCTCTACGCAGAACGTGACACTCACTTCACCGTCCGGACAGATCCGCTATACGCTCGATGGCAGCACGCCATCACCGACATCGACACTTTACTCTGCACCCATCGAGATCAGTTCGAGCAAAGTCTTGCGCGCTCGCGTCTTCGAAGCTGGAAAGCCACTAGGACCTATCGAGACACGCACCTATTTCATTGGCGAGACCCAGGGAACGGTGCCGTTTGTCTCCGTCGTAGCTGATCCGAAGACATTGTTTGATGACCAGATCGGCATCTATTACAACCAGCACGAACAAGTCTCTGGCGGCTGGGGCTTGCATGATGAATACAAAAACAAAGCCGCACCAGGCAGCATCGAATACTATGCACCGGGCGGCACCTTGGGCTTCCGCGTGCGCGGCGGTATTCGAATGGGAGGTGAGAACAACTGGTTCGATCACAGTCAGCGCGCGATGAACTTCGTGCTTAACAGCTCCTTCGGCGATGATGCGATCAAATACGACCTCTTCCCCGGCACAGGAGCAATCCTACATACTGGTATCACGCTGCGTGAGGGTGGAGATGCGTGGAGCGCGGACATGCTGCGAGATGCGATGTGGGCCAGCATCACACGCGGTCAGATGACGGCGGACACTTCCGATTATCGACCCAGCGTTGTTTTCATCAACGGCGTCTATTGGGGCATTCATGACCTACGGGCACGCTGGGATGCCCAATGGTTCTTCGAGCACAAGCGACTCAATGTGTCAGACATCGATCACCTCATCTATGGCCACCTCAGCTCCAATGCAATCACGCTTGGCGCGCAACAGGGCGACACCAAAGACTGGCTCGATCTGCTGACTTTCATGAGCACGCACGACCTCAGTGTGCCCACCAACTGGGCCCTTGTGGAAGGTCGCATCGACATCGACAGTTACATCGATTTCGTTGTTGCCGAGTCGTATGCCAACAACATCTCCTGGCCACACAACCGGGAATTCTGGCGTGATCGCAAGGCCGGAGGCAAGTGGCATTGGTTCCTGCCCGACATGGACCGCACTTTCCAAGCAGGCAATATTGGCTCCAACATCCTCAATCAAATGCTCGGGAGCGAGGACGCGTTGGTCTTGTTGAAAACCAGCCCGCAGTTTATGAATCGACTCGCTCAACGCTTCGCCGCGCACATCGCATCCACGTTCAAACCCACGCGTATTGGCGGCATCATTGACACACTCGCCGCGGAAGTGGACGGCGAGCTTGCTCGCCATGAAACGCGATGGTCAGCGGTTGGTGGCACCACCATTACAGCTCACAATGCGGGTGTGCAAGACGTGAAGGACTTCATGGCTCAACGCGATGGCAACGTGCATGCTGAATTGCAGAACGAACTCAGTCTCGCCGAACCCGTGAACCTTACGCTCAACGTCAACCCCTCGAATGGCGGCCGCGTCGTTATCGCCGGAGTGCCTGTGGGTGCGGGAGTCATGAAGATGTTCCCCAACATCGCCTTTGACATCAAAGCCGAGCCTGCACCAGGGTATTTTTTCACCGGGTTTACAGGCGCCTCTGGAACCATTGTCACGCTAACCGGATCGGGCACCATCACGGCCAATTTTGCACCATCTGGCGAGACCAACATCGGTGGCACACTCAGTTCCAACACCACGCTTACCAACGCGTCCTACAGCCTCAGCAGCGACCTCATCGTGCCGCCAAACATCACACTCACGATCGGGTCAGGCGTCACTATCAATCTACCAGCAGGCCGCAACATTCGTGTGCAAGGTGCACTCCAAGTCAACGGCACAGTCGCGCGGCCGGTGCAGATGCGGGGGCACAACGGAGCACGCTGGGGTGGCTTGAGCATAGAATCTCCCACGGCTCCCTGCGCCATCAATCATCTCACTGTGCGCGGCGCTTCGCACGGTGCGGACCTGGTTCGTTACCCATATGCCATTTCCGCTGTGAACGCCACGATCACGATGGATGGGCTCGATATCGATGACAGCGAGAACCCCATCTACACCAAGGGCGGCTCCGCGATTATTCGCAACAGCCGCTTACACCTCACTGTCACAGGCGATGGGATCAACATCAATGGAGGCTATGCAGAATTGCGTAACAACCTCATCCTCGGCAATAACGCAGCAGACAGCGACGGCATTGACTTCAACGGTGGCACTAACTGCATCGTCAGCAGCAATCACATCTACCATTTCCTTGGCCTCAACAGCGATGCCATCGACATTGGCGAAGCAGCACAAAATATCCTCATCGAGAGCAATGTCATCATGGAGAATTCCGACAAAGCCGTGTCCTGCGGCCAAGGTTCCACCGTCACGATGCGGAAGAATCTCATCGTGAATTGCGGTCTTGGCGTTGGTTGTAAAGACAAGGGCTCAACCGTTACCGTTGATCAGAACACATTTGTTCATTGCGCGGGAGGTATTGAAGTTTATGAGAAGAACTTTGGTGCCGGTGGGGGAACTGTTCATGCCGAGAACTGCATCTTCTCGAAGTGCTCCATCAACTTTAAAGCCGATGCACTCTCCGTCGCGACTGTTGGCTACTCCTTGTCCGACACCACCGCTTTGGCAGGCATAGGCAATCTTCTCGCCGACCCGCAGTTCGTTGAAATCAACATCCTCAATTATCAACTACAACCCATCTCGCCAGCTATCGACGCGGGCAATCCCGCACATGCACTCGATCCTGATGGTACGCGCGCAGACATCGGTGCGATGTATACCTACAGCGCGAATGACTACCCCTTCACACTGAACCAAACTGTTGTCATTGAAGAGATGCTTACCAACTCCGGCACTACCGAACCGGACTGGATTGAACTGCACAACCGTACTGATGCAGCAATCGACATCGGGGGTTGGTTCCTCAGCGATGACGGCACAAACTTGCAAAAGTATCGCATCCCCACTGGCACCGTTTTACCCGCTGGTGGTTATGTAGTGTTTAATGAGAATGCGAACTTTGGCCCGCTAAGCACTGATCCTGGACGCCTCGTCGGGTTTGGCCTGAGCGATGTCGGCGAGACCGTCTATCTCAGCTCTGCGGTAAACAACGTGCTCACTGACTACCGCACTCATGAAACCTACGGCCCCACCCTGGAAGGCGAAACCATTGGCAACATCTATAAGGCTAGTACGGACACCTATAACTTTGTGCCGCTTGAGAGTGCCACGCCAGGCACCGTGAATACTGGTGCGCGCGTGGGCCCCATCATCATCACCGAGATTCATTATCAGCCGAGCGCGAGCGCTTCGGCCGCCGCTGAATTCGTCGAGCTAATGAATGTCTCGGCATCGCCAGTGACGCTCTACGATGCCGTGAAAGCAACACCGTGGCGCATGAGCGACGGCATTCTCTTTGACTTCCCCAGCGGCACACCGCTGACGATGCAACCGAATCAACGCATTGTGCTCACCCGTAGTGTTTCGCAATTCAACGCCAGTTACACCGTACCGAACGGTACCGTTGTTTATCAATGGACCAGCGGTCAACTCAGCAATCTCGGCGAGCAACTCCAGCTTTCGCGACCTGGCGGAGTCGATGCGCTTAATGTCCGTCAATATGCCCGCTTAGACCGTGTCAGCTATTTGCCAAGCGCCCCGTGGCCGACCTCCGCCGCGGGCACCGGGCCATCATTGCAGAAGATCTCACTGAGCAGCTACGGCAATGATTTCACTAACTGGACCACTGCTTCGCCAAGCCCTGGCGAAGCCACACCCACCAGCGCCAATGCACCTAGCATCACCACCAGCTTGATCAACAATGGCATAACGCGTGCGCCGTTTACGCAAACGCTCATCGAAACCGGAGGCACAGCGCCGCTCAATTGGAGCATCAACCTCGGCAGACCACCGCCCGGCCTCACGCTGAGCAGTTCAGGCGTTCTCAGCGGCATTCCGACCAGTGCAGGCACCTTTCATTTCAACGCGCGAGTCAATGACGAAACTGGCCTCACCGATACTCACGCCTTCGCGATGACCATTGCCACATCACCGATCACCATCACCACGACATCGCTAAGCACAGGCACCAAGGCCCTGTCTTACGCCCAAACACTGACCGCCACTGGAGCTACAGCGCCTGCCGCATGGTCGGTCTATAGCGGAACCTTGCCACCTGGGCTCACTTTAAGCAGTGCAGGTAGCATTACTGGCAAACCGACCATCCCGGGAGTTTACAACTTCGCTGTCAAACTCACCGACAGCGCAAGCATCGTCGCTGTAAAAAATCTCAACATCAGTGTCAACACCACCTATCAAGTGCCTAGTGTCAACGCATTCACGCTGGGCACTACGGCCATCGGTGCGACTTTCAGCGCAGCACTCACGGCAACGAATCAGCCAAAATCATTCATTGTCACCGGCCTGCCCGCTGGCATCACGGCGAACAAAACAACCGGCATCATCAGTGGCCGTGCAAGTGCGAGTGGTGTCTTTACGGTGCAAGTCAAAGCAAGTAACAGCGCAGGCACCAGCCCCATCGCCAGAGCAGTGCTCATTGTCAAAGCCCTGCCTTCTAAGCTCATTGGCAGCTTCACCGGCATCATCGCACGCGATGCCACCGTAAACGCAGGACTGGGCGCGCGACTAACCCTAACCACGACATCCACTGGCAGCTACACCGCCAAAATCACGAAGGGCGCGACTACTCTGGCCACACCGGTTAGCTACCTGAATGAGAGCGCACCGCAGATCAGCATCACCATCGGCGGTGCACTGTTGTCGCTCACGCTCAGCAACGATCTCATCACAGGCACACATGGGTCAGCGGCAGTGAATGGCTGGCGCTCGACATGGAACGCAATCAATCCCGCGATCAATCGTGTTGGCTACTACAGCATCGGCATTGACCTTGCTGATAGCGTCGACATCGGACAGGCCGGTATTCCTCAAGGCAGTGGTTATGCGAGCTTCATCGTGGCAAACACGGGCGCTCTCACTCTTGCAGGCAAAGCCGCCGATGGCTCCGCAATCACCAGCGGAGGCTTCATCGGACCGAACGGCGAGATTGCCATTTACACTCCGCTCTACGCAAATCTCGGCTCCATAATGGGCAAGCTCACACTCGCGGAAGATGCGCTCGGGTCGTTTATGGACAACACATGCAGCGGCACACTCACGTGGTTCAAACCCACAACCATGACACGCACCTACAAGACCTCTTTCGGCCCCATCAATCTCGATGTGTATGGCAAATATCTCGCAAGCAACACGACAAGCGTCATCCTTGGGTTGCCTGACACAGGTAGCGCTGCTCTCGACTTTACCGAAGCTGGAACCACGCCCTCAGCGACCAATTCCGACATCCCATTCACCTACAGCAGCACTAACGTCGTCACCGCACCCACCTTCGCCAGTGGCAACAACCCCGGCAAGACCACACTCACAATCAACAAGAACAGCGGAGCCATCAGCGGGACATTCAGCTTGATGGACAGCAGTCCAGCACTCACCCGCGCCGTGACCTATCAGGGCATGGTCATTCGTTTCGACAGTGGCAACGTCATTGCGAAAGGCTATTTTTTACTGCCACAAAAGCCACTCACAGGACAGACAATTCTCACCTCCCCCATCCTCAGCGGTAGCATGAAGATCACTCAATGAAACAGGTGCCGGGCAACCAAACTTCGAAATCGATTGTCAGTCACATAAGCCTAGAAACAGGAATGGAAGATCGTTGAGTTGCGCCAGGGCTTGGTTTCACAAGGCTTCTTCGACTCGAAGCGGCTGTATCTTGGGTGACACCGCCCGAGAGGCGAAAAGCCTTGTGGAATCAATGACGGATGCAAATCGGCGGCCAGCCATTCCTGTTTTTAGGATAAGCGACCTCCGTTGCTTGTGATCAAGCAATCAAAGATGAACCCACGCATCGTGTGAACAACAAAAAGCTCCGAGTCAAAATTGCGACTCGGAGCTTTCTGTGAAAGCGGATGAGTGAAGTTCCTGAGAAGCGGTTACCACTTCACCGTAGCACCAAGAACAGCACCAAAACCGGCCTCATTGGATCCAGACCCAGCGTAGCGGATCTGACGATCCAAAAGGTTCTCTAGAGCAACGGTGACATCGAGATTTTGGGTGACTTGTACCCCACCGCGTAAAGTCAGCCAGACAAAACCTGGATTGCCATTCGGTGGGATGCGCTGGGAGTCGAATTGGTCACCCGAATTCAGACGATCTGCATCCGACTGACCGAGGGCTACCAATTCGGTCCAATAGCGGCGATCTACCGTCTGCCAGCGCACACCCGCACGCCACATGATCGGCACCACGCGGCTGATTGGCTCCATTTGTTTCTTTGTCACACTGTTGCCGACGAACTGCTCCACGCGACCTTCAGTCCAGGTCATATGGCCAAAAACAGACCAGCTCGGGTTGAAGCGATACTGCCCACTAAGCTCGATGCCATGCATGTAGCCATTGCCACCATTACGCCTCTCTACCAATGGTCTAGGGTTAGGTAGAGGGGTTGACTTACCCGTATAATGACGAATAATCATATCGTCAATGAGTGTGTAAAAGTAACCCAAGTTACCACTGAAGTGCTCGGTATCGGCTTTGAGACCTAATTCAAAGTTGATATACTTTTCTGGGCTCAATCCTACAGATGGAATGTCCTGCTCGCCATTACGAGCTAAGTCAAAGCGACTCAGATCGGAAAGATTCGGCGCTCGGAAACCCTGAGATACTCCAGCATAAAAGCGATATTGGTCTTTTTCATCCAGATCCACCGTCACCCGCGCGCTGGCAGAATAGTTTCTCCAGTCATCTTTGTCGCTTTTGGCTATACCTCTGTCATTGTAAATCCCAACGCTGGCTTTGGCGTAAGTGTAGCGTCCCCCGACAAAGAGGTGAACGCGGTCACCAAGGTCGATCTCATCCTGGAGATACAAGCCCAGCAGGTGATAGGTGGAGTCATCGCCCACAGGCCCTTGAATGCCAATTGAGTTCAGTGTGCCATTCAGACGATAGCGCTGACTGGCACTATTCACGGAGTCACGGAAGTAGTCTGCCCCATACGTTAAGCGGCCCAGGGGTGTCTGACTTTGGAATTGCAGATCAAAGCCAATAGTAGAAAGGCGAGTCTGATTGTAGTCCACGCGGTTTTCGGAACGACGACGGATACGATCCTCATCCTCACTCGTTGTTTGGAGGGAGACCGTGAAGCTGACGCTGTCGATAAAACCGTCTAGATCCTGCCCGGCCAAGCGGAGGTAAGATAGCGAGCGTTCTTGATCAAAACTGCGTTTGAGATCGGTGCCAATGGTGCTGCCTTCATAGGAGATGCCATAAATCGTGGCATGCGTGCGCCAGACATCATTTTGACGTAGCTGCTGATGGACGGCTGTCAGAGTCCAGTTCGGATCAAGAGAGACCTCCAATTTGGCATCATAGGCCCATTCATCATAACCTGTGTGAGGTTGATCGCCTAGCTTCGCATCGTGCACATCTCCAAAGGATTTCAGACTGGCACCGAGATGGAAGCCCCATTTCCCTCCTTCACCAAACTGGATCTCTTGATGCGCTACATTACTCTCCTCTGCCGTAGACCCACGATAGGAGGTGAGTCCGTGGAAGAAAAAGCCAGGTTGCTCCGTGAGATAACCCGATCCTTTTGTGAACATGTTCAACGTGCCGCCAATCGCATCACTTCCATAGAGCACACTCCCCTGACCAGGCACTAATTCGATGCGGTCGATGGCATAAGAGTCGATGGTATTCCAGTATTGGTTGGGTCCATCACGGAAGGTCGAGTTGTTAAAACGAATGCCATCAATGAGCGCCAGATTTCTGAAACCCGTGAATCCACGAATGAAGGGTGATCCTTGGCCGTTGGAGGTTTTTTGTACATTCACGCCAGGCACTTCGCGCAGTGCTTCTGGCAGCGTGCGCACCTGACGTTCTTGGAGCTGCTCAGCTGTCAATGTGCGGACCACGGAAGGCACTTTCAAAAGGTCTGTCTGACCACGAGTGGCGGTGATGACCATTTCAGGAAGTTTTTCAGTCGTCTCAGTGGACGATGTCGGCTCTTGGGCGGCGGCTAGTGTTGAGGCTAGAAGGATGGCGAATGATAGCTGATGCATGATCTTGTGAAGACCATCAGTTAAAGCGCCTGCGCCTTTAGCTGTCACGACTGTGCTTTCACAAATGCGTGAAAGGAACAATTTTCAGCCATTCCCAACGAATGAGGAACCAATTCTGACCATTCAAGTCCCGCGCTTGTTTCCGAATAGCTCAATGTGCAGACGCGGACTGAGCCTATAGCCATGGCTCAGACAAGCCTGGATCAAAAGTGGGTATCGAGTGCGCATGACCTCCATCGAGACGCCCTCCGGCATTAGCAGGATCTTCTCTGGCAGGATCGGAATGCCAATGCTTGTCACCACGCTTTGGGCCTCGATCAAATCAGCCTCAGAAGAGATCACGAATTTCAACTGGTAGTCTCGAGAGGACTCGATCCAAGCCCGCAGCACGTCCGGCTGGAGGCGCGTCTGCTCATGTCTCTTTACCCAGGCAGCTCCGGCTTTCTCTAGGCTTGGGGTCGAATTCGCTAACTTCGGACTCAGTGAGGCCAAATCGACGGTTAAGCCATCTGGAGAAACAGTTCCCGCCGTCTCCACGGTCACATGCGTTCCTTGCTCTTGAAAAAGAGCAATCAATTCACGAATTTCCTTGGCTACCATCGGCTCTCCACCCGTGATCACGACATGCCTCGCAGAATACTGCGATACAGCCTCGACAATCTGGCCCAGACTCATCTCAGGACCTTCAGGCGACCAAGAAGCATAAGGAGTATCACACCAATCACAGCGAAGATTGCAGCCAGAGGTGCGCACAAACACGGAAGGCACGCCTGTTAGCCCCCCCTCACCCTGGACTGAATAAAAAATTTCTGAGATTCGCATTCGACATTCTAAACACAGATTGAGCGATGGCCAATGATCCCTGAATAGACAGGCTTATTCAGAAAAACTTGCTGAACGATACCTAGGTTGCAGGTTGATGTTAGTCTGCTTTCTAAACTCGCTCAAAGATCATGACTTCAAAACACATCTGCTTCATCGCCGCCATCATCTTTCTGAGCAGTTGTTCTTCCAAGCCCAAGCGTTGGGAGTATCAGTATGTCCGCGGAAAGACCGCCGTGATCGTCGGTGGAAAAGCCGTGCCACCAGCAGGTTTGCCCAAAAAAGTGATGCAGGCCATCAGTGCTGCGAATGAGATCGTCGGCAAGCCTTACAAATACGGTGGTGGCCATGCCTCATTCAAAGACACGGGTTACGATTGCTCTGGAACCGTCTCCTATGCTTTGCATGGGGCTGGATTGATCGGTTCTGTCGGCACCTCGGATAGCCTGCGCAAGTATGGCCGTGCTGGCGCGGGCAAATACATGACTGTTTATGCAAAAAGCGGCCATACCTTCATCATCATTGCCGGTCTGCGCCTAGATACTGGTTACAATGGCGAAAACGAAGGCCCCAAATGGTCCACTCGTTCCCGTCCCACAAAAGGCTACGTTCAGCGTCATCCTCCTGGTCTGTAGGATCGGGAATACCTCGCCACCCACAATCCACCGCACTCTGGCGAGTGCGCCTACGTGCCGTAGGATCCTTCGCCAGAACGAGAGGATTGATGATGCTTTGAAAATATCAAGATCACGATAAGTGCGCTAACCAAAAAAGAGGGGCACCTTGCGGTGCCCCTCCGGGGATCTTTGATGAATCAGGATGTCTAGGCTTATTCGCCTGGACGCCATTCTTCGCTGGCGAACTTGAAGGCCTGCTCGAGTCCGACGAGGTCGGTGCTTGGGCGGAGGGCTTCGAAAGCTTGGCTTTCTTTCTGGATGTCGGCTTCGCTGTAGTTCATGGCCTTGATGGAAAGGCCGATGCGGCGCTCCACTTTGTCCACTTTGATGACGCGAGCTTCGACGTCGTCGCCGACGTTGATGATGTCCTTGACCTTGGCCACGTGATCTTCGCTGAGCTGGGAGATATGGACGAGACCGTCGATATCGCCTTCCAGTTCCACAAAGGCACCGAAGCTGGCGATCTTGGCGACTTTACCCTTCACGACATCACCGACTTTGAAGCGGTTGTCGATGATCGACCATGGGTCGGTATCGAGCTGCTTCATGCCGAGGCTGATGCGCTGATTGGCTTTGTCGATACCGAGAACGGTAGCTTCCACATCCTGGCCCTTTTTGAGCATTTCGGATGGGTGATTGATCTTGCGTGTCCAGCTGAGGTCAGAAACGTGGATCATGCCGTCGATACCTTCTTCCAGTTCCACAAAGGCACCGTAAGCGGTGAGGTTGCGGACCGGGCGAGAGATCTGGGTGCCTACTGGGTAGCGGACGTCGATGTCATCCCAAGGATTGGTGTCAAGCTGACGGACGCCAAGGCTGATCTTGCGCTCGTCCTTGTTGATGCCAAGAACGACGGCATTGATTTCCTGACCGACAGTGAGAACGTCAGATGGGCGAGCGATACGCTTAGTCCAGGACAGTTCGGAGACGTGGATGAGGCCTTCGACCCCTTCTTCGATCTCACAGAAGGCACCGTAAGCGACGAGCTTGGTGACCTTGCCCTTGACGTTTTGGCCCACTGGGTAGCGGCCTTCGATGTTTTCCCATGGGTTGTTCTGGAGTTGTTTCAGGCCAAGGGAAACACGCTCTTTCTCGCGGTTCACTTCCAAGATCTGCACTTCCAGACGCTGGCCGATACCGACCAATTCCGTTGGGTGGTTCAGGCGGCCCCACGACATATCCGTGATGTGGAGGAGACCGTCCATGCCATTGAGGTCCACGAAGACACCGAAGTCGGTGATGTTCTTGACCACGCCGATAACCTTGTCACCCGCGTTAACGGATTCGAGGAATTTCTGGCGTTGCTCGGCGCGCTCTGCCTCGATAACTTCGCGGCGGGAGAGGACAATGTTTTTGCGGTCGTCGTTGATTTTGACGATCTTGAATTCGAAGACCTTGCCAACGTATTCGTTGAGGTCCTTCGGTGGAATGATGTCGATCTGGCTGCCAGGAAGGAAGGCTTCGACGCCGACGTTGACCATAAGGCCACCTTTGACGACAGACTTGACCTTGCCTTTGACGAGTCCGCCATCGCGGAACACGGAAGCGATCTTTTCCCAGTTTTGTTTGTAGGCAGCCTTCTCTTTGGAGAGAACGACCATGCCTTCATCGTTTTCGAGTTTCTCGAGGAGGACCTCGATCTCGTCACCGACTTGGATGTCTTCATCTTCGAATTCGTTGGAGGGGATAGCTCCTTCGGATTTGTAACCGATGTCAACGAGGACGACCTGCGGTTTGATTTCAAGAATGCGACCTTTAACGATCGATCCTTCGTGGAGTTCACGGAATGATGCGGCGATCATTTCCGAGAGTGTTTGTGCGCTCATGCTATTGTTGGGTTGGGAGTGTTGGTGGGTGAACCGCTCATCATCTTCCACTCCGGAGGATCAAGGCGGGCTGATGTCCCGCACAACCAGAGGGTTGCCGGACAAAAGGGTCGCCATAGTCGATTCATTCTGCCTTTTGGCAAGAAGAGAGTTTACTCCAAATGGCCCTGAAAGCACTTTTTTGGAGCCAATTCCGCAGAGGAGAACCGGTAACGATCAATGATGGGGTTTAGGCAAAGATTCAGATGATTCTGGCAAAGAATCAGTTCTGTGCCCTTGAAAATGGTTTTTAATGAATCTACCATTTCTGTAGGCAATGGAGGAACTAACCCAAAGGAAGCTATCAGACACCCAGATCCGAGGTAGATGACTCCAGCCAGAGCCATAACCATTTTAGGAATCGGAATCTTGTCAAATACAAGATCCTGCTCGCGCGCCTTCGTGGGGTAAACCCGATCATCGCGCCTTTTAAGACATGATCCAGTCAGGTAGCACAGGGATTCGACTTGAGAAAAGCCTCGTCATTTTGTATTAAAATTATAATAAATATAAATAATTGTAAAATATTCGTTTTAATGGTGTGATTCACAGTTAATATCTTCCTCCTATGCCCATCGCCTCAACCACTATCCAAGGAGACCGTTTACAGATTTTTCCACCAGATCTGGTCAATCTTTACGGTTTCCAGATTGGCGATGAAACGAAGGTCGGAATCTTTGTACAGATTCAAAAAGGCGCACCCATTGAAGCACGCTGCAAGGTCCCTTCAGATAGCCTTACCTGTGAAGGAGTCACACTGGAGGACGAGGTCTTGAATGATAGAGTCCCCCGTGCTACCGACGACGGCGTTCTTCAAACCGAGGCAGACTGGACTGTCGTTCCCACTCTCGTAGGTAAGGGTGCATCGATTGGAAGCGGTGCTGCCATACTATGCAGAGTGACTATTGGAGAAGAGGCCATGATTGGCGCAGGCGCAGTGGTCACTCAAGATGTAAATGCCGGGGCGGAGGTCGCGGGTATGCCCGCGCACCAACTACGCTAGAGAGGTAGTGTTATAAAGTCGTGTATAGACGAAACAGTTTAAAAAATCGTTACAGTTTCATTGATCATGTTGGACACCCTATTTCATCTGCTACACACCCTTCGTGATGGCCTAGCAGCGCCCATGATCATTCTTGCCACTCTCGGTGTCTTTATCATGCTGGGATGGCTGCTGGTGCCGCGGACGCTGTTACCAGGCCCAAAGATGCTCCGACTGGCCGTGATGTTGACTAGCGGAATGGTTTTTGCGCAAGGCTTCATCGCCACAGTTTGCTTCCAGCGCGTGAGCTATTTTGCGTGGCTGTCGCTCTGTCAATTGTTTCTCGCGGCTTGGTTCCGCAGCCGCCGAGCGCTCAGCGAGTCGGTCCCAGTGACTGAGCAATGGACAAGGCGAGAGATCGCTGGCTTGGCCTTTGTGAGTGGCCTGCTGCTGTTATTTTTCCATCTGCCATTCCGCTACACTGACGGTGAAGGTCAGATCTTTCGTATGCATGAAGACATGGGCTACTTTGTGGACATGGTCGTGGCTCTACCTGAGTCCAAGGCGGCCAATGCCTGGTCTATCTTCATGGGAAATCAGACCACTGAGGCCATTGGCGTACAAGATGTCTGGTATCATTGGGGAAGTTTGTTTCTGGCTGTAGGTATTCGCTCAGTAACGTTTTTATCTGCCGCACAAGCGCTGATGGTGGTGACAAATTCAGTGCTGAACTTCCTCCTGATCATCAGCGCCGGAGCTCTGGCTAGCAGCGTACTCCGGCTTTCCACCCTCCGCGCGCTGTTGATGGGCGGGGCGATGATTACTGCCGTGAACGTTTTGCGATCGGCTACGCTGATGGATCTGCTCATGCACTGGCTACCGTTCGATAATTTCCATCACCTGCGTGTGCCAGTGGCACTCACTTTGCCATATAAATTCGAGGGTATTCTTGTTTTTACATCGCTGGCACTATGGCAGTCTCAGCGGTCTGCACTGGCGCTGGGAATGATCTACGTTGCGGCATGTAGTGCTCCGCATACAGTGGCGGTTGTCGGGGTTTCAGCAGCCCCATTAGCGCTGCTTGGCCTGCTGCGGCGTGATGCTAGTATGTTTAAAACAGGTGCTTTGGCCGTCACCACGGCGCTTGCGGGCTGGGCCACCGTACATTTTATCTTTCAGGCCAGCTTGCCTCTTAATACCGGTAACGGCGTGTCTTTGATCACCGTCCAGAAACTCTTTGACGCTGTCAAATTTGGTGCGCTGGACTCAGTGGTGACATTGCTGCTGTCCGCCATTTTGATGGTTGGTGTTTTTTCCCTCATTCGTGGCAAGGCACCAAAATCCACGCACCAAACAAAGATGCTCGGCTGGTTGAGCCTGTGCGGTTTAGCGGGGGCATGCGTTGCTCTTCATGCCATGACCCTAGCGGATCGTTTTCACGTCGTGCTCATGACACACGCCGTGCTAGTGATGCCCGTGGGGGCCTGTGGCCTTTTGGGAATGGCCCTTTCATCTTCAAAATGGCCCCGCCTAGTGGCTATCAGCCTGCTAGCGGCAGCTGTGGCGATGGGCTGCCAAACTATCCTAGGGCCAGCCCTACGACGTGACCCAGAACCCTGGAACATGGCGCACATAGCCACTATTCGGCAACACCTCGCGGGTCAGCCTGTCGGCTATTTCTCTGTGCAGGATCGTCCCTGGTGGATACCTAAAAACGCCATGCTCGGCGGGCATTTGGAGTCACGTATCGTGCGCCTCAATCCCATTGATCAGCGTGCCTCGATCTTCTTTTCAGCCCAGGCATTCAATATTCCCCTTGTTTGGCTGCCGCCTGAGCCGGGAGAAAAAGCCTTCACTTGGTCGATTCGATTGGCTAGAAAGCTGGGCATCCGCCACTTACTGGAAACGCCAGACGATAAACTGCCCAAAAGTGTGAAGGCGCTTTGCAAACCTATCGCTGAGGCTGGCGGTCTTGTGCTCTATGAGTTACTACCGGTGAGTGCCCCACCGGTCACTCCAGAAATCCGGGATACGGTCAATTGATACAGCGGCTATTTAAAAGTGCCTTCTTTAACCTAGCCTGAACATTCAGGGATAAGTGATGAAATCCTAGCGCTTCAGAGGCTGAACTTAATCCTGATTGGATCAGTTAGAATATCAAAATCTCCGAATTTATGGAAGCAGTGACTCTTGGTGGCAGATTGGCATTTACACCTGCTTGTTAAATCTGGCGGTGCTTCTCCCCATTGGCGTTGGGGGGCTTGGGGTCAGAGAACAGATCGCCGCCTCACTCTTCCAAGGCAGGACTAATGCACCTGTCCAGATCGCTTTTGGGTGGCTTGTTCTTTTCATTAGCATCTTGCATGGTTTCATCGGCCTTGGCCTTCATTGGCAGTATAGACTTGCCTCAAAGCATCCCAGTCCAACTGCTCACTGAATCTGCAAGGTCGGCGGCAGGGGCACGGGACCAGTTTGTGGTTCGTCAGGGAAGATGACGGTGATGGATCGGACGTCTTCCTGGGGGGGCTTTCCTTCTTTGAGGAGCCAGACTTTCACAAATTCAGCCACAGATTTCCGCGCAGCCTCTCGCACCAGATCGAGGTGGGCTTTATTGCCGGCGCGCTTTTCCAATGTGGGGGTGAGCTCCTTTTCCAAAGCGGCTAGATTCTCCGCTGCATTGAAGCGCAGCCAGCCAGCTTCAGACTTCTTTTCCATGCCCTCAGTGCGGATTGCGGGGGGCAAAGTCGGCCTTAAAGTGGGACCGCGAACGGTACAGACACCCTCGTCAAGACTGAGCTGCCATGGGTCAGAAAGCTTGATGTGGTAGCGATAGACCACTGGGGTGCGAATCTCCGACACCGTCGTCCCAAGATAAACTGCCTGATTGAAGGCACTCTTCATGTCGAATTTCGTCACCGTCTCATCGGTCTGCATCGTCGCCACTTCTAAAATGTCACCTTTGGTCGAGGCAATCTTAGTGATCGACTGGCGAAAAGTCGTGCTGATCTCCTGCTGAACCAATCGAGTCGGTAGCTCACTGAGCCAAGCCGCAGCCTCTTTGAGGGTGCTGAAAAAGAAAAAAGCTAATCCTGCGAAGATCAGAAAGAGGAAGAGCAGCCCCATCGCTACCCAGCGCAGGCAACCTGAAGCGGATCGTACTTTTGCTGGTGGAGTGAGCGCTGAATCAGCCATGCTGAAAGATGACGCAGCAGTCGCACCAGCTCCACGGATTTCTTCAGGGTAAGAAACCAACAGGCTTGACCCAAGCTGTTTCTTGCCGATAGGCTGAAGCTCACTCCTACAGGGAGATTCTATGAAAAAGCCAAACTCACGTGCATTGGCAGGCCTTCTTTTGGGTCTGATCTCCCTATCTTTTATTTCTGCTCAGGAGGTCGCTCCCTCGGCACCCGCTCCAGCCAAACCGACAGAGGAGGAAATCGCCACCCGTCGAAAAGCGATGCTGGATAAAATTGAGACCTTTGGCTGGACCCGAGAAGGCAAAGCCAAGATCGGCAGCATGGCCGAGGTGAACATTCCAAAAGGCTGGCGCTTCACCGCCACTCAAGGCACAGGCGACATGCTGAAAATGTTTGATAACATCCCGAGCGGTGAGGAGCTGGGACTGCTGACTACTGAAGGCATGGGCCCTTGGGTTATCTTTCAGTTCAATGAAACGGGCTACGTTAAAGACGATGAAAAAAATGACCTGAACGCGGATGAACTGCTCAAGGGCCACCAAGAAGGCCAGGAGGCTAGCAATGAGTACCGCAAGGAACAGGGACTCGGTGCTTTGCATGTACTCGGCTGGGCGCTGCCGCCACGTTTCAATGATCAAACCAAAAACCTTGAGTGGGCTCTGCGGATTGGCTCTGAGGACGGCGGTGAATCCATCAACTACAACACTCGACTTCTTGGCCGCAGCGGAGTCATGGAGATTGAGCTGGTCTGTGCGCCCGATGAAATGCAGACACTTCTGCCACAATACCAAGCCATCATGGCTGACTTCCAATACCTTGCTGGCAATACTTATGCCGAGTATCGTGAAGGTGATAAAGTGGCCAAATACGGACTTACCGCTCTTGTTGCAGGCGGTGCGGCTGTCGCTGCGGGAAAGATGGGCCTATTTGCCAAGCTTGGTGGACTCATCGCTAAGCTGGGCAAAGGCATCATCGTGGTGATCGTCGCAATTGGGGCAGGCCTTAAGTCACTGTTCACCAAGCTGTTCTGCACCAAAGAACCCTGATCTGCCATGACCGACGGGCAGTGGCTGTTCACTCTCTTTTTGCTCCTGTACTTGGTCGAGAGTCTCCGACTCCAGCCCAAGTCCGCTTGGTTATGGACATCCCGCAGCGGGCTAAGCAGACCCTTTTTACCTCTCAATTTTGCAGGCAGACATTTGATTCTACTCCCCATCCTGCCGCCTTTACAGGCTTTTGGAAATCTGCGTCGTTGGGAGCTCGCGCCCTGTTCTGAGGGTCTGGAGCTTTTGGATCAGCAAAACTCCAATCACCAAATCTTGCCGTGGGAGAGTGTTCAGCCCACTTTAGATGGCACAAAGCTGATCCTCACGACGGAGCATCAGCTGCACTGCATCAATCAAACCAGCGCCAAAGCCTGGCTAGAAAGGCTGCAGCGCTGGAAAAAGTCACCCGAGGCCGCCCGAGAAAAGGATTTTCTCAAACTGATGACAAAGACCCTCAACGGCACAGAACTAAGCGCGGCCATGAAGCACATCGCCTCTGAGACGCGACTCTTGAGACTTTTTGGGACGATTATTTTCTTCACCTGTTTCGGCGTCATCACCGTAATTTATCGCCGCTATGGCGATGGCCACGAAGTACTCTATGCTGCGGCGGCTTTGATCAGCCTTCAGTGGATTCAGGCCATACTTTTTTGGCGATCTAGTGGACGCCTAGCCCATCCTTTAAAGCATCGTTTCTGGAAAATGCTAGCCTGCGCCTTTCTTCCCCAGCATGCCATGCGAGCAGCGGATCATGTTTGTGAAGCCCTTTCCCCCGAAGCGCATCCATTGGCGGCCATGTCAGAAATGGGCGATGCCGACAAACTGAAGCTACTGCGCCCCTTCTGGAAGTCGCTACAACATTCAACTGCTCAATCCAAAGCTCTGCAACAGAGCGCCATGGCAGCTTTTCTCAAAGCCCAAAACATCAACGAAGAGCAGTTGATAGAGATCCCAGAAAAACAGTCTGGCTCCATGGCTTACTGTCCACAGTGTTCCGCCCAGTTCCGCGATCCAACAGCACTTTGTAAAGACTGTGGTGATCAGCCATTGAAGGCGTTCTAGACTAGCCTTCGAGCATTGCGTAGGCCATCCGCACTGATCACGGCCTGATGCCGTGCGGCCACCTGAAAATCTACATGATTCTGCCACTGCATGGGCCGCAGCGATGTCAGGCCTGTAGCCCGCATTCGATAGCCGTAGTCAGCGATCTCCCAACCGAATTCACTGTGACGCCGACGGTAATCCCGCCGGTGTATCCACGCACCGAATTCATCTTTCCGCCAAACTTGCGGATCATTTCCAGGTACAATCTGAGCCGATTGCCACACACTTTCAACCACCTCAGCATCATAGCTGCCTGGGGTTGTTGTGTCATTTGAATCGTCTTTGTGCATTTTGGGGAGCGCAGGTACTACGCAAAGTCCGGCAAGTCTCCAGTCTTTCCTTTGGATCTTTGTATTGCAGAATTTTTCGATAGAATGAGAGACCGGGAATGCCACGACACCGTCAATCCTCCGCACCCTGGCGATTGCGCCTACGCGTCGTAGGATCGTTCGCCAGAACGAGGGGATCGGGAGTGCCACTCCCCGCACCAAACCACCGCACTCTGGCGAGTGCGCCTACAAGAAAAAACCTCCCGTGCTTTTGGGCGACGGGAGGTTTTGAAGAGATCCTTGGAGATCTAAGGGATGGATCAGGCAAGCGCCTTGGCCACGGCTTCAGCGGTGATGCCGAGTTCTTTGAAGACGGTGTTTCCTGGGGCGCTGATGCCGAAGCGGTCGATGCCGATGATCTGACCCTGGGTGCCAACGTATTTCCACCAGAGGCCGGAGACGCCGGCTTCAATGGCGACGCGCTTGGTGCAGGCTGCTGGCAAGACGGACTCGCGATAAGCAGCGTCCTGGCGATCAAAGCGCTCGAAGCATGGCAGGCTGACGACGCGGACGCCGGGCTTACCTTTGGCACCTTCGACGGCCCACTGAACTTCAGATCCGGTGGCGATGACGATGGCTTCAAGAGTAGCCGTTTCCTTGACGAGGATGTAACCGCCTTTGAGCGTGCCTTCACGGCGTGCCGTAGCGCTGGCTCCACCCTGATGAGGCAGATCCTGGCGGCTAAGAGCAAGCAGTGTCGGGCCATCCGCGCGGCTGAAAGCAGCAGCAAAGGCACCGGCGGCTTCTTCGGCATCGCCAGGGCGAATGACGTCGAGGTTCGGAATCACGCGCAGACCACTGACGGTCTCGACAGGTTGATGGGTCGGGCCATCTTCACCGACGCCGACGCTGTCATGCGTAAAGATGTAGGTGACTGGAAGTTTAGCCAAGGCAGCTAAGCGAATGCTTGGGCGGCAGTAGTCAGCAAAGACCAGGAACGTGGCGCAGCTGCCGAGGAAAAGACCGTCGTAGGCGATACCGTTGCAGATAGCGCCCATGGCGTGCTCACGGATACCGAACCAAATATTACGACCTGTGCGATTGGACGCGCTGAAGTCACCACCACCCGTGATGTAGTTTTTCGTGGAGCCAAAGAGGTCGGCACTGCCAGTGATCAGATTTGGAACTGCTTTGGCCAGATGGTTGATGATCTCACCACCGCTGTTACGAGTAGCAGCTTTGCCTTCGGATGGATATTCAGGGATCACCTTGAGCAGATCTTCGGCCTTCAGGCTGCCATTGCGGGCAGCATCCAGTTCAGCGGCCAAGCCTGCATTGGCAGCGCTCCAGGCGGCAAAGGTGGCGTTCCACTCACTGTGAGCGGCCGCGCGCTTGGCCTTCAGGTCAGCGAAGTAGGCTTTCACCGCGTCGCTGACATAGAAATGAGTGCCTTCAGGGATACCAAGACCCTTTTTAGCGGAATCGACAAATTTAGCGCCGCCTTCTCCGTGGCCTTTGGCGGTGCCAGCGACTTCGGGGATACCTTTACCGATGACCGTCTTGGCGATGATCATCTTGGGCTTGCCGTTGTCGTTCTTCTTAGCTGCGGCGACGGCGGCACTGACGGCCTCCAGATCGTGACCGTCGATGGTCACGGTTTCCCAGCCGAGAGCGGTGTAAAGAGCTTGCGCGTCTTCACTTTGAGTCACTTTGGCCATGGCATCCAAAGTCACATCATTGGAGTCATAGATGACGATGAGATTATCGAGCTGGTTGTGGGCAGCAAAGGCAATCGCCTCACGGGCCACACCTTCTTGAAGGCAGCCGTCACCAGCAAGAGCGATGATGTGATTGTCGATGATCGTGTGGTCAGCTGTATTGTATTTGGCGGCTGCCATTTTGCCAGAAAGCGCATAACCAGCTGCATTGCCAATGCCCTGACCGAGTGGGCCAGTGGTGGATTCCACGCCTGGGGTTTCATGGAACTCTGGGTGACCTGGGGTGATGCTGTGGAGGACACGGAACTTCGACACATCATCAATACTCACGGCGTAACCGCTGAGGTGTAGCCAAGAATAGATGAACATGGAGCCGTGACCTGCGCTCAGGATGAAACGGTCACGGTTCAGCCATTTCGGATCGGCTGGATCACACTGGAGGCTTTCACCAAAAAGAACGGCACCGATCTCAGCCGAGCCGAGAGGAAGGCCGAGATGACCTGAGGAGCACTTGTGAACGGCATCCATGGCGAGACCACGGGCTTCATTGGCAGCTTGAGCGAGGAGGGCTTTATTCATGAGAGATTGTAGAGCGGTGTGCGTGATGGATTTTAGGCAGCGCGAGAGGCGGCCCAGCGCACGGGCAGGTTCTTTACTGGCGTGAGGTGGCTTTTCAAGGAAGAAAACCAGCGGCCCAAGAAGACTGAGCCCCTTGCATTCCCACAGATCCCACCTATTTTGCGCGCCCTTTTTCCCCAACTAAGAACCAATACAACCATGAGTAACCTGAAACACGTCGCCGTCGTCGGTGCCACCGGAGCGGTGGGAGTGGAAATGCTGCGCTGCCTCGAAGAGCGCGGATTCCCCGTCGGCCAGCTCACCCTTCTCGCCAGTGCCCGTAGTGCAGGCAAGACGATGAAATTCAAAGGTGAAGACGTGACCATCAAGGAACTCACAGCCGACAGCTTCGCCGGTGTGGACATCGCTCTGTTCAGTGCAGGTGGCGGTATCTCACGTGATTTCGCCCCCCATGCGGTGAAAGCTGGTGCCGTGGTGGTGGATAATTCCTCCTACTTCCGCCAGGACCCAACGGTCCCGCTCGTGGTGCCTGAAATCAATGCTGCCGATGTGAAAAACCATCAGGGCATCATCGCTAATCCCAACTGCACCACCGCCATCTCACTCATGGCGCTTTACCCCTTACATCAAGCCTTTGGCGTGAAGCGCATCATCGCCAGCAGCTACCAAGCCGTTTCCGGCACCGGCGCACAAGCCATCGAGGAACTCGCCAAACAGTCCCGCGAATGGGCCAGTGAAAACCGTGCCTGGGATGCTGCGAAGCTAGACTCCAAGCCGACGGTCTATCCGCATCAGATCGCCTTCAATGCCATCCCGCATGTGGATTCGTTCCTGGATAGCGGCTACACAAAGGAAGAAATGAAGATGGAAAACGAGGGTCGGAAGATCATGCATCACCCAGACTTCCGTGCCAGCGTCACATGCGTCCGCATTCCCGTCTTCCGCGCTCACAGCATCGCCATCAGCGCCGAGTTTGAAAAGCCCGTCGATTTGGCCACCGCCCGCGAGATCCTCAGTAAGGCTCCAGGTCTGGACGTCATCGACGATCCAGCCAACAAGCAGTATCCCCTCGCCCTCGACATCGCGGGCCGTGATAACTGTGCCGTCGGCCGCCTCCGTCTCGACTGTGCCTTGGATAATGGCCTTTCCTTCTGGATCGTCGGCGATCAGCTCCTCAAAGGTGCCGCGCTGAATGCGGTTCAGATTGCGGAGTGCTTGATCTGATTCGAGGTCGACCCTGCCATCCATGTGATTCACAAATCTCGCTGTTTTGTGAATCACTTGATTGCCCACATTGCAATCTAGCTTGTCATCCCCGCGCTGATGTGAAAAATCATGCAGCATGAAATACATCCTCGCATTGGATCAGGGCACGACGAGCAGCCGCAGCATTATTTTTGATCATGCGGGTAGAGTCGTCGCAACGGCGCAGCGGGAGTTCACCCAGCATTATCCGAAACCAAGCTGGGTGGAACATGATGCGGAGGAGATCTGGCAGACTCAGCTTCGAACGGCCAAAGAAGCGCTGAAAAAGGCCAAGCTCACAGCCAAGGACATTGCTGCTATTGGCATCACGAACCAGCGGGAAACCACCGTTGCTTGGGATAAGAAGACGGGAAAACCAGTCGGCAAGGCCATCGTTTGGCAGGATCGGCGCACGGCTGGCTTCTGTGATCAATTGAAGGCTAAAGGCGCCGCTGCGATGATTGCCGAGAAAACGGGTCTGGTCGTGGATGCCTACTTTTCGGCCACGAAAATGCGCTGGTTTCTCCAAAACAATCCTGAAGCCAAGACTCTGGCTAAATCAGGACAGCTAGCCTTTGGCACCATTGACTCCTGGCTGCTGTGGAATCTAACGCGCGGTCTCGTCCATGCCACCGATGTCAGCAATGCTTCACGAACCATGCTGTTTAACATCACGGAAGGTCGCTGGGATAAGGAGCTCATGAAGCTCATCGGCATACCCGCCAGCACCTTACCTGAAGTGAAACCTTCCAGCGGTTTCTTTGGAGAGACTACGCTTCTCGGCGGTCGAATCCCCATTGCTGGCATGGCCGGAGATCAGCAGTCAGCGTTGTTTGGCCAAGTCTGCACCAAGCCCGGCTTGGTCAAAAACACCTATGGCACAGGGTGCTTCATGCTCATGCACACGGGCACCAAGAAGATCGTCTCGAAAAACAAGCTACTCACCACCGTGGCTTGGCAACTCGGAGACGGTCCTCTTGAATATGCCGTGGAAGGCAGTGTTTTCATCGCCGGAGCCGTTGTTCAATGGCTGAGAGATGGCCTGGGAATCATCAAACATTCCTCTGAGATCGAGCCGCTAGCAGCGCAAGTGCCCGATACGGGCGGCGTGTATCTGGTGCCCGCTTTTGCAGGGCTCGGTGCCCCGCATTGGGACCCGCACGCACGGGCGCTGATGTCGGGCATCACTCGTGGCACCACCAAGGCCCACATCGCCCGAGCTGCGCTGGAAGGAATCGCTTACCAAGTGACCGACATCCTCACCGCCATGCAAGCCGACGCAGGAGTAAAACTGCGGGAGCTACGTGTCGATGGCGGTGCTAGCAACAACAACCTGCTCATGCAATTTCAGGCTGATCTCCTTGGCGTGCCGGTGGTTAGGCCCGTCGTCACAGAAACCACGGCGCTTGGGGCGGCTTATCTTGCTGGATTGGGCATCGGCTACTGGAAAAACCAGTCTGACATTGCCACCCAATGGCAAGCTGAACGCCGCTTCCTGCCCAGCATGAAAGCTTCGCAGAGAAAAGCACTGACCGCAGGTTGGAATCAAGCGCTTGAGCGGACGACGCTGGGGTGAACTGAACTATTGCTTCAGGGAACTTAGCTTTGCCTTTAATTCAGTCAGAAAATCTTTGCTGTAACCGCTCCAACGAGCCTGTTCTTTGCCTTCGCTATCTACGATGATGATGTTTGGGAAACCGCTCACAGCGAATTTGGTTTTGAGAGCTTCATTTTGTTCCTTGGTCTTCTTTTGCAATCTTTTTCCATGCGGAAAGTCGAGCTCAACGAGCACGAGGTTCTCCTTGGCAAACTTCTTGAAGTCAGACTTTGAAAACACTTCTTCATCAAGCTTCACGCACCAGCCACACCAGTCCGAACCCGTAAAATCAAGCAAGACCAGCTTTTTGGTTTCTTTGGCTTCAAGCAAAGCCTTTTCATAATTGTCATCCTAGCCGGATTTACCGCCCGCATAGGCTTGCACTGAAAACAGAAAAATGAATGACAGGAATTTGAGGATTTTATTCATGCGACAGTTATCATTAAGCAAACAGATCCTTAAAGTCGAAGGCAATGATGGAAATCAGAGTGACTTCTGTTCATAGCTGGGTGTTTTCAGATTCAGTTAGCCTTTGCCGCCTTGGGCGGGTGGCGGTCGGCTTCGAGGTAGGGAAGGAAGGTTGGCCAGAAGGTTTCTACCGGAAGGGCAAAGGTGGTGATGCGATCGACGCGGGCGATGTTGATGCCGAGCAGGTGGCCTTCAAGATCAAATAAGGGGCTACCCATGTCCTGGGCAGAAAGAGGAAGATCGTGCTGGATGACTTGAGCAAAGTTGTCCGTGCGGATGGAGATGCCACCGTTGGCAAAATCTTCGCCTTCCCAATTTTGCAGGATCTTGCTGCGGCTGGCCAAACGGATTTGCACTTTGGCCACCTTTCCTGAACGGCGATAGATGATCTCGATCTGCTCACCGGGCTGGCGATCACGGACGAGGTCGTGCACACTTTGATAGGAATTGAGTGTGTGTCCATCCAGAGAAAGCAGAACATCGTCTTCCAAGAGACCCGCGGCTGCCGCAGGGCTGTCCTCGGCGATTCCAGCGATACGCACGCCTTTGCTGTTGGTTTTTTCATCCATGCGCACGCCCATGGCGGCACCACCGCCAGGGATCTTTCGACGCTGGGCACTGATAACACCGATACGCACGGCTTTGCCACCTTTAACGGGTGCCGCTAGCCACTGGCCATAGCGAGTGGGGCGCGCTTTGGATTCAAAGGTAAGTGTGGGCAGTCCGCTGACACCCACCGCCTGAGCTAAAACGAGATCATGAGCGGCTGAGCGATGGATCTCACGAATAGCAACAGTGACACTGGGACTGATGAGGACTTTACACGCTTCTAGTTTCGGGGTGTCGCTGGCTTTGGTGAGGAAGTATCCTTCTGAACCGACCCAGGATGCAGTGCTGAGAGTAAGACCCTCTGCATCGATCACAGGAGCAGTCATGATCTGAATTCGCTTCTCGAGCGCTGCAACAGCAGTCAGCGTTTGGGCACCGTTGGTGCGCTCCGAAGCAGATAGAGGAGCGCGTAAATCAGCCTTTGCCGAACTTAATGTAGCACACATCAAAAGGGTGATTCGCCAGCTCATGCAGCATCCTCCTTGGGTAAGCTACCGAGCATGGCTTTCAGGTCGATCTGATTACCGGAGCGCTGGACTTGGATTTGAATTTGAGTGCCCGCAGCTCGGGCGCGCACGGCATTCAAAAACTGGGCCGCTGATTGCATCGACTCGCCGTCTAGGCTGAGGATGATGTCTCCTAGCTGAAGACCAGCACGTTCAGCGGCGCTGCCTTTGTCCACTCGATTCACTTTGATGACTGCCGCATCTTTTTCAGAGCCAATTTCGACACCTAAATAGCCGCCACTGCCAGTGCCCCAGACGTGGATGATTTGGCTGCTTTTTAAATCATCCCATGAGCGGAAAAAAGGTGCCATGGAGACATGCATGTTTTGATCCCGCTCCTCCCAGATTTGGCTGTGAATGCCGATGACTTCACCTTCGAGATTAAAGAGGGGGCCGCCGGAATCTCCGCCCATCAGCACGCAGTCGCTTTGCAGAGAGTTGGCGGTTTGCTTGACGATTTTCCCGACACGTAAAACCACGCCGCGTTCCTGATCAAATCCACCTGGGTGTCCGAGGGCGAAGCACCATTGCCCTGACTTTGTTTTCAGGACTTCGCGACTCACTTTGACGCAGGGCCATTTGAGGTCGTTGTCATTGAGCTGCATCAGGGCGGCATCGGCAGATTTATCCAGTCCTAGTGTGGTGGCGATCACGCGCTTCCCATCCTGCAAAATGACACGCATTTGGCGACCCGGCTTCTCCGCCACATGAGCAGCGGTGAGGATCAGGCCATCTTCAGAAATGATGACTCCACTGGCCGTGCCATCATTCGTCTGAATGGCGACGACGGCTGGCCGCACTCGCGGTAGCTGCGATTGCACGGTTTGTTGGGTTTTTAGTAGATCCGCGATCGTCGTCCGTGCCGATGGATTCTCTGCAATCTCTGCTTGGCAGCAGATACTGAGAAGAATCGCGGGAAGAATGAAGCGCATGACGGCAAAAGAGTACGTCTGTGAAGATCCAGTAATGTCTGGAAAGGTTACGTATTTGGCAAGTCAGAATAGGTCAGTCAGATCCTATAAGACCTTTTTCTCTAGAAAGTCTGCAACCCAACTGAAAAAATCATTCATAGCCCCAGCCCCTACTGCCCATAAGCTGATGCCGCATTTTCCACCTCGCGAATGGCTTTAAAGAGACGTTTGTCTTTTTCACCAATGGGCTCGGGGCCTAGCACTTGAGTCTCTCCAGGAAGATTCAGCAGTGTCTGGATCATGTAGGCTTGATTCTTTTTGGGATAAAAACACACCATGGCCATTTTCCCCAGCTTCCGTTGCTCGATGATGAAATCAGGATAGCCCTTGGCTTGCACGAAGACTTTGATCGCTGGATTCAATCCCGAATATGCCTGCAAGCGGCGGAAGCCAATCGTAGGCGGTGCCGAGCGCACAGACATGAGGCCATTTGAGTTGGCTTGGGTGGCCCCTAGCTCAAAGGCGTCCTGAGAAACCTGGCAGCTGGTGAGAGTCCACCAGGCCGCTAGAAGGAGAGGCAATTTTTTGAGGAAGGGATGCATGTCGAGTTTTCTCAATGAGCAGACATCCCCGCGATCAGCGAGTTGATTTTTGCCGGATCAGGCCGGGTGCTTTGGGATTCGGTGAAAAAGCTGGTATCCATGACTCCGACGTACCCTACCGCACGATTGATGCCAATGAGTTCGCCGCTTGTAGCTAGGAGAGGGCCTCCGCTGTCACCCGGCTGGAGGCGCAGACTATGCCGAACCCAAGGACGTGCAAAATGGCCTGTGCCTGCCAGTGATTCTAGCAGCTGACCGACCTGCGCTTTTGGACCCGTCGCTAGTCCGCCGTGGATCACGCGGGTGCCGGCTGGCAGCGTGCGATCACGGGGTGTCCATGAGTAATAAGAGGGCGTGGGAAATGAGACCTGAATGAGCGCTAAATCCGCACGCTCGTCTTTCCACAGGACTCGTGCTTGGCCTCGGCGATTGTGCTTTGTCGGGGAATAATAAACCAGGGTGACATCATTTGGACTCATGCCTTTTACCCCGTGTGCCGCCGTCAGCAGCAGACCATTCGGGCCGATAGGCGTGGCGGTGCTTACAGAGACGGGTTGGGATGAATTCAGGCTCGAATGACGCATGAGCTTAGCCGCCTGCTGGGGTGGCAGAGTCACGATCATGGCGATCCGATCTACGATGTGCTGCCTGAGTGCCGCAGGCTGCTTTGGGACAGGATCGTAGAACGGTGATGTGACACAACTGGTCAGTGAAAGCAGGAGCACCAGAGCGATCCCACTTTTTCTGCCAAAGGATGTGTCACGTTTCATCGGAGTTTTAAGGCACTACCAGCTGCTTAAATCATCATGCAAATGCTCCATCGCACGCGAGTGGATGGCGCGCTCTGGAAGATCAGGACAGCCGAAAGGCACGATCTCCACCTTATTGTAGCGGAGTGCCGTGATGCCATTGATGCCGTTTGGATCGAGTAGCGCTTTCCAGGCTTCCTCGGCAAAGCGGGCCGCCAGAATGCAATCTCCAGGGGTGGTGTGACCGCCGCGCTGCAAATGCCCGAGCACGGAAGGACGCACCTCCAAATCCTGGAATGGCGCACCTTCACGCTGGAAGTATTTTTGGAAAGCATCCCGCAGGATATAGGCACCATTGCGAGACTGAGGTGGCTCAAAACGCACGCCTTCGGCAATCAAAATGATGGCGTGACCACGACCGCGCGTCATGGCTCCTTCGATCTTTTCAGCTAAGGCAGCCATGCTAGTCTCAGTCATCGGGCCACCTTCAGGGGTGATTACCATTTCTGCTCCTGAGGCTAAAGCCGCCATTCGGGCCAGATCTCCGCTTTCACGGCCCATCGTTTCCAGCACCATGACGCGGCGATGACTGCGGGCGGTGTCGATGAAGTGATCCACGGCCCAAACAAGCGTGTGTACAGCCGTATCGACGCCCAGCGCCATTTCGGTGAATTGCAGGTCATTATCGATCGTGGCTGGGACACCGATAATCCGCAAGTTACTCTCCTCTGCCAGTAGGCGTGCGCCCGTGAGCGAGCCGTCACCGCCACTAACGACGAGTGCGCGCACGCCTAGCTTTTCTAAAAGGGTGATGACTTCTCGGCGGACTTCAGGCTTATGGAAATCCAGGCAGCGCGCCGAACCCAGAATGGTGCCACCTTTTCCCATGATGCCGGAAACGCTGGCATGATCCATTTGAATGATGTTTTGCTGTCCGTCGATCAAGCCGCGGTGACCCGTATTACGCTCGATTTCCAGCTTCAAGCGGACGATTGCTTCGGAATCACCATTAGCTTGGCGAGCAGCACGGACGAGCCCGCGATAGCCATCGCGGATACCATAAACAGGCGTTTCGTGGCGATTTAGGCCCAAACGCACCATCGCGCGTAAAAAGGCATTCATTCCAGGGGCATCACCGCCACTGCAAAGGACGGCTACGGGACTTACGGGGGAGATAGACATAGTTAGAGGGCCATTGATCCGACGTGGGTCGGGGTGACAGGTGGCCAGTCATAGCGTGCCGAAGCGCCATGGCAAGCCACGGCTTTATCTGGAATGTTAGGATGCGCGTGACAGCGGCGGTCTTCCTGCCACCATGGGCGGATGCTGCTGAAGAAACTACGTCCACGCCTCATCCGCCTCTGGCGGCTGGGGCTGCTGGTGTCTGCAGTGCTGGTGATCAGAGAAACTGCCAGCCTGCGGAATCTGGAAGAAGCCGCCGCAGCCCTCCAGCCTGAGCGCCTACGGGGAGACTTCCCCAAAATCCACAGCCTAGGTCCGCTAAACGCCACCAGCGGTTGGCGCGCTGTGCTGGGTAGTGAAGGGGAAAAGCTGGGCTACGTGACCACGACCGCTCCTGAATCGAATGCTTTTATAGGCTACTCTGGCCCGACCAACAGCTTGCTCGTCTTTGATGCCAAAGGTACGCTGACTCGAGTGCGCCTCATCAAAAGTCACGACACCTCGGATCATGTGGCCGAGGTCGTGGCAGACCGGGCTTTTTTTGCTCAATTCCCCGAGCAGATGAAGAAACCTGATGAGGCCAAACCGCTGCATGTCGTCACAGGAGCCACTTTGACCAGCACAGCTATCGCTCAGGGCGTGCTGGCCAAACTTGGTCAGGCCTCAGGCACGTCTTTGCGCTTTCCAGACGAAATCACGCTGGCCGAGGTGCAGGTTTTAGAACCAAAAGCCGCGAAATTACAGCCAGCCAAGCTGCATCCAGGCAGCCAGGAAGTACTAGATATCAATGGCACCCGCATCGGCATCGCCACCCGCACCTCTCCTGTCACTGACACCCTCGTCGGTTACAAAGGGCCGACGGATTCCCTGATGCTGCTAGACGCCAGCGGTCAGATTTTCAAACGCATGTCTCTGCGCAAAAGCTACGATACCAAACGCTACGTAGCCTATGTCACCGGTGACGACTATTTCCAAAAGCTCTTCAATGACATGACGCTGGAAAAGCTGGCTGATCTGGACTTTAAGCAGGCCAAGATCGAAGGCGTTTCTGGAGCCACTGAGACCAGCTACTCCATCGCCGAAGGCCTGAAAAAGCGTGCCAAGAATCTGCTGGAATCACGCCCGACTGGTTGGCTGAGAAAAATCCACTGGCGCTGGCAAGACACTGGGCACGCCATCACACTCATCGCCGCTTTCATCATGGCTTTCAGCAAGCTGCGCGGCATCGCCTGGGCACGGCATTTGCATCATGTTTGGTTGGTCGTTTATGGCGGTTTCATCGCCAGTGAGCTTTTGTCTCAGGGCTTACTCACCGGCTGGGCCGCGCATGGCACGCCTTGCCAGAGTGCCCCCGGTCTGCTCATGCTTGCAGTCATTTCTCTGCTCGGGCCGATCTTCACCAGCAAGCAGCTTTATTGTCATCACATCTGCCCTCACGGCGCTTTGCAGCAACTCGTGGCCCGCCGACTGCCCTGGCAATGGCGTGTGCCGGCCAAGCTTGAACGCTGGCTGACACAGATTCCCTTTCTTTTACTGGCCTTCATTTTCGTCAGTCTCATTGGAGGTTGGGCTATCAACTTGAATGCGCTGGAGCCCTTTGACGCCTACGTCTTTCGCGTCGCGGGCTGGGCCAGTCTAGCCATCGCTATCACCGGCCTGATCGCATCGCTTTTCCAGCCCCTAGCCTACTGCAAATACACCTGCCCCACTGGTGCCATCTTCAAGCTCATCCGCTTCACCGGAGATGCTGATCGACTGGGAGCTCGCGATTGGATCGCCGCAGGTTTGCTGGTGGTGGGTGCGGTCTTGTCGTAGGTCGGGAATGTGCGGCGGAAACACGCTCTGAAAGCACCCAGGGCCCCATCGCCGATCTTCCCGACTGGCTTGGAAAGCTTCGGGAAGATTGGCGACGAGATCCCGTGTGTGAGCACATTCAAAACGCCAACCATTCCCAAGCTACGGGGGGCTCAGTTCCACACGACCACTGAGTTTTGGCGATGTGGTCACATTGGGCACACCCGTAGGAAGCAGGAAGTAGCCGTAGCCCTGCGTCGTGGTGTTAACGTCGATGATGCGGACGATCTGACCCGCAAAGGGGCCGACTCGGGCTGGAGTGCCGGGTAGGGTGAAGTTACCTGCAAAAGCACCCGTCGCTGCGGTGAAGGTGGTGATCGCCACTTTATTCGGATTGGTCAGGGTCGTGGCATTGAAGGGGACGACGGTGGCGGTGTTCGTTAGGCCAGTCGTGCTGGGATTGCTGACACGAATGAGCTGATTAAAGGCCAGACTGTTCGGTGTGGCGAGGTCTAGTCCACCGAGAGTGAAGGCTAGCTTGGCATTCGTGGCCGTCGTCGGCACGGCGGCAGGTGCTGGCAGACCGAGCACGCGCTGACCTCTGGCAGGTGGCAGGTAGGTGCTGCCGTCGGCATCCAGCGTGAGCGGACCAAAGCCGGACTGGTAGGACTTGTCTTTATCCGTTGCGAGAAGGGTGGGCTTCAGCCAAGTGATAGGACCCACTACTGTATTATCCGTCGGTGCATTCACTGGTGTGACGGTGAGTTGGCCATGGATGCTGCCTTTGTTTCCATGCAGCGGCGTGTAGAGCAGCAATTGGCCATTTTGACCGATGAAAGTGTCGCACAAGATTTTGCTGCCGTCAGGCAGATCACCGGTTATTCGAAGCGCGCCGTTTGTTTCACTGACGATGAAGCTGCCGAAACCGAAGCCATCTGGCGCTGCGGTATTGGTTGTGGTTATCGTCGCGGGATTGATGATGGCAAAGCTATACGGGCCTCTGAACTGCGTGGCTCTTTTGATCGGCGCAGTCGTGCTCCAAGCATTTCCCCAGCCGGTGACGATGCTGCTTTGCGTATTGCCAGCATTACGCAGCACATTCTCGCCGACTCCGCTACTCAGGCTATCCGTCAACGCACTCAGTTTCAGAACTAGGCTCAAAGCTGTGCCTGTGATGGCTGCGGTGATTGTGGGTGTATTGGCCGTATCGGCTGTGACTTCCAGTTTACTCGTGAAGCTGCGTGAGGTCACACCTTCGACGATCTTTCCACTGACGGCACCCAGCGCGTTGATGGTCATTTCCCAGCGAGCTCCGAGGTTTATTATGCTGCCGACGTTCACTGTGCTGCTGCGCTCAATGAGTCCATGAAAGGTGCCGACGACACCTGCTGGAAGTGGGACGACATTGATGGTGAAGCTCACCGTCGCCGCAGCTTTCCCTGCCGTGTCAGCGGCAGCTGGACCTGAGGCATTGCTAGCTCTCACGGTCACGTTGTAGGTCGTGGGTGCCGTCCCCGTCATGGTAGGTCGGCCTGTGATCATGCCTGTCGTATTGCTGAGGGTTAGCCCAGGCGGCATCCCTGTCGTGGTGTAAGTTACCGGGGCATTCACCGTCGGGATAACCAGCTCAAAGTAACCCCCAACGATAGCCTGATAAGCGGTGTTCGTCAGCGGCCCGAGCGTTGGCTTCACTGTGCCCGATTGAGTGATCGTGTGGGACACGCCGCCGATTCTGATGACACCTACACGCTGGGCGGTCGTCGTATTTGGCTGCACCGTAATATTCACGGCGCCATCATCACGTCCACTCAGGGGTGACACTGTGGCCCAGGTAAGCGCCTCGGTGACAGCCCAAGAGCCTGATGTCTGGATGGTCACAGGATAACTACTCGGCGTTTCAAAGGCCGTGCCTTCAGCCGCGATGCTCTTGGTCGTCTCTCCTAAAGTAGCACTGCCGGGACTGACAGTGACAGTGCCGTCGTCCGTGCTGCCTTCACCATCGCTAATCCTGTAGCCAAAAGTGGCTGTCAAATTCGGAGCTGTGCCAAACGCTGCACTGGCCGTAAAGACCAGCTGATTGGACACAATGGCCACTGTGCCAGCCGTGCTCGGTGTGACCGCAGTTCTTGTAGAAATGGTAAGCGTATCACCATCCGCATCGGAATCATTATCCAGCACAGCAATAGTCGTAGCCGCACTGGCCAAGGCAGAGGCGGTATCATCGCCAGCCACAGGCGCTCGATTCGCCGTGGTAAAGGTGCGATTCGTTCCCAGAGCATTGCCCAGATCCCCATCCACACGGACGCGGAAGTTGTAGGTCGTGTGTGGTGCTAGCCCCATGAGTTGAGTCGAGACAGGCTCTGGATTCGCCGAGTTAAAAGTGCCGGGCAGCGTGACCGTGGTGCCATAAGCCGTGGTCGGTCCATACTCAAAGCTGACCTCACGCGGCTGGCCATTGGCATCCACCGTGCCGTTTAGAGTCGCCCGCATAGCATTGACGGCTGTGCCATCAAAGTCCAGCCCCGTGGCCGCCAGCGTCGTGGCCACTGGCAGCACGGCGGGTGCTCCCGTGGCATTGACCACGATGTTAAAGGGAGTCGCCGTGGTGTCATTGCTAGCGATGTTTAGCGTCGCCGTTTTCAGACCAGCCGTGGTGACTCTCGCATGCACCGTGAAGGTCGTGCTTTCCAGCGGAGCCACTGTCAGCGCGGGCTGATCAATGATGCTGAACTGGTTCGCATTCGTGCCGGTGATGGTCACATTGCTCAGCGTCAGATTCTGCCCGCCTGCATTGCGGATGGTGACGACCGCCGGCACCAGCACATTCAGCCCCAGCGTGCCGAGATCGATCGCATCTCCATCGGCCAAGTCATCATTCACCGGCTGCTCGACATCGATTTTTGGGGCAGGTGGGGAGAAGGAGGTCTGGTAAATCATTTCACCATATTGACCGCCAGCGATGATCGCACGCCCACGCAGCAAACCACCCGCTGTGGGTAGCGGCGTGGTGATGGTGCCCTGCCAGACTCCGTCAACGAACGTTCCGGCGGCATCGATCACCGTCCAAGTCGCGCCGCTATCGGTGGAGAAATCAAAGGCCGTCGAAACAGCAGGTGGCTGGCCGCCGCGTGACCACTCAAGAAGACTGCCGCTAAGCTGGACAAGTGACTGCGGCGTTGCCCCGTCGATGCGTGCGATGTTGGTCCTTGAGATACCATTCACACTCGCAAAGCGGCCCGCGATGACGATCAGGCCGTTGTCCTGAATGCTGAGGCTATTCACCCAGCCAGGGTTGCTGCCTTCCATCGCGCTGACACCAGCAAAAGTCGTGTCCATGCTGCCATCGGCGTTCAGTCGTTCGACAGCAGATCGCAACAGACCGCCATTGCCCGCGACGATGATCTTGCCGTTTTCCTGCAAGGCGAGTGTGAAAGGCGTGCGTCCAGCAGAGGAGGCTGGCGGCGTGAAGGTGCTGTCTAGGCTACCGTTCGTGTTTAATCGCACGAGCCCACCGTTACTGAAGTTACCACCGACAAAGACTTTGCCATCCGGCTGAAGGGCCAGGCAATTCACGCCAAAGTCCACTTCACTGGCTGCGGTAAAGGTAGCATCCACGGCCCCCGTCGTCGTGATGCGTGCCAGATGACTACGCGCGGTGCTGCCGACCATGGTGAAGGTGCCGCCAATGATCGCCATGCCATTGGGTTGCACCACCACGCAGCGGACGATGCCGTTCACATTGGGGTTAAAGGCGGTGTCGAGCGTGCCGTTGGCATTGAGTCGTGCGACGCGGTTGCGCGTCGTCGCCGAGGCTGCGCCGTTGGGTTGAAGAGAGGTGAAGTCGCCGACGATGAGAATCTTGCCACCACTCGCGAGGGCCATCTGTGAGGTTTGGGCATCACTCACTGGATCAAACGTCGCCTCGCGCGAGCCGTCGGCATTGATCAAGACGATGCTGTGGGTGAGGACATTGCCAGTGCCCGACCAAGGAGCAAAGGTGCCACTAGCCAGTATCTGTCCGCTAGGGAGTAATTGAAACGCACTAACCTGCCCGCCAAAGACGAGTGGATTGAAGCTGTCAAAGCTGCCGTTGGGGTTGATGCGTCCGAGGCCAGGGCGATTCAGGCTGCCTGCCTCAGTGATGTTGGCACCACCATAAACGAAGCGTCCGCCAATGAGCACTTTGCCATCTGTTTGCTGAGCGGCAGTAAGGACCTCCGCGTTCGCAAAGGGATCAAAACCATAATCCAGCTCGCCAGGCAGAGGGGTCGTCGCACGGGTAACTGTCAAGGTGTAGGTCTTGGTGTTGATGCCATTCTCAGCGGTCACGACGAGGGTGAAGACATTGGCCCCCGTCGTGAGATTGATGGAGGCGGAAGGCGAGCCGCTGGTCACGGAAGTGCCGTTGATCGTGATGCCGGAGATCGCGTTCTGCGCCGTGGGTGTGATGGTGATGCTGCGCCGATTGAACACTGCGTCTGCGGTATAGCTTAGCGTATTGGCTGCAAAGGTAGGCGAGAGGGTCATCGGCAATGGCAGGCCGATGCCAGCGAGGTCAGCGTTCGGTGAGGCGATGCCAGTGCCTGTCAGGGCTACGCTGAATAAAGGTGTCGTCGTATCATTGCTGCTGATGCGCAGTGTGGCATTGCGGACGAGCTTGGCACTTGGCGTAAAGATGATGCTGAGGGTGGTGCTGCCACCCGCTGCGATCTCGTTCACGGTAGGCGCGGTGAGGGCAAAATCTGAGAGCTGCGCGCCGTCGATGCCGACCTGCAAGCGCTTCAACAAACCGCTGCCCGTATTGCGCACCGTGAAGGTCAAAGTGCTGCTGCTGAAGCCCGTCACCACATTGCCAAAATCAATCGTCGATGAACCACTGCTGAGCGGTGTGCTCGTCGGTTGCTCCACCACGATGGCAGGCGGCACCAGCGGGAAATCCTCGATGATCTGCACGACGCCACCGGAGCCATTATTGACGCCGCTATTGGTGATAGCGCTGGCGCGGATCTTCGCGCTGGAGGGCAATGACAAGCCGGTCAATTCCCAGCCGCCAGTGATTCGTGAAGCGCTGCCAAGAAGAGTCCAAGTCGTACCGCCATCGGTGGATTGATCAAAGAGCACTTGGGTCGCTTCCGGTGCGGAGCCTCCGCGCAGCCATTCGATGCGTGAGCTGGTGAAACTAAGTTTCTCCATAGCCACCGTATTCTCAAAGCGCACCAGGGAGGCGGCGGCGACATTGCCCACATCGGAGAAGTAACCACTGAGCATGATCTTGCCATTCGGCTGGAGGGCCGCACCTATCACCCCGTGGAAGTTGAAGGAGTCATTCAAATAAGGCGCAGCCGTCGTGTGGAAGCTCGGATTAAAGGCTGCATCCAGACTGCCATCGGCATTGATCAGTGCGGCGCGCACACGCGGTGTGCTGCCCACAAAGCTACCGTCAGGGTTGAGGAGGTAATCACCATTCACATCCACCTGGGCAGCATCCACACCCACGGCTCGAAAGTTGCCACCGACGATCATTTTCCCATCTGCCTGGATGGCGAGCGTGCGCACCGTGCTCGTGTTGGTATTAGGCAAGAGGCTGAACGTTGGTCTGAAGGCCATATCCAGAGTGCGGTCAGTGTTTAATCGGAGCAATCCGTAAAACTTCTGGTTATTGACCCTACCGAAAGAGCCGCCAACGACGATCTTGCCGTCACCCTGAACTGCCACGCATCTGGCTGGAGAAATGTGCGGCAGCGGCGTGGGATCCAAGGTGCCATCGCTGTTTAAAATGGCGATGCCGATGCGCGAGAAGTTCGTCGAACCAGCGATCTGGTTAAAACCGCCGACCACCACGATCTTGCCATCGGGCAACAGGGCCAAAGATGTAATGTCACTGTTAGGATTAGGATTGAAGCTAGTATCGACCGAGCCATCGGCATTCAGCCGCACAAGGTGATTCCTTGTCACACCGCCCACGGTCGAGAAGTATCCGCCCACGATCACCTTGCCATCTGGCTGCACGATGATTGAGAAGATCTGGAAGATGCCCGTGAACGTCGGATTGGCAAAGGACGTGTCCAGAGTGCCGTCAGCGTTCAGACGAGCAACACCGGTCATGGTCACGCCGTTGATCAGCTCGAACTCACCGCCGACCATCAATTTTCCATCCCGCTGTGCCCGAACGATCCGCGGGGCAGGCCCGAATCCCATCGTTGCCACGAAACTCGTATCCTGCGCCCCCGCACTACCATCCAGCCTAGCGATGTAGCGATTGTTGGTTGTGTTTCGGGGTATGGGGCCAAAGCCACCGACGAGAACCATCTTGCCATCCGGCTGCATCGCCAAGCCATCGGGAGCCCCACCCAATGGAAGCGGTGATTGAGAAAAGCTCAGGTCGAGATCCCCAGGAGCCGCCTGACTCACCAGCGGCTGCCAAAACGTGAAACCGGCCACTGCCGCCCAAACGGCCTGCTGAACAAGAGTGGAAAAACAGCGCATGATGAAACGAGACCTCCGTAAAAAGCGGAATGTGTTCATTTTCAGGCATCGCTTCATCCGCTTGAAATCAGCCTGTGACGCCTTCTGAACTTTCATGGCAGAAGCGACCAGCGCTATTAGCCTGAACCGTTTATTTTACAACTAAAGCCCAGTAAGATTATTAAAATAATCTTAACCCTATGGTATGCTAACGGTAGAATCTGGGGGATTTGAGTATCCAATATCGAACAAGGAACTCCGAAGGCTGAAATCAGGCTGGGCAGCAATGGGTTTGGACATTGCTTGTTGGGTGCTGGAGTTTCTCAGCGGAAGACACCACAGAGCTCTTCCAGGCGTATCAAAAACAATGCCATCCCCCACCGACGCCCAACGACAAGCCATGCGCGCAGTCCCTGATCAGTCCGTGGTCATGCGGCAGCACTGGGAGGATCTGCTGTTTCTTCACTGGGCCTGGGATCCTGCGGAGATCCAAAAAAGGCTGCCTCCAGGACTGCACGTGGATACCTTTGATGGAAAAGGCTGGATCGCCATCGTGCCATTTTTCATGAAAGGCATCCGCCCGCGCTTCTGCCCCGCCGTGCCTGGCCTGAGTAACTTTCTGGAAATGAATCTCCGCACCTATGTCCACGATGATCAGGGACGCCCCGGCGTGTGGTTTGATTCTCTGGACTGCAATCAATCCCTGGCCGTGTGGACAGCGCGCACGCTGTTTCATTTGCCGTATCAAAATGCGCAGATGTCTGCTACCAAGACGCCCGCGGGCGTGATCCACTACCGCTCTCAGCGGCGTGGTGATGCGGTGACGTCTGAGTTTGCCTATCGTCTCAAACCGGAGACCCATCACTCAGAGCCTGGATCGCTCGAATTTTTCTTGGCAGAGCGCTACCTGCTCTTCACCCAAACCCCGGGCGGCTTGCGTTGCGGACGCGTCCATCACGCTCCCTATCCGCTAGCCGAAGTCGAGCTGGGGAAATGGGATGCCGATCTCTTTCGTCTCAATGGTTACGCCATGCCAACACGGCCACCCGATCACGTCATCGGCTCGTCTGGCGTTCAGGTGCAGGTTTATCCATTGACCAGATAGCCCTTGCCATTGCAGCAGAGTTTCGTTTGATCATGGCAACAGCCCCTGCCCGCCAACATGCCCATTTACGAATTTTACTGCCAGGAAAACAACACGCTCTATCAATTCCTAGCCCGCAGTCTAGCCTATCGGGACCGAGTGCCGACTTGCCCTGACAATGCAGCCTTTAAACTGGAAAAGCGCGTCTCCCAGTTCGCTGTCATCGGACGGGCCAAAGAAGAAAGCGCGAATGATCCCTTTGCTGGGATCGACGATGCTCAAATGGAAAGCCTCATGGCAGATATGGAGGGGGATATGAGCGCGCTGGACAGCGACAATCCCGATCCGCGACAGCTCGGCCATTTCATGCGTAAAATGACCGATCTCATGGGAGATAAAACGCCCCCCGAACTCCGTGAAATGGTGCGCCGCCTGGAATCTGGCGAAGATCCCGAGAAGCTAGAGTCCGAGTTTGGCGGCATGGAAGAGGGCGGCGAAGCGGAGGCTCTTTTCTCTCAAGTCAAAAAAATCATGCGCGTCGGCAGGCCGCCTGTGCGTGACCCCAAGCTTTATGAAATGCGTGACTGGCTCGTTGACTGAGTGCATTCCTTGGTGGCAGATGACACGGGCCTGAGGCATATAAAGACATCATGACTCCAGATCGCCCCCGCAAACCGACCGGTTCACGCACGCCACCACGCTTCTCTCAGCAGCGTCCGCCAGCTCCAAAACACGGACGACCAGCACAGCGCCCAGCTCAGGATCGCAGTCAAGGAGGCACGTCTTGGGAAAAGTCAGCCGATTGGTATGACCGCATTTTGGGCGAGCGTGGATCAGAACTTTATCAAGCCGTCGTCATTCCGAATGCGCTGACCATGCTGGCCCCACAAAAGGGTGAGCGCATTTTAGATCTCGGCTGCGGACAGGGTGTCTTTTCGCGCGCCATTTCAGAAACAGGTGCCCAAGTCACTGGTGTAGATGCCGCACCGACATTGATCGAAAAAGCCCGTACTTATAGGAGTCGCACGCCCATTCGTTATTTTGATCGGGATGCTGCCAATCTCCAAGGCATTGGCGAATTTGATGCGGCCTCTGCCATCCTTTGCCTGCAAAACATGGAGCATTTGGAAAAAGTCTGTGCCTCTGTGGCCAGCGTGTTAAAACCGGGTGCTCGGATGCTTTGGGTGCTCAATCACCCGGCTTTTCGCATCCCGAAACAGACGAGCTGGGAATTTGCCAAGGATCATTCGGCTCAATATCGACGTGTTGATGCTTACAGTAGCACGCTCAGCATTCCCATTCTGATGCACCCTGGAAAAGCAAACAGCGAGAGCACCACCTCCTTTCACCGCAGTCTAGAATCACTCAGCAAAGCCGGATTTACCGCAGGCATGGCCATGATCGGCCTCAGTGAGTGGCATTCGCACAAAGAAAGTCAGCCTGGACCGCGTGCCCGGGCCGAAAACCATGCCCGAAAAGAGTTTCCGCTCTTTTTGGCCATGCTTTGGCGAAAAATTTAAAGCCCATTTTACTGGGAGGGAACCTAGATCGGAAAAAAGTTGGGCAGACTTGGCACGCGGGGTGCTTAATGATTCTTTGCGGAGCCAATCCACTTCGTAACACAATATGCTCAAAATCAACCACTCCAGTAACTGGCGCAGCTTACTCTCCGCTGCGGTCGTCGCCACCACTGCCATCGCATTCAGCACCAGTTCATCCTGGGCGCAAGATGCGGCGGCACCTGCTCCTGCTGCACCGGCTCCCGCCGCTGCCGCAGCTCCAGCACCTGCCCCCGAACCTGCTGCAGCAGCCCCTGCTGCTGAAGCTGCTCCTGCCGCCCCAACCACTGAGGCCTTGGAGAAGCGAATCGCAGACGTCGAGCAATACTTCAATAATATGGCCCCTGCCGCTGACGGCAAGCTGGCAAACCTTTCTGGCCCTGGTCACAACGGTTTCCTAATGATCTGCGCGGCTCTCGTGCTCTTCATGACCCTCCCTGGTCTGGCTCTCTTCTACGGTGGTCTGGTCCGCTCGAAGAATGTTCTCAGCGTTCTCGCTCAATGCCTCGGCATTGCCGGTCTCGTGACGATCCTCTGGTATTTCGTTGGTTATTCCTTCGTCTTCGGTGAGCATCCTGCAGAAGGCGCACCTTGGTGGTCACCTTACCTTGGTAGCTTCAAATACTTCTTCCTTGAAGGTGTCGGCGCTGCTCCAAACACGAACTACGCCGGCTGGCCTAGCCAATCTGTGTTCTCCATGTATCAGCTGATGTTCGCTATCATCACTCCAGCTCTGATCGTGGGTGCTATCGCTGAGCGCATGAAGTTCTCCGCAGTGATGCTCTTCGTCGCCATCTGGATGTTCGTGGTTTACTTCCCTCTTGCTCACATGGTTTGGGGCTTCGACGGTCTTATGAACGGTGTATGGAACAGCGCTTCAGCTCTTCCTGCGATCGACTTCGCTGGTGGCACCGTAGTTCACATGTCCTCCGGTTGGTCCGCTCTTGTTCTTTGCATCATGCTTGGCAAACGCCAAGGCTTCGGCAAAGAAAAGATGTCCCCACACAGCATGGTTCTTTGCATGGTCGGCACCGGAATGCTCTGGGTCGGTTGGTATGGTTTCAACGCCGGTTCTGCTCTTGCTGCTGACGGTCTCGCTGCCAACGCTTTCATGACCACCACCTTGGCTGCTGCCACTGCTTGCTTCGTATGGGCTCTGATCGAGAAGCTCCACAAAGGCAAGCCTTCCATCCTTGGTTTCTGCTCCGGCGCTGTTGCTGGCCTGGTCGTCATCACTCCTGCTGCTGGTTTCGTCGATGCTAAAGCTGCCATGATCATCGGTGTTCTCGCCGCTGTGGTTCCTTACTTCGCAGTCGTCTTCGCTAAGAGCAAACTCGGTTACGACGATGCTCTTGATACCTTCGGTATCCACGGCGTCGGTGGCACCATGGGTGCTCTCGTCACTGGTATCTTCGCTAACAACAGCATCAACGGTAACCTCACCACCGTGAACGCCTATGTGAACAAAGACATGGCCAAGCTGATCGTCGATGCAGGTGGCACCGGTGGTATCCTCATGAATCAGTTGAAAGCATGCGCCTTGACCATCGTCCTGAGCATTGTTGCTACACTGATCATCACGATCATCGTCAAGCTGATCGTCGGTCTCCGTCCATCACCAGAAGAAGAGTCCATCGGTCTCGATCTCTCGGATCACGACGAAGCTGGTTACGAACATTAATTGGGATCAGGTAATCCCTGACTGAATCTGAGGCCGGAGTGCGAAAGTGCTCCGGCCTTTTTCATGCCCGAATCAGGAGACCAAGAACAGGAACTAGCACTGCCAAATCTGCCCAGACACGGAAGGCATCCGCAGACATCGTCTCACGTTTTCGGTTTAATAGGACTAACAAGACCAAGCCACCTGCAGTCGCCCCAGCCAAAACTCCCAAAGATCCCGAAATGCGACCAGTGAATACCAACATTAAAACGCCGCCCACCGTTCCAAAACCCGAAGCCAGCCAGCGGCCCTGAGATTCACGAGAAGAAATACCCGTCAGATTGCTGATGAAGAGAACACTGAGCAATAACAGTTCAATTGTCCCCGACAAAGCCTCTCCACCTTCCAAGCTAAAGCTGGTCCAAGCCAAGCAACCAAGGGCAAAAAGCAGTCCGCCCACCACGTCTTTGGAAAGCGCCGTCATCAACCGCTGGTGAAGACTTCGGAAAATCAATAAAGCCAAAATGCCCACCGATAAAACGATCATCAACAGCTGAAAGGCAGGAGAAAACGGCAAGGTATGAGCTAGGGACATAGTCCCCAGACAAGTCAACGGCATAACTATCCAGCGAAACCGCCCGCCACCCGCCGCCGGAAAAAGGATCAGATAAAGCAGCATCAAAACTCCCAGTGACGCACACTGCCATAAAAGTCCGCTAGGCACGGTCCATAAAGCCAGCCAACCCGCCCAAACTGAAGCTACCACGACTAGAATCATGAGCACCCAACGCCAGCGCCGATGAAAAGCATGCCTGCGATCCAAACCCTCTTTCGACTGCCCAACGCCATCTATCACCCGATCCAGCACATAAACAATCCACACGCATAGACCTAATCCTGGCAATACCCCAGGCATGATGGATAAATGATGAAAATGCGCCAAACCCCAGGCCCAGGCCACCGCCACTAGCGGCGCTTCAAGGCTAAGAAGATGCAACCAAAGCCAAAATGGAGAAGCCTGCGGAGAGTGGATAGAATCAGAAGTCACGAGAGAGTTGCCAAGAAAACGGGATCTGCATGATAAAAGCAAGCCTGCTGATCAACCATCGGTCACAGGAATATCTGTTCCTGCAACAAGCCTCGGACAAAATGCCATCCCTCGACCGTTTAGTCCAAACATGTTCCGCGTCCTTTCTGTCCTTTTAGTTCTTTCAGTCCTTCCTGCCTCTGCCCAAACCGAGGTCGCAGGCAATGAAGCGGTCAAAAAGATCATCGAAACGCGAGCCGGCCGCGGTGTCATGAGGGATGACACTCCCCCCACCCCCGCCGCTGAGGCTGTGAAACAGTTCAAACACCGCAGCGATGTCGCCATCGATCTCATGGCCTCCGAACCCGATGTCGAGCAGCCTCTTTATGCGAGTTGGGACAGCAAAGGTCGCATGTGGGTCACCATGTATCGCCAATACCAGTTCCCCGCTGGATTAAAGATCGTCAGCTACGACCAGCATCTCCGAGCAAAGTTCGACAAAGTGCCGCTGCCGCCGCCGCGTGGTGAAAAAGGTGCGGACAAGATCACCGTCTTCGAGGACACCGACGGCGACGGCTTTTTCGACAAGCACGAAGACGTCATCACCGGCCTGAACATCGCCAGCGCTGCGCTGCATGGCATGGGTCGCATCTGGGTGTTGAATCCGCCTTATCTACTCAGTTATCCCGATACCGACTTCGATGCCAAACCGGATGGCGACCCCGAGGTCGAGCTCAGCGGCTTCGGCCTCGAAGACACCCACAGCGTCGCCACTAGCCTGCAATGGGGCATGGACGGCTGGCTTTACGGAGCCAACGGCAGCACCACCACCGGCAACGTCAGCAGCGCCAACTCCAAGAATGTGAAATGGGAAGGCCAATGCATCTGGCGCTACCATCCGAAGAAAAAGACCTTCGAAATTTACGCCGAAGGCGGCGGCAACACCTTCAGTCTCGACATCGACAGCAAAGGTCGGATTTTCTCAGGCACCAACAACGCCACACGCGGCATGCACTACGAGCAAGGCAGCTACGGCATCAAAGGTTGGGGAAAACACGGCCCGCTCACCAATCCGTATGCCTTCGGCTGGTTTGAGCACATGAAGCTGGAAGGCGACAACAAACGCTTCTCCCAAGCCTTCACCATCTATGAAGGCGGCCTGCTCGGCAGCGCCTACGAAGGCAAAATCATCGCGCCAAATTCTCTGCACAATCTTGTCTATGTCAGTCAACTGCTCCCAGATGGCTCCACCTTCAGCAACAAAGACGAAGAGCAGCTCATCACGACCACCGACCGCTGGTTCCGCCCAGTCTGGAGCGGCGTCGGCCCTGATGGCGGCTTTTACATGCTCGACTGGTATGACACCCGCCTCAGCCACGTCAGCCCCGTCGATGACTGGCACAAAACCAGCGGCCGCATCTACCGTGTGCGTCCTGCCAGCGGTGCCCCAAAGCAGAAGCCCTTCGATTTGAGCAAAGCAAGTGGCGAGGAGTTGCTGGGCTATCTGAGCCATCAAAACGAGTGGTTCCGCAAGCAGGCGGTGTTGGAGATCGGGTGGCGTAACCTGCAAGACTTGGCTCCCAAAATCTCACAGTCATTTACGTCTCTTGAGTCTCTTTGGTCCCTTGATGCGCTCGGAGCCATCAAAGAGCTTCCGCTCGCATCCAAAGATCCTTACATTCGTCGCTGGGCCGTCAAAATGATTGGCGAAGGGCATGAAGGAAGCGCGGACACTCTTGTCCGCTTGGCGTGGGAGGAACAACACCTCGAAGTCCGCGCCCAAATTCTCGCAACCGCTAAAAGGCTGCCAGCCAACATTGCGCTGCCTCTTCTCTGGAGCGGCGAAGCCTCCGATCGTAGGCGCGTTCGCCAGAACGCAGACTCCCAGGACACCGCAAACTCCCAAACCCCTTCTTCTGGCGAAGAAGCCTACGACCCCAGCGGTCATCTCCCGCTTCTCGCCTGGTGGGCACTCGAATCGAAGGCCGAAAAGGAACGCGAAGCCGTCTTTAAATACTTCAAAGCTGATCCTGCCTTCCTCCAAACCAAACTCTTCCGCGACCACCTCGCCGAAAAGCTCGCGAAACGCTACGCTCTGGCCGGTGGTGAAGAGAACCTAAACTCCTGCGCCGATCTGCTTGCTCTGACCAACGATGAAGCCCTGCGTGGCAAGTTCATCGCAGGCATCGCCTCCGCCTTTGAAGGCGCGGAGATGCCAAAACTACCGGAGTCGCTCACCAAGGCGCTCAACGACTACATGGCCAAGCAAAGTGGTGGCGACCTCACTCTCGCGTTACGCAGCGGCAGCAAAGACGCGCTTAAAGACGCTCTGAAGTTGCTTGAGGACAAGAAGGCCACCAACACCGCCCGAATCGCCATCGCGAAGACATTAGCCGAACTCGGCAAGCAAGAGGCCGTGATGCCCATGGTGGCTATTTTGAAGTCCAGCGCGGCTCCCAGCCTCAAACGCGGCATTTTGCAGGCCGCAGCCAAGTTTGACGACAAACGCCTCCCCGAGGCCCTCCTGCTCGGTTGGGAAAGTCAAATCGCCGGAGACAAAGCCCTGCGCGAGGATGCCCTTCGCGTCATGGCCGGACGCAAAGAATGGGCGCAGATTTTGATGAACTTCGTCAACGAATGGAAAGTGCCCGCGAAGCATTTCACCATCGACATCGTCCGCCAGCTCAGCCTACACAAAGATGCCGACATTGACGCCAGCATCGAAAAGCACTGGAAGGGCCTGCTCGCCACTGGACCCACACCCGAGAAGAAAAAGGAAGCCGAGCGCATCAAAGCCGTCCTCAAAACTGGCCTCGGCGATGCCGACAAAGGCAAGCTGCAATTCACTGCCCGTTGCTCCGTCTGCCACAGTCTCTTCGGTGAGGGCGGCAAGATCGGCCCCGAGCTCACCGGCTACGACCGCACAAACGCCGACTTCTGGCTCGACAACCTCTTCACCCCCAGCCTAGAAATCCGCGAAGGCTTCGGTGCTTACATCGTGAAAACCAAAGGCGGCCAAATCCTCAGCGGCCTCATGGATGCTCAAGACACCAACGGCATCGTCATCAAAGACATGGCAGGCAACAAAACCGCCATCAAGCAAACTGACATCGACAAACTCGAAGCCTCCCCCATCTCCCTCATGCCCGAAGGCCTCACCACCGGCATGAGCGACACCGATTTGAAGAATTTCTTTGCTTACCTGATGAGGAAGTGACCAAGAAGAATCACTTGCCAAGGGCCTTCACTTCGCCGGGACTTGGCAAGTCCCGCTCCTTGAGTATATCACAGCTCACCCCGCTTAATGCGGCGCACCTCCTCAGCCATTCGAAATTGGAGCGTCGATAGAATGGCAACCACTTTCCTACCATGCGACAAATCAACCCTATTTATAGGATGCAGCTCATGATGAGGTATCGTTTTTAGATACAGTTGGTGACGTGGGATGTCTGTCCATCTGGAAAATGGAATACTGCTGCCGTGATAGTCTCGTGAAAGCACATCAAGACCACGCCGTAGCTTGGTTGTCCAGGAACAGTCCCGTGATAAGCATGAAACGTCCTACCTCCAAGCCGTAGTTCTGTCAGATCGGTGCCAAGGTCTGCAATGATCTCTAAAATCTTTCCGTGCTCAGGCTGCACATAGGCGTCGTAGTTCAGAAAATGCGTCGGCAGTAATGGATGATGGTATGCCAACATACCCTGTGCAATACGGATAGATACCCGCCTAATCAGTTCAACAGGTAGCCTGACCAATCCAGCATAGATCATAACACCGTTTACCTGTTTCCACTGGCGCTTCATCCCTGACAGTAGTGCAGTGATCTCCGATCTAAGCCTTCCTCTGGCGAGCGTTCTTGCCACAGTTCGTGTATGGTAAACAAGCTCCTTCTCGGGGGTCTTATGGACTCCAAGTGTCGTAACGAGCCTAAAAAACTCATCCTCTCTTGAATAACCGTTATTGCAGGCTTCACAGCATGGGACGGTCATCAAATTGCTGGGAAGCGGCCTCGGAAAAAGTCCCTTTGGTGGAATATGGTCAACAGTCCTATTCGAGTCATCAAGCGTGATACCACACAAATAGCATTGGGTTCGCTTTGGGGCCTTCACGAGTTTGCTGCTAATTGGCCGAACTGATTGATGGGAAACATAATGGTGAGTATGCCAACAACACTAAAGGCGACCGTTCTATCGGATAAATCTGATACATTAAATATCACCTCACCCGATAAGCCTCCACCTCGGTCGTGAAGCCGAAGGTATTCGGAAAGCCACCGGCGAGCTGCGTGTGGTGGTCGAGGTAGGTGAGGCGGATGTGCTGGGCTTCGGTGTCGGGGAAGGTGATGGAGGCGCGGGTGGATTTGGCGAGGGGGAAGACGTGTTTGCCGACTTCGCGGAAGGTTTTGCCATCGGTGCTGACGGAGATGGCGACGGTTTTGGTGGAGCCGATCTCGGGAGCGCCGAGGACGATGAGATTCAGCATGCGCGGCTGCTTGAGGTCGATGGTGACGTGCTTCGGGAACTGGTCGGTGTTGCTGGTGGCGTAGCAGTTCGGCGCGAAGGAGGCCCAGGAGCCGTCAGTGAGGCCGGTGTCCCAGCCGTAGGTGTTTTTGTCGCTGCTGGTCCAGGTGCAGCCTTTAGCAAAATTGTCGCCGAGGTCGGGATCGACGGGCCAGTGGGTGTGGAAGGCGGTGGCGGGCAGGCCGTCGCCATTCATGAGGTTGGCGATGGCGAGCTTGCTCCACGCGAAGCGGGCCCGACGCGGCTGCGGGACCTTCGCGGAGGTGAGCACGACGCTGTCGCCATCGATTTTGGCCTCGGCGGGCTGGAAAAGGCCATCGCGGCCGGCGATCTCGAAATGCGTGAGCGCTTTGCCATCGCGTGCGGCGAGGCCGCCGGTGGCGTGGTCGAACTTCACACGGATGGCGGAGCCTTCGATGCGGTGGCTGGCGTAGAGCGGACCGCTGGGGTCGATGTCGGTCTTGCCGTAGGTCTTTGCCATGGCCCAGAGCGAGAGGCGGCGGGCGACTTCTTTTTTCTTCGCGGGATGGATGTCCGGCACCTCGCCGATGTCGCTGATGACGGCCATGCCGGTGTGCGGGATGTCGAGGCACTTTGTCTGCGCCTGCCAGAACTGCGCGAGGATCTCCGGCTCCTCAGTGCCGTATTGGAAGGGGGCGATCTGCACGAAGTAGAACGGCAGCTCGGGCTGCTGGAACACGCTGCGCCAGGAGGCGAGCAGGGCCTTTTTCTTGTCGGTATAAACGAAGCCTTCATTGTGGTTCGACTCGCCCTGATACCAGATGGCGCCGCGGAGGGCGAAGGGCACGAGCGGATGGATCATGGCATGGTAGAGCGCGGTGGGCGTGCCGGCGTCGGCGGTGAATGTTTGAGGTTGGCCGGGCATGGCGGGCACGGGCTGATTTTTCTCCAGCGCGGTCTTCACGGCCTGCTGCCACTGCGTGACGGCGGCGAGGTGCTTTTCATGCGCGGTGCGATACGCCTCGCTGCCGGGCAGGTTCGCGCGGACATCGGCGACGAAGTCCTTCAGCTCCGGCACGGCATCAAAGCCATCAATGCTCGTCCACGGCTCGATACGTGTGCCGCCCCAAGCGCTCTGAATGATGCCGACGGGCACTTTGAGCTCCTCGTGCAGTTTCAGGCCGAAGTAATAACCGACCGCCGAAAAGCTAGCGGCTGTCTCTGGCGAGCTGCGATCCCATTTCGCGGGCACATCGTCCTGCGGCGTGAGCGCGGTCGTTTTTGGCACCTCGATGAGGCGCAGATTCGGATGCGTGGTGTTCGGGATGTCGGCCTTCGAGTCGGGCTTCATCTGCATTTCCCACTCCATGTTCGACTGGCCGGAGGCGAGCCACACCTCGCCGATCAAAACGTCCTGCACGCTCACGTTGCCCGCCTTGAGCACCTGCGGCTCCGCGTTTGCGGGCATGGGTTCGAGCTTCACCATCCACTCGCCGCCCGCATCGGCTTTCGTGGTCTTCTTTTGTCCCGCGAACTCCACGACGACTTCCTCACCGGGCGCGGCTTTGCCCCAAACCGGCACCGCTTTGTCCCGCTGAAGCACCATGTGGTCGGTGAAGATGGAGGGAAGCTTCACCGCAGCATGTGCGGCAGGAGCGAGCAGGAGGAAATAGAGGAGCGTCTTCATGGGCAGTGAGTTCAAGTATAATCAGGGCTTGGATCGAATCTTTCGCTCGTATCCATTTGAATGCTTCGCAGTGCCAGCGTTTCCAGATGGGCAGCGTAGCAGGGCTCGGCTTGAAAGCAGAAAAGGATGGTGCGGCGGCGAGCGCCCGTTGAGTTGAGGCTACCAGCATGAACGAGGTCCGCGTCAAAAACCAAAATGTCACCTGCCCTGCCTGAGATTTGCATGGACTTGGACTCGTCATTGAAATCGAATTCTGGCTCATCTGGGGCGCGGCGATGGCTGCTAGGAATGAGACGAGTTGCGCCATTTTCAGGACCAAAATCATCAAAGTAAGCAATGGCGATGACCGTATCTCCGGGTCGCTGAGCGCACATATCGCGATGCAATTTCTGATGGCCGCCACCCAGCAAAGGTTCGCGTCCCTCGACCTGAGAAAGAAAAAACCGCTCACCGATCAGCGCGCCAGCTGTTTCAAGCACTCTTGGCAGGCGACAAACGGCCTGCACTCTCGGAACTAAATCCAGTGAGGAATGCCTCCAATCGGCTCCTCGTGGTATGGGCCATTGGTCCGAAGGCTTGACGCCAGCATCGAAGGCCACACGCAGGTCATCCAACCATTCCCCAGGAATCGCGCCTCGGAGCAAAATGTAGCCGTCGTGATTTAAAGAAGTCTGGCAGTGCATAGGAGGTAGAGATTCAAGCCGAACCTCTTGATTCATGAAGCTGGGAGATGAAGGTGACCTAGTTGTAATCGGATGACAAGTGGCTGGGCCGTCTTGTTTTCAACTACTTCAAGAACTGACTTTTAGACCAGGTGCGGCGTTGATCCATCGTTCAAAACAAGCTGCCAGTGACAAGAATGTCACCGCTTTTTACTGTCGAGTTGGATCTGTTTTGGCACTGAAATGCTGTGTTTGATCTTCGACTTTTCTGGACTGATTCCTTTTGCCGCAGGCATGGATGGTGGGTGCTGCTGCTGCTTACTTTGCTGCTGTATCTGCCAGGCACCAGCATCTTACCGCTCATGGATCGGGATGAGCCTCGCTTCGCTCAGGCAACGGTGGAAATGATGGAGCGTGGGAGTTGGTCAGTGCCCTATTTTAATGGAGAATACCGCTTTGATAAACCACCGCTCACTTACTGGTGGATGTGGCTGAATTACAGACTCCTTGGCATTAGCGAGATCGGTGCACGCTTGCATGGTGTTTTGGCCGTTTTTTTGACCGCGCTCATCATCCGAGGTCTAGCTCAGCGTCTTTCAGGAAAGGCCACCACGGGTCTCACCGCCGCTCTGCTGTGGCTGACGACGGCACAGACGTTAATCCATGGTCGGCTTTGTGTGGCCGACATGCCCATGATTCTTTGCGTGACTCTTGCCTGTCGCGCACTGATCGAACTGGTGGTGAAACCCGATGACAAGCCGCACGCCATTTGGTGGTGGACCTTGTGGTTGTCCCTTGGCTTTGGATTCCTAGCGAAAGGCCCCATCGCATGGCTGGTCCCAGGATTGACTCTACTGCTTTGGCGTTATGGCTTCTGGCGCAGACCCATTTCATGGAAGCCTCTGCACGTCATACCTGGGTTGGCCGTCATGATGCTGCCCGTTGCAGCCTGGGGTATCCCTGCGCTGATCGAGACGCAGGGCCTCTTTTGGGACATCGGCATGGGGCGTCATGTGGTGAAGCGCGGGGTCGAAGTGCTCAATGGACGCAAATTCATCCCAGGCTACTATTTGATCAGCACTTGGCTGAGTCTTTTTCCGTGGCTCTTTTTTCTGATGCCTGTTTGGCGTCTACTGCGCGCTGAATGGTCCATGGATAAGGCTTTTCTTGTCGCTTGGTTTGTGACTCCGCAGATCGTTTTTTCGTTTTATGCCACGCAGCTGCCTCATTATGTGATGCCTGGATACCCCGGTTTTCTGATCCTGCTTGCTCTCGCCTGGGACAAAAAACAACAGCCGCCAAAACTAGCCACCATCGGTCTTTTGGGTTTAGCTGGACTGATCTTCGCTTTGGCGGTGACGGCTTGGTTCATGCCAATCGCGATTCCCGAAGTTCGCGCTCTCGCCCAAAGCACCGCAGCTCTGGTTATGGCACTTTTTTCACTTGGCGGAATTGCGGCTCTTTGCGCCTGGAAAGGCAATGGCACGATCCGATGGGGCATGCCGCTCATCGCTGTGATCAGCTGTTCTCTGGCACTATTACCGTTCAGTCAGAAGTTGCGTGAGACTTCAGTGACATTGCAAGTGGCCAAACACCTAGAGCCTTTGACACCGGAGATGCGCCTACTGGCCCAAGGATTCGACGAGCCGAGCTTGGTCTTCTACACACAGCATACTTGGGAAATGGGAATCCCCATGAGTGAAATCAAAAAGCAATTAGCACTCCCAGGCCCCTGCTCCGTGGTCCTGCTGCGCCGTGAGTGGACTCTGGATGGCTGGTTTAAGTCGCTATTAGGTCAAAGACCGCGAGATCAAGCAAGCAAGTATCGCTCGGCGGAAGTCGATGCCTTTCAAGCAGCCTTTCCCGACATAACCCGTCACGTGGTCCAAGGGTTCAATGGCGCTAGATCTAGTTGGACAGAAGTGGTGGTTTTTATCCGTCGGCTTTGAAGTTCAGCACGCCGCATCCGCCGCACGACGACTCCCAGCGGGACACCGAAGAAAATCGCCATCGCAATAGAGGCCAAAACATCACAGGGATGATGGCGATTATTATGCATCCTTGACCACGAAACTCCTGCTGAGACGATCAGCATCGGCACACCGACCGGCGGGAATGCCACTGCCACAGGCACACTGGCACCAAAAGCTGTGGCCGTGTGCGCACTCGGAAAGGACTGGCGACTCGCCGCTAAGCTCGGGCCATGAAACCCATGCTGCCCCTGATCACTGGGCCTAGAGCGCCCAGTTAGCAATCGGCTCAAATTGGCGATCGTCCCGCAACTAACTGTCCCAATGACCGCAGCAACGACGAGCCGACGGAAAAACAAGGACTTGCGAACTCTTGCGGTCAACCCCAGTCCCAAAAAGACCAGCATATTGAATCCCATAAAATCTCCCCAGTAACTGAGTTCCAAAGCCGCGCGGTGCATCCACTCTAGACGGTTTCCAGCGCCAACTTTGCGGATGATTTGGAGTAACTCCAGATCGACAGGCATGAGCATCACCAGAGCGGTCATACAAAGCAGGATATAAGCCCACATGTAAAAACAATGCGTTGCCGACCATGCCCGAGCCCGCTTGATCAGCATCAGACCATCAGCCCACCAGACACACAGAGCCGCCTGCGGCAAACACAGCCGTTTTTCCAGCTTGGCCGTGATTTTTAAGGAGCGGGGTCGATTTTTAAAGGGCATGAAAGAAGATTCCAAGGGGCAAAAAGAAGCTTGATCCTTGAAGCGATTCTTCATGAGGCGCCAATGGTGGATTCAAACAAATTCGTTGATTTTGATCGCATTAATCATTTCCCAGACGATGCCTTGACCTTTCGTTGAGATGACCGAGTCTAGCATTGTTAAACTGATTGGGGGCGTCCTGGTTTCGACGGGTAGTCTGCGGTCGGGGTGGCATGCCGAGGATGATTCGTTGGCCTCGTAAAAAATCGGATCAAACAAACAACAGCAAACTCTTCTGAGCTAGCTCTCGCGGCCTAAGCCCCGCGACGTCTTCAAAGCAATGTCTGGTAGCTTTGACGACGCAACTACCAGGCTGGCTGGCTGATCGGGCGACCGGATCGAAAGCGAGATCAAACAGGACGCTGGGAGAAAGGGATTCTGCAGATGGAAGCCCCTCTCCGAGATTAAAACATCTGATAAGCATGTAGAAGCTTCGGCTTATGGCCATTCGGACAGGGGTTCAACTCCCCTCGCCTCCACCACCTTGATTTCCAGGGTGGTGAATTTTGATCCGTTACCTCTGAGAGTCAGCGTCATTTCACCAATTCACCGACGAGCAATAAAGCACCTGGATAAAAAGCGGTGCCGTTGAAGCGCTCGGGTTTGTCGATGGTGTTTTTGTTTTTAGCGAGGATGGCAGCCTTGTTGGGCTGATCGGGGTGAATTTGAAGCTTTACGCTGTGAACGATGTCTGGCAGGTCGGTGCCAATCATGAGTGCTGATAGGCGGTGATAGGTGCAATAAGCATCAAAGCGCGGAATGATGCGCACAGGTTGATCATCCAGAGTGAGGGTGACTTGACCGCAATCGGGGCCAATGATGTCATAGATGGCGCAGCGGGTGCCTTTGAATTGAAAGGAGATCGTTTCACCAGGTTTGCTGCCTTTGTGGAGACTGGTCATGCGGTTGGACCAGCGCTTGCCAAAGTCGTCTGTCTTTGGATCAAGGGCCAAGAAGCCTGCGGATAGTGCGGCTTCTTGGATCGGTACGAGTTTAGCCGTTTCATAATGATTGGCCACAAAGGGGGCACCTAAGACATGATCGGCAGGGCTTTTCGAGGCGCTGGTAATCGGGGGCCATGAGCGAATGATGGCCTGAAGATAGAGCTCATGGCCGGTCTCGGGATGCGGGTGTACACTGTCTGGAGCAAAAACGAATTTTTCACCCACAGCTTGTTTTTCCTCAGGCGTCTTTGGCAGCTTGGCCTTCCAGAGTAGCTTCCCTGCCTTGGCTAACTTGGCCACCTCCATGCCCATGTGAATGCTGGGGATGCCATAGTGATCGGCGATCTTTTCCATGGCACTTGCTGAGCGCTGAAATTTGCCCTCCAACATCGGAGGCACCAGAGCCTCGGTAATCGTGTAAACGAAGCAGATATCACATTTGGGAAGACTGCGCCAAGTCTGGCGGACGATGCCTTCCATGCATTGGAAGATCTGCTTTGGTGGGGCTCCTCCGTCATTGACGGCAAACTCGACAAACAAAAGATCAGGCTGATGATCGAGCATGTCCTGCTTCAGGCGAAAGACGCCAAGATCCGAGCCTGTGCCGCCGATGGCTGCATTGATCTCACTGATTTTAGCCTGGGGATAGGTCTTCTGGAAATGCGCCAATGTTTTCGGTCTCCAGCCAGACTGGGCAGTGATGGAGCCACCAAAATAGCCTATTTTCACCTCAGCACCGACCTGGTTTACTTTGGCCAGAAAGTTAGGCAATCCTTGTCTTGCCGTGCATTCCACTGCTGGTGCCAGAGGGAGATCAGGCTCGGCTGCTAATGCGGATAAGCTGAATAAAACTGAGGCGAAAAGCAGGTGTTGAGCAAGGGTCATGTGAAAGAAGGAGCATTAAAGACGGGCATGACCTAGCAACCCTTTCCGACAGCTGAGAAAATCATTTTTGGCAAAAGTTTGTCTGTGAGCTTGCCATTCCCAGTGCCGTCACCTAAAAAATTCATTATCCCCCACAAAAACATGAGCGCAGACTTTTCAACTCCCCAAATCCCAGCCCTTGGTATCATGGAACCCCTCGGTGATGAGGATCGCGATATCCTCAGCGGCTATGGCGAATTCCGCCCAGTGCAGCCAGGTAGCCACTTGATCGAAGAAGGCAGCGTGCAGACCAGCCTTTATTTCATCATCAGTGGCAAGCTCCACGCGACGGCCATGCGTGCAGGACACAAGGTTTTGCTCGGTGCCGTCGGCACGGGTGAAACGGTTGGCGAGATCAATCTCTTGGACCCTTCTGCCGCCAGCGCCTCCGTCACAGCGGTGGAATTCAGCCAAGTCTGGTGCATCGATTCCAAGAGCCTAGAATCCTACATCAACGAATACCCAAGGGCTGCAGCTTGGCTGCTGATCGGTGTCGGCAAGACCATCGCCCGCCGTCTGCGCACGGTGAACGAGAAGATCGCCAGCTTCTACGGAGGCTGAGATCGGTAAGTTCCGTCATCCATGTGACATTTGGCTTTGAACTTTGGGCCGGGCGCTGCATGTCTAGCGGCCCATTTTCTTCTTTTGAAATCCATGTCCGCTTCCAATTCCCCCTGCACTATTCACGTCGGCCTAGCTGGGCTGGGAAACGTCGGCGCTGGGGTCTATAAAAATCTCGACGCCAACCGCGATCTGATCCTTCAGCGAACGGGAGCCGATATCCGCGTCAAACGTGTCGTTGTGCGTGATCTCTCCCGTCCTCGCGATGTCGCGGTGCCTGCCGAGATGGTCAGCACGGATTGGCAGGATCTGATTTCAGATAGCGAGATCCAAGTCATCGTCGAACTGATCGGCGGCACGACCACGGCCTACGAGCTCGTCTGCGCGGCGCTTCGGGCTAAAAAGATCGTCGTGACAGGAAACAAAGCGCTGCTGGCCGAGCGCGGTCAGGAGCTCTTTGCTCTTGCCGAGGAATGCGGTGTTCCAATCTATTTTGAAGCCGCTGTCGCAGGTGGCATCCCGATCATTCAGGTGCTCCAAGAAGGTCTGGTGGGGAATCGTATCCTGTCCATTCACGGCATCATCAATGGCACCTGCAATTACATTCTGACCCGCATGAGTCAGGCTGGGCTCAGCTATGCCGCAGCTCTGGGCGAAGCCCAAGAAAAAGGCTACGCCGAAGCTGATCCGACTCTGGATGTCAGTGGCTGGGATGCAGCACATAAGGCTATCATCCTTGCCTCACTCAGTTACGGCTTCTGGATACCAACCTCCTGTGTGCATGTCGAAGGTGTGGATAAGATCGACATCGCCGATTTCAAATTCGCTAAACGTCTCGGCTATACCATCAAGCTGCTCTCTGTCATTCGTGCCGATGAACAGGGCTTAGTCGAAGTGCGCACTCAGCCAACACTGGTCCCCCTTTCTCACGTGCTGGCCAATGTCAGCGGCAGCTTCAATGCCGTACTCGTGAATGGCGACATCGTCGGTGAAACCTTGTTTTACGGACGCGGTGCCGGTCAGGACCCGACCAGCAGCAGCGTCATCAGCGACCTTTGTGAGGCCGCAGCCGTCCTTGTTTATGGGGCACGTCACACCGGTTTCGTGCCACACGGACTCTACGGAAAGAGCAAACCAGCCAAAGAAACCATCTCTCATTACTATCTGCGCCTCACTGTCGATGATGTGCCGGGTGTGCTGGCCCAAGTTTCCGCGGAACTCGGCAAACGTCACATTGGCATTTCCTCCATGATTCAGCCTGAAGATCTGGAAGACACCAGTGGCAGCACCAGCCTGGTGCTCATGATTCACGATGCCAAACTCGGTGACATGCTCCAAGCACTTGACGCCCTGCGTGCTCTAAAATGCGTGCGCAGTGAGCCTAGCTGGATGCGTGTGGAAACCTTGCAGAGCTAATGGGCTGTGGGCTACAAAGTCCTGCCAAACTCCGTCAGCGCTGATTCCAGACGCCGGATTTCACGACGCACCCGGGTAAAAGCACCCGCGGCTTTTGACATCTTCTCTTCCTGAGCCAACTCCGCGAGGCGACTCACAGCCTGGAAGGCCTGCGGTGCTGCATAGGCTCCGATCATGCCTTTGAGCGAATGTGCAGCCTGATACAACAGAGAGGCATCTCCACGTGCCATCGCGTCTGAAGCATCACGCAGAAGCGCACCCGCATCTTCGGAAAAGATCGCCAGGAGCTCACGCATGAGAACTTTATCCCCAGTACAGCGGGCAAATTCACTGGCAGAAAAAACCGTCTCCTTACTTCGCGCCGCAGAAGCTCCAGTGCTGGACTTTTGCCCAAGCACTCCCGACTCCACCGCCCGAAAAAGATCAGCTGAGCGCACCGGCTTGGAAAGATAATCATCCAACCCGGCAGCCAAACAGCGCTCTCGGTCGCCAACCATGGCATTGGCGGTCATCGCGATGATGTGCAGGTGCTTGCCTGTTTGCTGTTCTTGCTCACGGATTTTTTGAGTGGCCTCCAGACCGCTCATCTCGGGCATGTGCACATCCATCAGCACCGCGTCGAAACGTTCCCGATCCAAGGCCCTCAGAGCGGCTAAACCGTTGTCCACGACCGTAACCAAATGCCCACGCTGCTGGAGAAGCTTTGAGGCCACGATCTGATTCACCCGCCCATCTTCAGCCAGCAAGATCTTCAGTGGCCGAGCAGCGGTGAGAATGATGTCATCTGGCTTGGCCTCAGAGTCTTTCAGCAGTCCCAGCGTGGCTTTCATTCCCAAAAGCAGATCACTGGGCTTAATGGGCTTCGTCACGACTCGGGAGAAAAGGTGCGGCGGTGCATCTGCCAACTGCATGAAATCGCCAGCCGATGACAGTAGCATGATCGGCGGTGCCTTAGCCCCAAAGGCCTCATGCAAACGACGCGCCACTTCGATCCCATCCATCTGCGGCATCATGACATCCAGCAGAATCAATTTAAAGGGAACGGATCGTTTTTGCCTCAAGATTTGCAAGGCCTGCGCACCGCTGGCAGCCAACGTCGGCTTCAATCCCCAATGCGCCACCATACGCTGCAGAATGTTCCCGCTTGTGGCATGATCATCCACCACGAGCACAGGCAACCCACGCATCTTGGCAGGGATCAGCACCCGGGATCTCCCTGCCCGTGAGCCTACGGTGAAGTGTGCCGTGAAATGGAAACTGCTGCCTAGTCCTGGCGTGCTCTCCATCCAAATCTGCCCGCCCATGAGATCCACCAGTTGACGACAAATCGTGAGGCCTAAACCCGTGCCGCCATAGCGCCGTGTCGTGGAACTTTCCGCCTGAGTAAAGGCCTCAAAAATCTTGTCATGCTTATCTGGCGCAATCCCGATCCCCGTGTCACGCACCTGAAAATGCAATACCACTCGATTGCCCTGCCGAGACTCCTGCTCTGCACTAACCACAACCTCACCCACATGAGTGAATTTGAGTGCGTTCCCCACCAGATTCATGAGGATCTGCCGCAGCCGTCCTTGATCACCAACGAGCACCTCAGGAATCTCTGGATCAATCTCGCAAGCCAGCTCCAGTCCCTTTTCTGAGGCATGCACGCCAAGACTCTGCACCGTGCCTGAGATCGCCTCGCGAGGATCAAACTTCTGCAAATCCAGAGACATCTTGCCAGCCTCGATCTTGGAAAAATCCAGAATGTCGTTGAGGATGGTCAGCAGTGACTCAGCTGACTGCCGGACCAAGCCCTCATAATTTCTTTGTTCAGGACTCAGCGGCATGCCCAACAGCAATTCGGTAAGCCCCAAGATACCGTTCATTGGCGTGCGAATCTCATGGCTCATATTTGCCAAAAACTCACTCTTGGCGCGATTCGCACTTTCAGCGGCTTCCTTGGCTAATAATAGATGCTCTTCACTCTCTGCCAGCGCCATCAATGCCTCCTGATGCTCTGTGATATCCGTGTGTGAGCCTGCCATGCGGTAGGGCTTACCTTTGGAATCCCTGAGCGCATTCCCACGCGCCAGCATCCAGCGGTAACTGCCATCTTTATGTCGAAATCGAAACTCAGCCGCGTAGTGATCCAGATCTCCCGCCAGGTATTCCTTCACCGTACGCAGAACCCGATCATGATCTTCTGGGTGCAGATGATCTTCAAAGGTTTTGAAATGATTGGGCAGCTCATGATCCTCATAGCCAATCATGCTTTTCCATCTCGGCGCGAAATACACGGTTCCGGTGCGGATGTTCCAATCCCAGATCCCATCAGTTGTGCCGCGAACGGCCAATGCAAAGCGCTCTTCGCTTTCAGCCAAGGCCTGCTGGGTTGCCTGCTCAAGCTTCAATCGCTGCTGCAAGTCACGAATTTGGATGCGTAGTTGCGCTTCCTTCGTTGAGCTGCTTGCTTTTTTTTGAATGGCCATGCCTGGGGGGAGTGCTGACAGCCTCTAGGCTGTGCCTCATCGTTCTGAAGTCTAGCGGTATTCTATAGCTGATGAGCCGAACCCTATCAAAAAGCCTCCACTTGTCCACGTGCCATCAGGCCCATGTACCAGGTCAGCACTTCTTGACCATAAAACAGCCAGCCTAGTGCGCCTGCTGCTAAATATGGCCCAAAGGGAATCTTGGCTCCCCACTCACTGTGGCCCACCAATCGGGCCAGACCGGCAATCAACGTGCCAAAGACGGATGCAGCAAGAACGGTGAAAAGCACTGCTTTCCAACCAAGGAAGGAGCCGATCATCATGAGCAAGAGCACGTCGCCAAAGCCCATCGCCTCGCGTGGGATGACGACTTCCGTGGTGGTGCCTTCGAGCGTGGTGACACCTTCTAGCGCAAACTCTTCGAGTTTTCCATCGGCTGCGCGGACCTTGAGCTTTTCCATCCAGAGTTCAGCCGTCACATTCTCCCAGCTCTGTTCATTGGCACGCAGCGTCGAGCAGGTGATGATCATGCGATCTGATGCGCGTGAATAGATATCCCCCCAGCCATAGGCCTCACCAGCCAGCGTTACCACAGGCGGTTCTTCGTCATTGGGTTGAGTCACGCTCCAGGCTGCGGCCTGATCAAAACGATACTTCTTGCGACCAAATGCCAGTTTCCCCAGCTCCACCACCAGCCAGAGACCGCCTAGCCCCAGCGCTGCACTGGCCAGCGAAATCAGGAATCCACGCAAGTGCAATTCCTCACCCACAAGTGACGGCACTAAAGCCGCACTGATCAATCCAATAACCGTGCCACCAATGGTGATCTCATGGGGCAAAATGAAATGCTCGATGTCGATGAAACTGCCGGACACCAGCAAACTCACAAAAATCCACAGGCACAGCATGGCCGGACCCCATTCTTTAAAAGCCGCCCAGTCACCGCCAACTTTCCAAAATACCGCGTAAAACAACAGACCCGTCAGCAACTCCACGCCGAGATAGCGCGCTGAGATCGCCGAGTCGCACTTCGCACATTTTCCCCGTAGCATGATCCAACTCACCAGAGGAATGTTTAGCCACATCGGAATCTGATTTTTACAGGTCGGGCAAAAAGAACGCCGAGGCTGATTCACCGACATGCCGCGCGGCAGGCGATAGATCACCACATTCAAAAAGGAGCCAATCCCTGCTCCCATGAAGAAGAACAGAAAATGAAGGAAAGCGTTGAGGAGTTCGTAGCGTGACATGCGATATGTCGGAAACTTGCCTTGCCATTGCACTCAAGGGAAGCAAAAAAGCCACATGCCTGCCATGCAAGCCTGGAAAAACCTCCTGATTCTCCTTTATCTCACGGCCTGCAGCTCAGGCCCGCCCGAGCGGCGAACCGCCATTGTGCCCCATCAAGCCATTTCCAAAGCCCTCGCTTACGGACTGGTGGACGTGCGGGAGGCCATCCCGGACATTGTCGTCGATCTCCGGTATGCCACCGCACAAAATGTCGCGGGTCGCCCCGTTTATCCGAGACTCATGCCCTGCCTGCTGCGAGCATCCACCGTCGAGCGACTCAAAAACGCACAAGCAACCCTGCGTCAGAAGGGTTACGGCATCCGCATTTGGGATGCCTGGCGGCCCCCAGAGGCCCAGCAAGTCCTCTATTCCCACGGTGGCCGCACCGGCATGTTTCTAGCGCCCAGCACAGGCTGGTCACGCCATTGCGGCGGCATCTCCCTCGATGCCACACTCGTCGACCGGGAAGGCCGCGAGCAGCGCATGCCCACCTATTTTGACGAAGACCTCGAAAAAGCCGCCAGCACCATCCGCCCCAACAACCCCGAAGTTCAGCGCAACCTCGACCTCCTCCACCACGCCATGCGCAGCGCCGGCCTCAAACCTTTGACTGGCGAATGGTGGCACTTCGACGACGAAGATTTTCTTCACCATCCCGTTCCTGTCATCACCGCTGCAAGTCTAGGGATGGTGATTAAGTAATGCTGATAGCGATCAACCAATCATTGATTGGGACGAAGGCGTTAGATCCCATACATTCAGCTGCTCACAACGCATTGATATTCAGCGCATCTGCCAATGAGGTGATGCGAGATGCCGTCGGTTTGATTGGCGTATGGATCTGCACATTTTGTTCGGCCCACTCGCGAACTTGGGCGACGCTGGCTCCGCTTTCGTGTTGCACTCGCAGCCAGCACACAGGTGGCATTGGCAGAATGGTGATGCAGCAGTCTTCATGCTGGAGTTGGAGAGAACCGATGCTGGATTGCCCAGACTGACCTGCTGCCGCGTCTAGGGCAGAGAGGGCTGACTGAGTGAGCACAGCCAGTGTGGTGAGATCTCCGTCGATCTGACCAAACACGACCTCTGGGCGGCCATCAGGATGGATAAGCAGGGCGTTCATCTCAGTGAGCTTTCAACCAATTGTCGCCAATGCCGGCTTCAACATCCACAGGCACATCTCCCAATGTCAGGGCATTGCGCATCTCGGTTAAGATGATGGCTTTGGCCTGATCGACTTCAGCCATTGGCAGCTCAAAGAGCAGTTCATCATGCACTTGCAGCAGCATGCGTGTTTGCAGGCCTGCGGCTTTGAGCGCCTTGGCGACGTTGATCATGGCTAGCTTGATCATATCTGCAGCGGTGCCCTGAATCGGTGTGTTCATGGCCATGCGCTCGGCACCACCACGAATGGTGGCATTGCCGCTGCTGATGTCGCGAATGACTCGGCGGCGGCCAGTGATGGTCTCAACATAGCCATACTTGTTCGCGTCAGCCACGATCTGCTCCATGTAGCGATGCACCCCAGGGAACTGCTTGAAGTAGTTTTCGATGATTGTGGCCGCTTCACCACGCGGAATGCCCAATCTTTGAGATAATCCAAATGCGCTGATGCCATAGATGATGCCAAAGTTCACCATCTTAGCCGTGCGCCGCATCTCGGGCAGCACGCCATCGAGCGGCACACCATAAACGCGCGCTGCGGTGGCCTGATGAATATCGAGCCCGTTTTGAAAGGCCTCAATCATGGCAGGATCCTCACTGATGGCCGCCATGACGCGCAGTTCCACCTGACTGTAGTCAGCACTGAGCAGCACCCAGCCTTCTTCCCCTGGCACAAAGGCTTTGCGGATCTCTTTCCCAGAGTCTGAGCGAATGGGAATGTTTTGAAGATTCGGATTGCTAGAAGCCATGCGCCCTGTGGCTGCCATGAGCTGATGAAAGGTGGTATGAATGCGACCGGTGACGCGGGAGACGGCTTGCGGCAGAGCATCCACATAGGTGCTCTTGAGCTTCGTCACTTCCCGATACTCTAAAATGTCGGCAATGATCGGATGCGTGCCCATGAGCGATTGCAGGACCTGCTCGTTCGTTTGATACTGGCCCGTCGCAGTCTTCTTGGGCTTCTCCATCAGCTTCAGCTTATCAAAGAGCACCTCACCGAGTTGTTTTGGGCTATTCAGATTGAAGGGCATGCCGGCTACCTCATGGATCTGCTGATGCATTTGGTTAGCCCTCTTCTCCAGCTCCAGGCCAAATTCACGCAGCGTCTGTACATCAATCTTCACACCGAAATTCTCCATGCTGGTGAGCACAGGCAGCAATGGACACTCGATCTCATGGAAGACACGGTCTGCGCCATACTCGGTCAATAGTGGGCGCAGCTTCTCTGCCAATTGCCAGGTCACATCGGCATCTTCAGCAGCGTAATCCGTGATTTTTTGTGGATCACTGGCCGCCACGTCAGCCATGGTGGTTTGGCTAAAGAGATCGTTCTTTTCCGTGCCAATCAGGGCTGTGATTGGCACCGGTGTGTAGCTCAGATACGTCTCTGAGAGATAATCCATGCCATGTCGCTGATCAGGCTCGATCAAGGAATGTGCCAGCATCGTGTCGAAGTAAGGCCCCGCCACCTCCACTCCGTGAGCCAACAGCACACTGAGATCAAACTTCAGATTGTGGCCAATTTTTTCGATGCCCTCACAAGTCAGGATGGAGCGGAATTCTTCCAGCACGGCCTTTGCTTCCGCTCTATTTGCTGGCAGCAGCGCGAACCAACCCTCGTGGGATTTCCATGAAAAGGCGATGCCGACGATCTCCGTATCACGTGGGTCCAGAGATGTGGTCTCGAGATCAAAGCAAAAACTCTTTTGTGCAGCCAAAGCAGCGAGCAGACCCGCACGCTCTTCAGCGCTGCGAATCATGTGATAGCTGTGTTCCGTATCGGCGATCGTTTTTAAAGAAGGTGCTGCCTGCTGCATCGTCTCTTCCATCGAGAATAGATCTCCGTTATTGCCCAACGGAGCTGCTGCCTCCTTCGCCAATTGACGACCACGACCAGCTTTAAAATCGTCCCCAAACAGTCGGCGACCCAAAGCATTGAATTCAAACTCAGTGAACAGAGCTTTCAGTGCCTCGTCATCATGGCCTTTGACCGCCAAATCATCCAACTCAACGGCCAACGGCGCATCATGCATGATCGTGGCCAGTTGTTTGGAGAGAAGGGCTTTCTCCACATTCTGCTCCACCTTTTCCTTTTGTTTCCCCTTCAGGTTAGCGGCATTGGCGATCAGATTCTCGACGCTGCCATATTGCTGAATCAGGCTGGTGGCCGTTTTTTCACCAAAACCAGGGATGCCCGGGATATTGTCCACCGCATCTCCCATGATCGCTAAAATATCCACCACCTGCTCGGGTCGCGCGATTCCCCAGCGCTCGCAGATTTCCTTCACGCCCAGGATCTCCGTGTCTGCGCCCTGACGACCTGGTTTGTAGATCTTGACGGTGTCAGAGACGAGCTGGCCAAAGTCCTTGTCAGGAGTGACCATGAAGGTTTCATACCCCTGCCCTTCCGACCGCTTGGCTAGGATGCCGATGATGTCATCCGCCTCATAACCATCCCGCGTTAGCAGCGGGATTTGCATCGCCGCGCAGAGCCGGTGCAGCTGCGGAATGGCGGTCACCAGATCCTCCGGCATCTCTTCACGCTTGGCTTTGTATTCGGGGAAAATTTCATGCCTCGGTGTTGGGGCCGAGGTATCTAAAACGACCGCCAAATGGGTCGGCGATTGATTTTTAAGGATATCCAGAAGGGCGTTGGCAAAGCCATACAAGGCAGAAGTATTCATCCCATCGCTGGTGCGGATGGGAGCTTTGATGAAGGCAAAGTGCGCGCGGTAGAGTAGCGCCATACCATCGAGAAGAAAAAGACGTTTAGACATTCGGCAGCAGACTAGCGGGAATGCGTCCAGAGAGAAGCAAGAATTCAAGCAACATGACAGACCTTGCAACCCTGGCCGAGACGGGCACGTTTACCTCCCCGCCATGAGTGAACCCACCGCTACCCCCAAGCACACCAATGCCCTCGCCAAAGAGAAGTCGCCCTACTTGCTCCAGCATGCGCACAATCCGGTGAACTGGCTCCCCTGGGGAGAGGCCGCTGTGGCCAAGGCCAAGGCTGAGGACAAACCCATCTTCCTCTCCAGCGGCTACTCGACCTGCCACTGGTGCCATGTCATGGAACGCGAATCCTTTGAAAACGAAGAGATGGCCAAGATGATCAATGATCACTTTGTGCCGGTGAAAGTGGATCGCGAGGAGCGGCCTGATGTGGACCTCACCTACATGACCTACGTGCAGGCGGCCAGCGGCGGTGGTGGCTGGCCCATGTCCGTTTTCCTGACCCCTGACTTAAAGCCCTTCTTCGGCGGCACCTACTATCCGCCAGAAAACAAAGACGGTCGCATTGGCTTCAAAAATCTGCTCATCGAGCTGAACAAAGCCTGGCATGAGGAGCGTGAAAAAATCAACGCAAGCTCCGAGCGCAGCATTGTGAAACTCCAGGAGCATCTGGATGGTGAAAACACCGGTGCCGCCGTCGAAACGGAAGCCATGCTGCAAAAGGCCTATGACGAACTAGCCAGCAACTACGACTACCATGAAGGCGGCTTCAGTGGCGCACCGAAGTTCCCACGCTCCACCTCCATCAACCTGCTGCTGCGCATTCATCATGCCTGGCTCAAGCATCCCGAAAAGAAATCAGAAGGCGACTGGGCGACCGAGATGTCTTTCCGCACCCTGAAAGCCATGGCCAATGGCGGCATCTGGGATCACGTCGGCGGCGGCTTTCACCGCTACAGCGTGGATAGTTACTGGCACATCCCACATTACGAAAAGATGCTCTACGATCAGGGCCAGCTCCTCTGGGCCTATGCGGAGGGTTACCTTGTCACGGGCGCGCCGTTTCTGGCTGATGTGACCCGTCAGATCGTCAACTATGCCCAGCGTGATCTGCGCCATGCAGAAGGCGGATTCTTTTCCGCTGAGGATGCTGACAGCCTTGGCAAATTAGACGACGCCCATAAAACGGAAGGAGCCTTCTACATCTGGACCGCCGCCGAGATTGATGCTCTCCTCGGCAAAGAAAACGGCAGCCTTTTTCGTTATGCCTATGGTGCCAGACGCGATGGCAACGCCCGTCCAGAAAGCGATCCCCATGGCGAACTCAAAGGCACCAACACGCTCTTCCGCGCCTTTTCCATCAAGAAGACCGCTGAGTTCTTCAAGAAAACGCCCGAAGAAGTGCAAACCATCGTCGACAGCGGCCTAAAAATCCTCTTTGAAGCCCGGACTCAACGCCCGCGTCCGCATCTGGATGACAAGATCATCACCGCCTGGAATGGCCTCATGATCTCTGGCCTAGCACGTGCCGGGGCTGCCTTAAACGAACCGAAATTCATCGAACTCGCCAGCCAAGCAGCCCAGTTCCTGCATGACCAACTCTGTGCTCAACCCGGCAAAGGACTACACCGCAGTTGGCGTGAGGGTGAGCGCGGTCCCAAGGCCTTTGCCATGGACTATGCCGCGCTCATTCACGCGCTGATTGATCTTTATCAGGCCGGACTGAATGTGAAATGGCTGCAATGGGCCCTAGCTCTGCAAAGCGAAATGGACACCCTCTTCCTAGACAAAGACAAAGGCGGTTACTACAGCGTGCACACTGACATGGCGCACTCTGTTCTCCGCATCAAAGAAGACTACGATGGCGCCGAGCCTTCCCCGAATTCTCTCGCCGCGCTGAACCTAGCCCGCTTGTCCGCCATGCTCGACCAGCAAGCCTATGCTGATGAGGCTAAAAAGATCATCACCCTCTTTGGCACCACCCTGGAAAGCAACCCCAGCGCTGTGCCCATGCTGGTCCTCGCCGCTGACTTCCTCCATCGCGGCAAACAGCAGATCGTGCTCGCAGGCGACGCAGCATCCCCTGAATTCCAGGCCTTGTTACGAGTCGTCCACAGCCGACTCCTGCCCACCGCCGTCCTGCTCCATGTCGATGGCGGATCTGCTCAGACTTGGCTAGGTAGCCACAACGAAGCCCTCGTCAGCATGCAGCCCGTCAACGGTCAAGCCGCCGCCTATGTCTGCCAAAACTACACCTGCCAAAAACCGGTGACTGATCCTGCTGCTTTGGAGAAACTCTTGGATCAGCCTGTGGACAAATAAGAGCTGCGTCTTGGTGTCATTTTCTCTACCTCTCAATGCCAGACGGGTGCATCGCCGGAATGATGTGCCGAGCAGCCGTAGGTTGGGAATGGTCGGCGGAAAAGAGTGTGGATATCGCCCATGATTTCCATCGCCGATCTTCCCGACTGGATTTGGAGTCTCGAAGGCCGAGTCAATCCCGCACCTTCAGAGAAAGTCGGGAAGACTGGCGGCTAGATTTCTCGTGTTTGCGATCTTGCTCTCCGCCAGCCATTCCCAACCTACATCGGTCTGGCGATGCACCCATGCCAGACGATCCTGTTTTCGACAGGCTGTCTGACACTGCGAGGCCAATTCAAACTGGCTTTTGGCCAGCCAAGATAAATCAGCCCCATGCAGCGATCTTCCGAGCGCAGGCCTAGCCATTCACGAAAAGGCGCAGCCTCTAGCAAAGGCGGCGACGACCAGTAGCAACCCAGCCCGGCAGCGGTGGCACTGAGCTGAAGGTTTTGAATCGCACAGGCCAAAGCTTCAATCTCTTCGATCTCGGGGATTTTGGTGCCGCCATTCCGCTCCATGACGCATGCGATGACGACGTTAGCCAGCAAGGGATTCTCACCCATCTTTTTGAGCTTATCCTCACGGAACTCAGCAGTCGGCGTGGTCTCGCGATAAGTCTGCTGCATAATAGCCACCAAATCAGCACGGTTAGCGCCCTGAAACACATGAAACTTCCAGGGTTCCGTCAATCCATGATTGGGTGCCCAGGTGGCATTCTCGATCAATTCCACCAACAGCGCGCGATCCACCTCACGCCCTGAATCCATGTCCACAGGCTTGATGGATCGACGTCGACGAATGAGTTCAGTGAGGGCTGGGAGCATGGAAGGTCAGTTAGTTCCACTTCGCTCAAGCAGCAAGGACAGAACGATTGCACCCGATCTGGCATTCACCCCACATACACTTTCTTGGATGTGCGCATTCCTAGCGCAGCGTGTGGGTGTTATCTAAAAAGAAAGTGGAACAGGTTTGCAACCTGTTGGTATGTGGAAAACAGGTTGCAAACCTGTTCCACTTTAACCGTTGCACCTCATGCACGGAACTGAGGAAGCCAAAAATGATCAAACACGCCGAGCTAGCCTCAGGAAAATCAGCCGTAGTTGTTATTGAAAGTGAATAAGTTATATCTCGAAAAGTCATGTAACCACATCACAAGCTTGGCATCTTATCTCTCAAACAATGAAATTCTATCATATCGAACCGCACAACCCTGGCCCTGGCGGAAAACTCAGGGGGGAATCCTTTGGTTCAATTCAAGTGGGTGAGCATGTCGTTCAAGACGTTTTGCCGGGTGCCTATGAAATTGATGTCTATTATTATGCAAAACGGTGGCCTGACATCATGCATTCTCTGGACTGCATGCTGTTGACGGAACGCGTGGTGAAGGCATTTCAGGAGGCTGGACTATCGGGAGTGGACTTCTACCCGCAGAAATTGCGGAAAGTAGATTCCAAAGCACTACAAAAGCTGCCAGACCCTCATTATCACTGGGCGCAAGCTCTCACTGGTGTCCCGGCTCGGCCCTATCAGCGAGACCGCACCCAGAAGTTGGGAGAAGTTTTTCACCCCGCAGAAATTGATGTGAGCCGAGCTACCCCAGAATCGATTGATGCTACCACAGGCTTTTACGACCTTTCAAAGGGCGGCATGCGCCTCTGGAAGTTTGATTTTTCGCAATGGCAAGGAGCAGACCTGTTCTACATCTCAACCGTCCGCTCTGGTCACCGGTATTGCACCCAGAGATTTAAGGATTTCGTCGAGACGCACAAGTTCACCAACTTCCGCTTCACGAGCGCACTCAATCCCGAAGGCGACTGGTTCTTCGCATAACGCACCAGCTGCTTGTGACCGCATTTGCGGCTAACGCTGAACCCTGAGAGAGAAGTTGCCGAGAAGTAGGAAGTTGTCAGTGAGAACGGGGTCAGGCGACATGAAAGCCTAAAGATCAAGCGTTCCAGCGATAATTACCCTGGGGAGAACGGGGTCAGAGAACGGGGTCAGGGTGCAACTGCTTGACTAAATAATCTGATTCAATGGCTCGCTGAAAATTGTCAGCCAGTTGCACCCTGACCCCGTTTTCGGTGCCACCGTGGGGGCCGCATGGAGTGCAGTCAACACCACTATTGCTGGAGGCACCTTTGGAGACGTCTTAAAAGCAGCGGTCATAGGCGCAGCCAATGGGGCAGTCAATGCCATCATCGGCGGATACATGCATGGACTCGGTGTTGCCCAAGGGAGTATGTTGGCTGGTGGTACAAGTATTTCAGGAACCGCCATTCATCTAGCTGCCCATGGCGTGGCAGGCGGTGCCATGTCAGCAGCCAACGGAGGCAGTTTCAAAGACGGCTTCATTGGTGGCATTGTCGGAGCTGGAATATCAGGAGTCGGTACGAAGTTGTTTGGGAATACTACCTTGTACGATCAGACAAGTGCGACATACCGTTCAGCTGCGTCCGTCATTGGTAGAACCGCCATTGCTTCAGTCAGCGGCGGTTTGGCCTCTGTGGCGCTTGGTGGTAAATTTGCCGATGGTGCGTATTCAGCGGCTTTCTTTCATTTGTTTAATCAGGAAGCAAGCGACATGTGGGAGATTTCAGATCGTAGTACAAAAACATTCGCTTTTTATGATTCCAAGGACAAAGGCGGCGCTGAAATGGAAAATGCAGCTCGGTATTATGCAGGAGTTGACAACAAAGATTGGGTTATGGATTTAAATAATCTAGATATGGCAAAGTTTGCTAAAGTAATGGAAATCAATGATATTCATCGCGTAATGATAATCGATCATTCATTTATAGATGCAAAGCTTGGCTTCGGAATGCAGTTCGGCAAGAAAGGGAATGGGCTTACGCCAACCAGTTCTAGTTGGGTGAATCTTGTTAATGCAATACCGACTAGAACAAAAATAGTTTTTGCGTCGTGTCTTTGTGGTGATGGCTCTAAGCAATCTTTGAACTACATGTCTAGCCTTGGAATAAGTGCAAAAGCCATGGGGAAGGAAATTGCAATTTATGGATATTCTTCCACGTTAATACCCGTGATGGGGGGGGCTTGGGGGGATTTCTCCTAATCCTAGCTTTAAGCCATACGATGCATGGTGGACTAGGCAATACGGTGCATCACAACAAATGTGGAAAAAATGAATCGAATATTTCGTTGCACCTTTTTGGGTTTATTTTGTGTCATCGTAGGATGCAAGCATTCTGCTGAGTTGACGCGTCTGGATTCTGTTAAACTAGCAATGCGGAACGCACCATCACTCTCAGTCACTTTTTGCATAAACTTTGATAGCGATATTGACGGCAACTTTAGCAAAAAAATTGCCGAACAGAAACAGATTCACATGCTATGTGATGCTATTGTTGCCAAGGATACAACTTGGGTGCAACGTGACGAATTACTGATAATGTTAACTGGTGCCAGCCTGTCGATTAAATCTTCTAATAGTGAAACTGAAATATTCATAGTTGCTTCAGATACTATTGTTTTCACTGAGGATAAAAAAAGATACTTTTACGGCAAAACCAAGTTGGGCTTATGGAAAGAGGTTTTGTCGATAACAAAGAGGGAAACGGGGTCATTGCGCCAAGATAAAAAATGAACCCACGAGCCAACCAATGGCATTGGCTGGGTTCGGACCGGGCACAAATAAGTTGCCAGCCTCATAGTGCATTTGCAACGCTCTTTGAGATTTAATTCCTTCATTATCAATGCCTAGTGTGACTTAGCCCCCTTTGGATAACTCGGCGCGTTCGTGCTTTTTGAGGATTCCTCAGCTCCATCCATGAGGGCAGCTCCACGGGTGACTTCCTCTGGCGGGGCATGAGCTACGATGCCAGCGGTAAGATGCTGGAAGAATGGCATGGCAACGGCATCAAGACCGTCAATCGTTACCACGTATCCGTCAAACCTAGCACCGTTGGAAGGTCGTAGTGTGTAAAGGTCGTAGCAGCCAAGCTACGGCACTTATGCTTACAGCTGATTCAACACCACCACTCAAACGCGACGTTCTCGG
>JAIXOU010000035.1 GCA_027486585.1 Verrucomicrobiaceae bacterium | reverse complement strand
TTCTCCTCTTGATCCTCATCTTCCTCATACTTGTCGATCGCCTCCATGTTCGCATCATTGAGGCGATCAGAGGCTTTCAGCTCCTCCTCCCAGGCTTCCTCGGTGAATGACTCCTCTTCCTCAGCCTCGTCGTCCGAAGATTCTTTCCGCTGGATGACGTCGGCGAGGTATTCGCGCATGGCATGCATGTTGGCCATTTTCTGAGCTGCCTCTTCGTCCTCATCCATCTCCCAGGCATGTTCATGGACGATGATCTCAAAATCAGCACTCTCTACAAGACACCTTCCGTAGGCTGGGGTGAACCATTCCAAATAAAGACTGTTCCGCCACTCCGTAGGTACATCCTGAATACGATCCTCCTGATACGCCACCAGCCACTCATCTTGCGGCACAGTAAAGACCCGCACCTTACGAGAAGCGGTGACGTCTCCCACAACGCCTGTTTGAAGTGCTAAAAAGGGCGGCATTGGAGCCTGTGGCTCAGGACTGGGATTCACAAAGCTCAGACGACTGCCAGCCACGTCTCTCCAGGCATCGCCGATGAGATCCAGGCAGATGGGCTCATGATAACCAACAATCTCCAGCCTCAGCTGCAAACGTCCCCGCTCAGTGTTGTCGAGCTCTCCGCGAATGATTGCCTTATCAAATCTCCAAGCCATGCCGGAGTGTATCCGCAAAACTGTGAGAAAAGGCAATCCACAAAATGTCATGCAGACCGATTTGGCACAATAAATGTCCGAGAAAGGCACCCCACATCATCGTTTGGATGGGATGAACCGACGCTCTTCTCTCAAAACCATCCTCGCCACAGGTATCGCGCCGATGTTTGTCCCCGCAAGATTGCTGCGCTCCCAAACTGCCCCATCGAATAAGATCACTCTCGGTGTGATCGGTTGTGGCGCACAAGGCACCGGAGATATGAGAGCCTTTCTAAATCACGATGACGTGCGCGTGGTAGCCCTCTGTGATGTGAATCAAAACAACCTCGACCGAGCACAGGGTCACCTCAAAGAGCGCTACGGCAGCGCAGATGGAAAGATCTACAGCGACTTCCGCGAGCTCAACCGCAACCCAGCTATTGATGCCGTGCTCATGGCACTACCAGTCCACTGGCACAGCATTCCCTCAGCAGATGCCATTTTGAATGGAAAGCACATCTACCACGAAAAGCCCATGGGCATGTCCATCGAAGAGGCAAAGCTGGTGCGTGCAGCAGTTCGGAAAATGAAAGTCGTCTTTCAATTCGGCACCCAGCAGCGATCCGATTTAAAATTCCGTTGGGCGGCTGAATTAGCGCAGAATGGATGCCTCGGAAAACTCAGAGAAATCCAAGTCGGCGTCCCAGGCGGCAAAACAACACCCGCTTGGTCAGAGCAACCAGTGCCGGATTTCGTCGATTGGGAACGATGGGTAGGCCCAGCTCCCATGACACCCTTTCATGCCGATAAGTTGAAGCGTGATAATCATGAAAACATCACGAACTTTTCACTCGGCATGATCTCTTGCTGGGGCATTCACAATCTCGACATCGCCCAATGGGGAAATGGCACAGACGCTACAGGACCCATCAAGGTCGAAGGCAGCGCCGACTATCCGAAGGATGGTGGATGTGACGCCGTGCTAAGCTGGAAACTGCGCTTCGAATATGCCTCGGCTGCTCCCATACTCTTTGCCAATGAAAGCACGGAAATCTCCCATGGCGCACGGTTTATCGGTGACAAGGGTTGGCTACACGTGCGCAGGGGCATGATCCAGGCCAGTGACGAAGCCATCCTTCGTGATCCGCAAAACAAAGTCGGTACCATGCCCATAAAGCTCCAGGAAAGCCAAGAGCACACGCGCAATTTTGTCGATGCCATCCAAGGCAAAACCCAAGCCATCTGCGGCATCGAAAGTTCTGTCCGCAGCGACACACTGCCACAGCTGGCCTCTGCCTGCCTGCGCGCCAAGCGTGCTCTCGCTTGGAATCCTGAGACAGAAAACTTTGGAGATGACACTGCTGCCAACGAACTCATGAAGCACCGACTCATGCGTGGTGAATGGAAGCTACCAACGATCTAATTTTCTCATTGGCAATCCTCCCCTCTCGGCCTAAATGGCATGAATGCCTGCCCAGCTAGAACCCTTTCAAGACAGCTCCTCCGCTCGTGCAGAGTTGGTGCCGTTTTTGATGACGCAATTTACGGGCGAGGGCGCATGCAACACCGAACAGTGGCTCAAACGCATGGCCTACTGGTGGGACGAGAATCCTTTTGCCCACGCCCACCCTTGCCGCGGCTGGGTGCTGCGTGATGCAGGACAGGTCGTGGGTTATCTCGGCGTCATTCCCACCTTTTATGAGGATTCTTCAGGGAGGCCAATCCCGGCCCTCATTGCCACGACATGGGCAGTCGCCGAAGATCACCGCAATGCCGCGCTCGCGATGGGTATGATGCTGCAACGCCAGAGCCGCTCAGCTTTGCTCGTGGATACCACGCCGAGTCCAGAAGTGCAGGCGCTACTCCAACGCTGGGGCTGGATTTCACGCACTCAAATTCGCCGAAGCTTGATCATCCGGGGCATTTCTTTGGCTAGGTTAGCAGGCTTAATGAATTCTGACCTATTGCCTCTGACCAATGGTCGCGAAATCACGACCGATCTCCACCGTGTGCAATCCATCGATCCAGCACGCCCGCAAAAGTTCGTACAAAAGCATGTGACACCAGAGTACCTGCGTTGGTATGCCGCATCATCCATGAGAGAGCACCATTTCATCGGCATCGTCGATCCTCAGGGCCAGCTAAGTAGCTATCTCATGCTGACCCCAAAATCCGTCAAAGGCGTATCGAGCTGGAAGGTCATGGACTGGTTCACCACCCATGATACAAACCGCGAGCTGCTAGCCATGGTCGGCCATTTGATCGGGAAGTCACCCGCAGTCCATGGCAACTGGTGGCCATTCATCAGCCTAGCCGCGTTTATGCCAGAAGATCCATGGACTGGCGTTTCTCAAGCTTATCAGCGTGAGGAAGCAGTGAATCATTTTTACTGCCTGCCGCCTGAGTTTAAAGGCCAGGACATCCGCAGTGTCATGGCTGAAGGAGACTGGGGCCTTTGATCTTCAAGAAACGAGCGCCAACAAATGCGCGGGTGTCGCAAAGGACTCCACGGTGATTTTCTCATCTGGAATCTGCACCTCAAACTCCTGCTCAAGCGCCATCAAGAGATCAATGGATTGCAAGGAATCCAGGCCAAGCTTACCCAGCTCAGCATCCATGGCTAGAGTCTGATCCGACGGCAAAAGACGGAGAAAAGGGCGAAGAAGATCCAGAAGGCGTGTTTCAATGGTTGGCATGAAAAGGTAAGCTTAAACAGAGATTCGTGCATGGCCATGACGTAATTGCCAAGCTTCACATTCGCGGCCGTTTTCGTGCGTCACCTCAATTGGCGGCGGATGACTCAGAAAGGCCAGCAAGCTCGCGGTAAGTCCATAAGCTCCCACATTGGGAATCCCGATGAGGTCTCCTGACTCAACCGCAGGGATTTTTAAACCGCGCGCTAGGCTGTCCAAAGGAGTGCAGAGTGGGCCGACAACATCTGCCGTAATCAAAGGTTCCGCAGAAACGTCACGACTTAGATTAAAGATCGTCACCCCCCCACGCGGCACTCGACCCAACCCCGCCATACCACCGAGATGATGAATCCCAGTATCTAGAATCACAAAGGTCTTTGTCGGCAGGCGTTTCACCTCCAGAACTTGAGCGATGAGCCACCCACTGCTAGCACTCAGGTACCGTCCAGCCTCAAACCAAATCTGCACGCCTTGAGTCACAAAAGGACTCTGAAGCCATACTTCATCTAGCTTTTCCCGCAATCCATCGAGACTAGGTCGAGCGTGATCATTGCCGTAGGGCCAGGGAAAACCGCCACCGACATTGACGACTTTAAATTCAGCTCCCAAAGCCTGCTGCACACGCTCCGCAGAGGCCAAAGCACGGCGAGTATTTGTGACTAGAGCGTCCACTCCAGCGACCTGAGTGCCAAAATAGATATGAATACCGATGACGCTTACCAGGGGCAAAGTTAGCTGCTCGCGTGCCGCTGGATCTAGTAGCAGAGACTCTTCAAAACCAAACTGACTTTCGACCCCTGTCATGGCGAGTCGCGCATCCGGCGCTTCGGATGGATTGACCCGCAGTAAGACTTCTGCCGTCACTTGCGCTTTAACACACATCTCAGAGAGCACGCGCAAGTCACGGAAGGACTCCGCTGAAAATTGGCGCACGCCGGCTTCCAGAGCTAGCTGAATCTCTGTCCTCGTCTTACCTGGACCACCGAAAAGCATCTGTTCACCTGCAAAGCCCGCAGCTTGGGCAGCCGCCAGCTCACCTTCTGAAGTGATTTCAGCACGCCCTCCCGACTCACGCACTCGACGAGCCAATGCTGGCAAGGGATTCGCTTTAAACGAATAACAAACACTAGCGCCCGCAGGTAAAGCCGCAGCCAACTCAGCGGCACGCTGACTGACCTCCGCTAAATCATAGGCATACAAGGGCGTGCCATGCCTTTTAACGATCTGATTGGCGAGAGTCGGATTCATGCTTCTTGAGTGAGAAGGGCGCGCAGAGCTTTGCGATCTACCTTTTGGTTAGCTGTGCGCGGCAATTCAGCTAGATAGATGAGACGATCCGGCAATTTCGCACGCTCCAAGTGCTGAGCTAATTCTGCAAACAGCGCAGCGTCATCTGGCTGATCGCCATGGCAAGCAAGGAACAAACAAAGCGTGTTTTTGGTCTCGTCTTTGATACAACCAGCCGCAGTAATCAGTGGGGATCGGCAAGCCGCCTCCTCGATCTCTACGGGGCTCATTCTATGGCCACGATGTTTGATCATGAAATCACTGCGCGCGTGAAAATGCAAGAAGCCCTCTGCATCGACAGCACCATAATCGCCCGTCACCAGCAGGCGACTACCATTTGCTAAACTGCGATAACGTTTGGCCGTCTCTTCAGGCGCACGCCAGTAGCCAAGACCGACATTGGGGCCACTGACAATGAACTCACCCACTTCTCCAGGCGCTAACTGTTGGCCTTCTGGTGACTCAGCCCAGACTTCAGTGCCATCCAGCGCACGACCTACACTGTTTTCGTGAGCATCGATCTCCTCCGGCAGTAGAATCGAAACACGCTTGCATTCAGTAAGGCCATACATCGGAAAAACCCGCGCAGCAGGAAAGAGCTGCTGAAGCTGACGGATATGAGGCAGCGGCAGATGATCTCCCGTATTGGTTAGCAGGCGTAAATGCGGCAACGGCACAGGGCGATAGGACTGCATTTTAATCAATCCTGCAAAAAGCGTGGGCACACCTGGAACGATGGTGATCTCGTGGCGCGCTAGGATGCGTGGCAGCTCAGGGCCCGACATCTCAGAGCGGCCGATAAACACAGCGCAGCCAGACATCAGCGCATAAAAAATTTGGTAGAAGCCGTAGTCGAAAGACATCGGCAGCAGCAACGCCAGCCGATCTGTCTCTTGGTAATTCAGCCTCTGCATGATCGCCTTTGTCACAAAGCCGACATTCGCATGACTCAGCATCACCCCGCGTGGCATCCCAGTTGATCCCGAAGTGAAGACAAGAAACGCCAACGCGTCCCCGCCGTCAGAAGGCGGGATTTCTGTCCGTTCGCCCTGCTCTAAAGCCTCGTAGGAATGGTCGTTTATAGCGTGCTCCTCAGGCACACCATCCAGCCAAACGACCGCCGCTTGCAAGCCATCACGAAGCTCTGGTCGCCGGGCCTCGATAACGACCAAAGCAGGCTCACACTGACCGACAATTCGCTGAAATGACTCCAGCATGATCTGCGCCGTCAGTACTGAAAAGACCGCCCCGATTCGGGTCGCGGCCAACGTCAACAGTGGAAGTTCCACCCGATTCTCCATCACTAGCAAGACTCGATCTCCCGCACGAACACCGCGCGCCAGCATCCCTGAAGCAATCTGATCCACCTTAAACGCTGCCTGCTCATAGGTGATAACAGCCTCATCCTGAAACAAAAACGTCCGCTCGGGGAACTTCGCGGCAGCTTGAACTAAAAGATCTTGAAGATGAAATGAGGGCATCAATCAGAGTGTCCCTCAAAAATCCAATTTATCAAGTTTTCTATAATAATCATATTATTCAATTTTTCACCTCCGAGCTGGAGTTCGCTTGGATTCCTGCTTTTTGAAAAGAGGCTCAAGATGCTCTCGAATCCAGGAAAAGGCTGCCTCTAGGCCCTCACGCGCATAGACCACGCCAATGTCCGCCTCCACCTTGGTGGGGTTGCCAAAGCAATTGAGGAACTGATTGCAGGTAAAGCGCGTCTTCATGGCAGCATCCACACCACCTACCTCACGCAGGACATAACTGCGCACATAGAGTTCCAGGACCGCATCGCCAATCCAGGCTTCTTGGCGGAGTTGATCGAGAGGATGTGGCGTTTCAGGCATGGTTGTATGACATAGAATGACGTTCTGAGCACTGCAATCACAGAGTGCCCCAAACCTAATCCGTTACAGAAGCGCCAAGCTAGCTAGCTCACGATAATAGGGACAAGTTTGAACGAGTTCTTCATGACGACCATGCGCCAGAACCACGCCTTGACGCATAACATAAATTGCATCGGCGCTGACCACCGTGCTTAGGCGGTGAGCAATGACAAGGCAGGTGCGGTCTTGGCGGAGTTTTTCCAGGGCTTGCTGAATGAGCTGCTCAGACTTGGTATCGACAGCACTTGTGGCCTCATCCAGGAGGAGAATCGGAGCATCCTTGAGAAAGGCACGGGCCATCGCAATGCGCTGCCGTTCCCCGCCACTGAGCATAACGCCGCGCTCACCGACTTGGGCATCAAGCCCGCTCGGATTCCGCCGAACAAACTCTGCCGCGCAGGCTTGATCCAGCGCTTGCCACATCTGTTCGTCAGTCGCAGCGGCGTTGCCAAGACGGAGATTATCCCGGATCGTCCCAGCAAACAGGAAAGCATCCTGTGTCACATAAGCCAAAGAGTCACGCAGAGACACCCGACTGTAATCCGTGATCGCATGGTCATCCAGCGTGATACTGCCAGACTGCGGATCATAAAAACGAGTGAGTAGCTGGAAGAGTGTGGACTTTCCAGACCCCGTCGCACCCACGATGGCCACCGTTTGCCGTGGCAAGACTTGCAGATTTAGCCCCTGGATGACGGGCTTTTCTGGGTTGTAGCCAAAGGTCACATCGCGGAAATCGATGGCACCTTTCGCGCGCTGCAGCGCCAAGCCTTTCTCCAGATCCTCTTCACCTTCCTGATCCAGCACTTTAAAGACACGCTCTGCACTGGCCAGACCGGTGACGATGGTCTGATTCACGCCATGAAGACGGGCGATTGGCTCAAAGAAGAAGCCAAGAAGAAAGATGAATTTAAAAAGCTCCCCAGTGGTAATTTGCCCCTGAATGGCACCGTAAGCTCCCATGCATAAAAGCAATACGAGGCCGAAGCTGCCAAAGAATCCCATCAATGGATTATACACAGCCCAGGCGGTCATCAGCCGCTGCTGCGAACGACGCAAGGTATGGCTGGCCACATTAAAGTCCTCCTGCTTGATATCTTCTGCGGTGTAGCTTTTCACCTGGCGAATGCCCGTGATCGTATCATGCAGCAACGAGTTCATATGACTGCTGGCTTCCCGGGCTATCTTTGCCCGTGGAGCGATCCAGCGTGCAAAGAGCCAGCCGCCAGCGGCGATAAACGGCGTGGGTATCATGACGATCAGAGCGAATTGTGAATTCGTGTAAAACATCACGATCCCTGCGATGATGATCTGAAGGACAGAGGTGAAACCCTGCTCGATGCTTTCCAAAATCACCCGCTGAGTGGCAGGCACGTCATCCGCCATGCGTGTCAGGATATCGCCCGTGCTTTGTTTATCGAACCATGCTAGCGGCAGCCTAGCAATCTTCCGGTGCAGTTGCCCACGTAGATCAAAGATCATGCGCTGCTCAAAGACACTGTTCACTCTCGTGCGGGCATAAAAAAGCAACTCGCGCAGGAAAAAAGCGCCACAAGCCAAAGCGCCTGCACGCCAGATCCCAGGGATGTCTTTATTCGGAATAATGTCATCCACAAACCACTGCACCACGCCTGGAAAGACGATGATCAGACTGGTGCCGATCATGGCAAGCGTGAGCTGCAACAGTGCCATCCGCCAATGCGCATGAGCAAATTGAAGCAGGCGACGCGCGGTGACGGTCAGGGGAATGACTTTTTCAGACATAGAAGGCGACGTTCTCTGACGCAATCGCGCCCCAAACCATCAATCTTTTTTGGATCATCTTCCCTGATACACAATGCTGTCCATAGCCTCTTCCAAAGCCAGGCCCTTGAGAAAGGGCTCCAACTGCGGATTGGAGGCTGCTCTTTCCACCTGAGGCAGCTGCATGAGCCCCGCAAAATCTTTTAACCCGATGGCCTGACGCACCTTTTCATCGGCGCCGAGGGCGATGATGTCAGGATGATTTAACACATTGACAGTTTCTGGCCCGCGCGCAGCCAGCTGCTGCCAGACGCGGCCATCTGGCCAGAGTATAAGCAGACGCGCCAGATTCGCCGTAGCCCGCACATCATAGGGATCTAACTGTTCCGTGATTTTCCCGATGGAAGTGCGGTCGATCTTTTGAGCTATCTGCTCGATCCACGCACCCAAGTCACTCTTCACACCGCCGCCTAACTGCTCCGCGTTGGCATTCTCTAGACCATAAACACTGCCGACGAGCCGCAGCACCATGGCTGAAAGCCAAACGAAAACACCTGATGGCAGCAGACTCAGAATGCCCGCCTTCCAGCCAGTCATGCTGGCCAAAAAAGACAGCAACCCAAAGCCAGCCAAAAAATTCACCACTCCGCGCACCAAAAAATACGCCAACAGCCCTGCCGCGCCAGAAACTATGAGTAAGGTATCCGTGCTCATATTCGGGGCGTAAGCACCGAAAAGCTCTGTCCGGTGGCGAAAGACATACATGGCTGCCAACACCGAAAGACTCAGGCTGATCATGCTAAGGATCTGCCCCACGATGCCTCGCGCCACGGCCAATCCAGCCAGGAAAGCCACCGCCACCATTCCCCACGCACTGAGGCCTTGGCCGGCCATGGTACGTTTGACACTTTCGAGCGTGCCGCCTAAGTCGGGCAGATTGAGGGCAATTATCTCCATTCGTGCTCTATCAAAAGGGCACGACATCAATCCTGCAAGCCGTTTGTGTCCTAGCGTTGCCATCTGGCGTATTCTGTTTTAGATAATCTTATCGACATGACCGCTACCGCCGCTCCTCTCCCCGTAATGCCCGACAAACATGGCCACTTTGGTCGCTATGGCGGCATGTTTGTGCCGGAAACACTGATGTCCGCGCTGAACGAACTCTCGGAAGAATACGAGCGCGCCAAAGCCGACCCACTTTTCCAAACCGAGCTAAACCGACTGCTGCATGAATACGTCGGACGCCCCACACCGCTCTATTTTGCTGAACGTTGGACGCAAAAACTCGGTGGTGCCCGTATTTATCTAAAACGTGAAGACCTGCTGCACACAGGTGCCCATAAAATCAATAACGCCCTCGGTCAGGCCCTGCTCGCTCAACGTTTGGGGAAACATCGCATCATTGCTGAAACTGGCGCTGGTCAGCACGGAGTCGCCACGGCCACGGTCTGCGCGCGCTTTGGCCTAGACTGCACCATTTACATGGGACAAGTCGATATGGAGCGCCAAGCGCTGAATGTCGCCCGCATGAAATTTCTCGGTGCCAAAGTCGTAGCCGTCACGGCTGGTCAGGCGACTTTAAAAGAAGCTGTTAATGAGGCCATGCGTGACTGGGTGACCAATGTACACAGCACTCACTACATCCTCGGCAGCGCCCTAGGTTCGCACCCCTTCCCCATGATCGTGCGGGACTTTCACCGCATCATCGGTGTGGAATCACGCCAGCAGATTCTAGAGCGCGAAGGCAAACTGCCTGATCTGCTCGTCGCCTGTGTCGGCGGAGGCAGCAATTCCATCGGCCTTTTCCACCCCTTTCTTCAAGACCCCAATGTGCGCATGATCGGCGTAGAAGCAGGTGGTGACGGCATTGTCCCAGAGCGCCACGCAGCCCGCTTCCAGGGCGGCCGCCTCGGCGTTCTTCAGGGAACCAAGACTTGGCTGTTAGCCAATGACGACGGCCAGATCGAGCTGACCCACAGCGTCAGCGCTGGTCTGGACTACGCCGCCATCGGCCCCGAGCATGCTTGGCTGCACGACATGCAGCGCGTGGAGTATCACTACGCCACCGATGACGAAGCGCTCTCTGGCTTCCAGGATCTGTCCCAGATCGAAGGCATCATCCCGGCATTAGAAAGCAGCCACGCCGTCGCAGAAGTCACCAAAGTGGCCCCTACCATGGGCAAGGACCAAGTCATCATCGTCAATCTTTCCGGTCGCGGAGACAAAGACGTCGCTCAGGCTGCTAGGATGATTTTTAAAGAAGAGCTGAAGTTTTAAGTCACGCCGTCATGAAGAAGGCAAACTTTTGGATCATCGCTATCATGTGCGCTGTTTCTCGGCTTGCCGTAGCTGAGACAAAATGCGTGCGAGTCTTCGTCGCTTTGGCAGACAATGCTAGTCAGGGAATCGCCCCTGTACCAGCAAAGATCGGCAATGGAGACGATGCTGAAAATAATCTCTATTGGGGCAACTCAGAAGGCTTCAAGGGAGTCTTTACTCGCAGTAAAAACTGGAAGCTTCAACTGACAGAAGCAAATCCAACTCCCGAAATCCTAGAACGCCGGACCTACAAACATCTCGTCAAAGACTGCCGCTTAATAGCTGAAGCATGGCGCGGAAAAAACATTCAACAGTGTCTATCGGCTTATCTAAAGTCCCTCTATAACGACCAAAACAGACTTGTGGCCTTCATCGGTCATAATGGGTTGATGGAACATTCCATTCCCGCCACCTTTACCGCAGCAGCTCAGACGCCTCCCGATGCGATCATCCTTTGTTGCATCAGTGGACGTTATTTCCAATCCCATCTAGAAGCAGCCAAGTCGCGGCCTGTTTTAACCACTGCTCAGCTAATGTATCCTGGTTCCTTTCTACTTCGTGATGCCCTAGAAGTCTGGCTCAGCGGGGGAACAAGACCAGAAATACGCCAAGCAGCTGCGCGTGCTTATGCAGCAAATCAGAGCATCTCCGTCAAAGCAGCAAGCGGTGTTTTCAGCAAGCTAGAGTGACCCCTCACCGCCTCTTTTTGGTCGTCATTTTGAGTCGCGGTCCCGCAGGCAATTCAGCACGGCGCACTTCGAATTCTGGTGCCGCGTCAGGCAGCTGAGCTCGGCGTATTTCTAGCGGAGCACTGCTATCTCCAAGCTCTGCGGCGAGGCGGGCTTTATCCTTCTTTTGTAGTGTTTGACCTGTAGGGAGTTCAGCACGCCGCACCTCTTCCTGCACCACTGGCTCAGGCAAGACAGGGCGCTGGTAAGCAAGCGCTGCGCGGATAGCCACAGTTCTTTGAGGTGCTAACTTGAGAGCGGTTTTCAAGATAAGGCTGAGCTGAGTAGGATCATCTTTGACCGCCGCCCTCGCCGCACTGACCAGCTCAGCAGCGCAGGCTTCCTGCATCACCAACGCATCCTCCAGTCGCATCTCCAGCATGGCAGGTTGACGCTGGATGGCCGCGATTAAGTCCGCGCAGAGTTCCTCACAGGGCGACACCCAGAGCTTGGCCTTCGGCACTTCTCCGGCTGTCTCAGGCACTTGAGAAAGCCCTGCCGTCGCCTGCAAAATCAGGGTGATGAAAAGAAGTATTCGGCACAACATCAGCAGAAAACGAATGGAACGGTGAATCAAACAGACCCTCTGATTGTGATCATTCATGACAGATTCAGCTTTTGAGGGCCAGACTAATCCTAGACTTTCATGCAAAAGGCGGCCGCTTGCATGTTATAACATCCGTAGCTACATTGACCTCATGGTCCTAGAACTCAAACTCCGCAAGATCGGCAACTCTGTCGGTATCGTCCTTCCCAAAGAAGCACTCGCACACCTGAAAGCAGGTGAGGGTGATACGGTCACTCTATCAGAACAACAGGGTGGATTTAACATGACAGCACAAAACCCAGAGTTCGCTAAAACGATGGCTGTCTTTGAAGATCTTTCCCGCAGATACCGGAACACTCTCGCGGAATTAGCCAAATGAAAGAGCCTTACTGGATCACCCGAGAAGAGTGTCTGGCCCTGCATGATATGATGCTTGCCCAACACGGTGGGATCAGTGGCGTGCGTGATGAACACTTGTTGGAGTCGGCCCTGGCCAAACCGCAGCAGCAGTTAGCCTACGGGAATCCGACCATGATGGATCTAGCGGCTAGCTACACCTCTGGCGTTGTTAAAAACCACCCTTTCTTGGATGGAAATAAACGCACAGGCTTCATGCTTGGTGCCGGTTTTCTCGTTCGCAACGGCTGGCACTTCACCGCAGACGAAGCCGATGCCGCCATCCGCACGCTAGCCCTCGCTGCGGGAGAGATGACTGAGTCCGCCTTTGCCGCTTGGCTAGAAACCAACTCCCAGCCGCCGAGCTAAATGGCGCTGAAGATCGCGAGCATGAAGCGTCTCTGGACACTCACATTTCTGGGCATCGCCATCGCTCTCATTGTATTCATCTTCAGCTCGCCTGTACCACGCCCCTTTGACCCAGCGTTTCTACGCCTCAGTCCACTGGAGATTGCTCGGCTTCCACTAGCGGTGCGCTTCGATCAGCCGATGGGCAGCGAGCACGGCGCGCTGACGTACAATGCGCAGCCTTTCCGCCTGAATCGCCACCTGGGAGACGACCTGAATGGCATTGGTGGGCTGAACTCAGATCTCGGCGATTCAGTGTATGCCGCAGGCTTTGGCCGCGTCGTTTATGCAGGCACGCCAGCGCCGAGTTGGGGGAAAATGATCATTCTAGCCCATCGCGTGCCCGATCTAGAGACCCCAGAAAAAATCCACGTCATCCAAACGGTTTATGCTCATTTGAATGAGATCGGAGTGAAAACAGAGCAGCTCGTACAGCGCGGAGAAAAGATCGGCACGGTCGGTAATGCGGACGGTCAATACTTAGCGCATCTGCATTTCGAAATCCGCGAAGGCCCTTACATCAATCCCAGTGTTGGTTATGCCGATGCGCCCCTGAACCGAATTTCCCCAGAGCACTTCCTGGCTCAGCATCGTGGCGCCGCCGATGGTCTGCTGAATCCACCGCTACCCCTGCCTACCCCGACAGGGCAAACGCATGAAATGAATAACTGGGTATGGTAAATACTCGATGAACAAATCACTGTACAAATTACCATAACCACTGATGAGGGTATGGATGGAAGCCACCCTTATCACCACT
>JAIXOU010000068.1 GCA_027486585.1 Verrucomicrobiaceae bacterium | reverse complement strand
GGAACACCTCGGCCTGCCGAACAAGCAGGACGTCAAGGCCGGCGTCATCACCTACAAACTCGCCGCCCACGCCGCCGACCTCGCCAAAGGCCACCCCGGCGCCCAATACCGCGACAACGCCCTCTCCAAAGCCCGCTTCGAGTTCCGCTGGGAAGACCAGTTCAACTTGAGCCTCGACCCCGTCACCGCCCGCGAATACCACGACGAAACCCTCCCGCAGGACGGAGCCAAATCCGCCCACTTCTGCTCCATGTGCGGCCCCCACTTCTGCTCGATGAAGATCACCGAAGACGTGCGGAAGTATGCCGCCGAACAAGCCATCTCCGAGGAAGAAGCCCTTCAAAAAGGCATGGCAGAGAAGTCACTCGAGTTTGTAGCCTCAGGCGCAGAAGTTTACACAACCGCCCAATAGGTCGCATAGGCCCTATGAGACCTATTTTCTAACCACCCCCGCCATGCCTCAGCCGCCCCCAGAAGACGACCCAGCAGGTTTTCTCCCCCAGGGTGGCAACTACCAAGACCTCCTCAGTTACCAAAAGTCAGAAATCATCTACGATTTCACCTACCGCTTCTGCGAGCGCTTCCTCAAAAAAGGCGACCGCACCATCGACCAGATGGTGCAGTCTGCCCGTTCAGGGAAACAAAATATTGCCGAAGGCTGCAAAGCCTCCATCACCTCCGCCGAGATGGAGCTCAAGCTCATCAACGTCGCCCGAGCCAGCCTGGAGGAACTCCTGTTAGACTATCAGGACTACCTCCGAGTCCGCGACCACGCTCTGTGGGAAAAGGACAGCAAAGAATCCCTCTACGTCCGCAAACTCGGTCGCAAACAGGATGAGAGCTATGAGACCTATCGTCCCTTCATGGACACCCGACCACCCGAGGTCCTGGCCAACATAGCCATCTGCCTCATCCATCAGGCCAACTACCTCCTCGACCAACAGCGCCGCCAGTTAGAAAAGGACTTCGTCAAAAAAGGCGGCATCCGCGAGCAAATGACCAAAGCCCGCCTCGACTATCGCAAAAAGCAACAGTCCCAGCCCCCAAAGCCCCCCAACCGCCCAAAAGACTGACGCACCATCAGCCAATCAACTTTCGCCAATCGACCTTCGCCTACTCAGTCATAAAGGCCTCATAAGACCTATTCTCTCCCGCCCCACGACCCACTTCCCCCTCATCAAACCCGTCCCCTAAGCCCTATCCGACCTATTCTCCCCCGTCATCAGCTCAACCTGCCCTCCAAAGAACTGCTGAAACAGAAACTCGGCGAATGAAGTGCCTCAGCTTCTCCCTAAGCCTCAGCTTATCAAACAAACTGCTTCCGCCAACCACTTACCAATGACGATCATTGAGGACGCAGATCAAGTAATCTTCTAGGAAGACGCCTACAACGCAGTAGAGTATGTAAATCGAAGGAACTCTCGGAATCGCGGGTGTAGTTGACTCCAAGCAAAAACAACACACATACTATTATATGGCCAAACCAAGTAGCAACGTCAGGATGTGGACTCCAATTGGAAATGCAGTGGATGCATATCGCAGGCGTGTTCTAGCCGACGACGGAGCTGTCTATGAGCACATTTGGCGTCTAATTCACATACATGAAGCAACTGTCGTTCTATTGGGAACAGCATTGGCATCCCGACTCATGCACCTTTGGGAAAATGATGCTTCTCAGACAACACGGCTAAACGACCTGAGGAACCTAGTAACCGGAATCCGTGAAAGTGCACTTGATGAATCGGAGGCTGGCGATTCTGAAAGCTCGGGCTGCATGGGGGGAAGCATCGGGGCATGGATAGATCTACTAAATCGGTTTGGGGCATCCGAAGCTCCTGATAACTGCGCGTTTTGTAAGTCGCTAAAAGAGTATCTTTCCGCACAGGCTGCCGAGCCTCTTAATTTTCTTCCTGCATGGCAGAGAATTATCAAAGTGCCGGCCATATACTGTCAAAGATTGACAAGGGTTCAGAAGTTTTATGCTATCAACTCTCTGAGAAACAAGATTGCTCACGTGCCCCTGCCTGCAAAAGTAGTTCAGGATTTGCACAGCGGCCTACGCGCTGAACTGCTCGACTTATTAACTCCAGATGCGGCAAGGTTGCAGAAAGACCCAGTTGCTGACGTCATGACCAAATCTTGGCATCCCCCACTTCACGGGAAATTTGTGGCCGGAAAATCATTTGTCACAGGAGTGAGTGAGTTTGGAAAAGTCATTGGTTCAATTGATCCGGATACCAAGTTTGTATGGCCCGATACGAGCCAAACATCATCAGGTGATGTTGTTTGGTCAGCGTCTCCATTCGTGCGTTTGGATGGAGAACTAAAGGTCGCATTGCTTTTCAGAGTGCCTGAGATCCGAAGCGATCCAGAAGGTGAACTTACGGGAGAATTTCATCGATTCGCCGCTGAGGTAGAGCCTGTGGTCGAACTTCAGATCCCGAAAGGCACATTTGCCCGCTGGATTCCCAAACGAGAGACACCAAAGCCTGAGGAGCCTCAAAAATTGCAGGCCCCACCTGCCCCCGAGAAGGAAACATCGAAGGAAAAGGACACTCAGTCTAAGAATCAGCCTGTTAGCCAGCCAGCGAAGAAGACCCCCCAAGAGCTTCGTTCGCTGGCTGAGGATTGTTTTCGTGATCGCGATTATCCAAATGCCTCTCGTTGGTTTGCGGATTTGGCAACCTCAAACAGTGCTCAATTCTACAACGACGTGGCAAAATCCAAGTATGGTGCCGCGCTATGGCGAGCAGCTGAAAGGGCATCTGATTTGAACGAGCAGAAGAATAAGATGCGTTTGGCAATCGAACTGCTGGAACAAGCAATGCATCACAGTGATCCCGCATATTCGGCGCGTGCATATTATGAGGGATCAAAGGCCTCATGGCACCTTTGGAAAGTCGCCGGAGAGGTGAAATTGCATGCGCAGTCGCTTGAATGGGCAGAAAAAGCGGCACACCTCGATTTTGTGATGGCATACATATCATGGCATGAACGCTTGGTTAAAGAATCGGAGGATCGTAATTGAGAGACTAACTGAGTGCTATTGCAAGAATCACAACACTCTTCAGCCGAGTTTATAGGTTCTTGATCATTGAATTCTGACTTCCTGTTAATGTCGCATATCGCCTGCTTCCACACCGCCGCCACTTTCGCCGCCAATACACCGAAGCTGCCATCCAGTCGTTAGCGGTGCGCCGAGTGCCATCGGTCTCGAAAAGGGGTCATGGGAACGGGATCATGTTGCAACTGTCTGACAAAACATCGCCCTGTTCTTCTCGGCAGCTCCACATCTCAGCATAAGGTGCGTCCTGATTCAACTTAGTGCTGTGATCAACTCACTCATCAACTCGGACGCCTTTCGGTGCTGGATGAGCGGTGCGGATTGTCCGGCGTAGAGTGGCAGTAGGGACGAGTCGCCAAGCCGAACACCCTCTGTCTTCACAGGATGGTTGAATGAGGCTTGCAGTGGGAAAGGCAAGGCGGGTGAAGGACTGTTCTCAAGTTCATCCAGCAAAGGAGTGCTCATGAAACGAGCGAGCCTCCCGGTGAAGCGACGGCTCAGCTGTGTGCGAGCCGCTGAAGGGGTGAACAAGGCGTCGCGGTGCGGTGGCGGGCAGTTCGATTCCTCGCAGGCGAGAAAAGCGGTCCCGATCTGCACCGCATCCGCGCCAAGTTGGAAGGCGGCCCGAATGCCCCGGATCTCCGCAATGCCGCCCGCGGCAACCACCGGCTTGCGGGTGATGTTTCGGACCTGTGGCACGAGCGCCAGCGTGCCCGTGAGAGATTGCTCCGCAGACCTCAGAAAGCTCGGGCGATGTCCACCGGCCTCCGAACCCGTCGCAATGATCATGTCCACGCCAGCCTCATCAAGTGCGGCGGCTTCTTCCTGTGTCGTGGCAGTTCCTACAGTCACAATACCACGTCGAGTGCACTCTCGAAGAATCTCGGTATCTGGAATGCCAAACACAAAACTAAACACCGCAGGCCGTGAATCAAGAATGACCTCCACCTGCTGCTCAAAACTGAAATCGTCCGGTGGCTCCATGGGTGGCGCTTTGATGCCAAGACGTTCATAGATTGCCACAAACTGTCGCAATCCGACCTCATGATGCGCGGCTGTCATTTCCTCCGCACCCAGATCGTGTCGCGAGACCCACAGGTTGATGTTGAAGGGCTGCGCGGTGGCCGTTTTCAGATCGCGAATCACCTCCCGCATCTGCGTTGGAGACAGATGATGCGCTCCGAAGGAGCCGAGTCCGCCCGCATTCGACACCGCCGCCGCGAGCTTCACGGACGACAACCCGCCGCCGAACGGTCCCTGAATGATCGGATGGTCAATGCCCAGCTGAGAGGTGAACGCATTCATGCTCAATCAGGGAACTGGTTCACGATCACCGTTTCGCTCGAATCGAGACGATCCCCGCGCGGCCATGGCTCCTGCAAGCTTTTACCAATCGCAATCATGAAGCTGATCGCATGGTCGTCGGGCAGGCGGATGATTTTCGAAACCGCCTCGGGGTCGAATCCCACCATCGGGCAGGTCTCGTAACCAAGTCCTCTCGCCGCCAGCATCAACGTCATGCCGCCCAGCGCTGTGGAACGCATCGCCTCATCGCGGATGAGCTGATCCTTTCCTGCATAGAAGCCTTTCAAGGCAGGCACCAGGATGTCCTGCACAGGTTGCGGTGCATGGCTCCAGTAGCGCTCCGGCTGCTGCTCATGTGCCCTCAAATCCGCGCACATCACGATCAGCAGCGAGGCGTCCGTCACCTGCGCCTGATCCCAGGCCACAGCGCGGATCTGTTTGCGCAGCTCTGGATCGCGAACCAGCACGAACCGATAGTTCTGCATATTGAAGGATGACGGAGCGAGCCGGGCAAGCTTCAGCAGTCTGTCCACCTCTTCCTCTGGAATGACGTGGGCGGGATCATAGTGCTTGATGGATCGACGGGTTTCGATGGCTTCGAGGATATTCATAGGATGAGGCGAGGAGTGTGCTCTCCCGGTTACTTTTGTAAACCACCAGCCTTGCAGATGGCGCTGAATCCGGTATCCAATCAGTAACCACCACGCCACTTTCCATGGTCCCTCGCCGCAAAAGCAAAGTCAGTCCACCACCACCCGCATGTCCGCTGAAACTCTGCATGAGTTTCCTCGGAGGTGCTTGGACTCCGAACATCATCTGGTATCTCAGCGGTGGCCCTCGCCGCTTCACCGAGCTGAAAAACGATCTGGTGGGAGTATCGGCCAAAATGCTCACCCAGCGCCTGCGCCACCTCGTCGAGATCGGCGTGGTCGATCGTCACGAACAGCCCACGTCACCTCCAACGGTCGAATACTCGCTCACCGAGATCGGTTGTGAACTCAAGCCCGCGATCGATGCCATCGTCCGCGTCGGTGAAAAGCTGAAGCGCTTGGAGAAACGGAGCTAGGGTAAAACGGGGGAAGTGTGCAACTGACTAACCTAATGCTAGCCTGTCTCGTGGCTGTTCCCGCGAGGCAAAGCAGCCTGAGTCAGATCAGGTCGGCGTAGGCATTAATCCACCTTGCGGATAGAGCCGATGACCTTGGCGAGATCCTCGCCATGTTCCTTCGCGCCCTCGGGCGATGCGGCCACGAACACGAAATAGACTTTGTCGTTGTCACCGTTGGTAACCATCAGGGCGTTGATGATGACCTCGCCGTCGTCGTCCTCACCTTTGCCGTTTAAGATGTAGAAGCCGACGTTGGCACCGCCGCCTTGCTCCATGGCCTCAAAGGTGACGTTCTTGAAGGCTTCGTTGACTTGACTCTTCATTTCCGCCAAGGCCGCTGAGCCGTCCTTCTTCGTGGCCTTCAGCCCTGAGACTTCGATCACCACGCTCAGTTCGTCCGTCGTCGTGACATACAGCTTGCCGTCCTCGTAGCGAGTCTTCCACCCCTCGGGAACGGCAAGGGCGAGTTCATGCTTGGCTTCCGGGTAGCCTGCATCTTCCGCCCCAGCGGGCACGGTGAACACGGCAGCGAGAGCGAGAAAGAGAAGAAGAATATTTTTCATGGGTTAGTGAGACAGATTAAGGTAGAAGCGCGAAATCTTGAGCATTCCGACACAAATGTCGAGCCTGAAGTCTGCCTGATTTCGCGGAGCGCCCTCCGGCTCATTTCCCAGTCGGGTCCGTGTTGGATTGAGCATAGGTGGTGAGTGATGAGGAGCCTGTGTGATGATATTCGGCTAGATGGGCATGGACGGTTTCATCGACGATATGGAATGGGGAGCTGGTGAAATGAGGGAGAGGATCGCGGACACTCTTGCTATCGCTACCCCTTGATTCTCGGCAGCCCCGATGCAGAGAGCGCAGTCGGTCCCGACACACGATTCAGTCCTAGTTTCTCAAGCGCAGCAACCCTTGCGGCACGGTCATCGAAGTAGAAGTGCGCATCAATAGGGTGCAGCCAACCTGTGGCATCGCGGATCACGTTATTGACGTGCAGATCAAAGACATCGACCTGGCCAAGCGCATCGTGGTTGATGATGAAGTTGCCGCCTTTGGCGCGGGGACTAGGATCGAGCAAGCCTTGCGCGACCAAACCGGTCTTGAGTTCGGTCCAGTCGGGGTGCGTGCCGTTCACATAGGGTTGTGAAATGACGAGGTGCAGTCGCTCTCCTTCCTCGTAACAGCCGAGCATCTCGAGATCGTCGTCGAAGAAGCGGTTGCAGAGCAACAGGTCGGTTAGGTAGTCGTAGAGCGACTCGGTGGCGAGCGCGTAAACATTGGCGACCTTGAGGACTCGACCTTCCGCCTGGAGGTAAGCCACACGATGCTCTTTGCCACCGCGCATCGGACTCGCTTCCATGAGCTCTTTCACGGCCGATGCGTGCAAACACAAACCGGCCTCGGAAGCAAATTGCCTCAAGGCACAGACTTCATCGTCGCCTGGTTCGCGCGAACCTGTTCCATCGTCACCACACCCTGCGTCTGCAACGCTCTGCGCCGCGCAACGGAGAAGCCCTTGAGAACCGCCGTAGCGTTCGTGGGCTTTTTCGAGGGAACAGGAGTTGTCACTGTAGAGTTCAATATGCTAATCATGCCTGATCGGCGTTGTTTTGTCAAAAGCTCTCTCCTTGTTAGTCTCCGAACTTCGTGTATTTTCCGTGCATGGCCACAAAGACAATCACCTTGGAACTCGATGCCTACGAGAAGCTTCGGCATGCCAAGCGTGGAGGCGAGTCCTTCACGGCGGTGGTCCGCCGTGCCGTCTGGGTGGATGCTCCGGCGACCGGAGAATCCTTGCTCAACTATTTCCGCAACGGCGGAAGTGGCACCAGTGACAAGTATTTGGACGCGGTGGAAGAGGCAGCCAAACATGACCCCATTCCTGATAATCCATGGGCCTGATCCTCGACACAAACTTCATCATCGTGGCCGAGCGTGAAGCCAAACGCGGGGTCACGACCACCATTGACCACTTCTTTGCCAGCAGGTCGAAGGAGAACTTTTACATCACCTTCACCGTGGCTGGGGAGCTGGCTTGTGGCCAATCCGCGAGCCCGAAACGCGACTGGGAGCGCCTATGCCGCCCTTACCCGATTCTGCCCTGGTCCAGCGATGTCTCCTGGCAGTATGGAGAGATCTATCGAGCGCTTGCCGCCAAAGGACAACTAATCGGAGCCAACGACATGTGGATTGCAGCGACTGCGCTGGTGCATGACATAGGAATAGTCACCAACAACGTGGAGGAGTTTCGCCGCGTTCCAGGGCTGACGGTGGTGCCTTACTGATTCGCTATATGAACCCTACCCTCTGCATTCTCGGTGGCTGCAATGGCGCTGGAAAGACCACGCTCGCACGCGAACTGCTGCCGAGGCTGGGCTTGATGCGGTTTTTGAATGCCGACGAGATTGCGCGCGGACTCTCGCCACTCGATCCCACGCTCACGGCGTTCAAGGCGGGGCGACTGGTGCTAGAGGAGGCGCGTTCCCTGATTGCGGCAAAGACCAGTTTTGCGCTGGAAAGCACGCTCAGCGGCAGAGCCCAAGTCGCCCTGATCCACGAAGCAAAAGCGCAAGGATATCGCATCCTGCTCCACTACATCGTGATTGGTTCTGCCACGCAGGCCGTCGCTCGTGTGGCCCTGCGTGTGAGGCTGGGTGGTCATCATGTGCCTGAGAACGATGTGCGCCGCCGATTTGACCGCAGCCGCAAACATTTCCAGGAGGACTATCTACCCCTTGCCGATGAGTGGGGCCTGTGGAACAATCAATCACCTCCGCCAAAGCAGATCGCCGACAGCAAGACTCACACGCTCGACCAACTCCACGCCATGCTCACTTCCAACAGCCTTCAAGAAGCGACTCCCCGAGAAATGTCGGAGATGTCGAAGATCGTGCTCGAAGCTGGCCGTGTGGCCACCGAGAAGATGCTCGACTACTACAAGCGCATGGGCATCAAGGTCACGCCGCAGATGACCTTGGCTCCCGAGAAGCCAAAACGCGTCCGTCGTAAGGCGGTGTAATTCTACCTAGACATAAATGAAACGCGGCGTTGCGTGTCCCTAGAGCTGTCCGAAGAAAGTCGTCGGCCTCATGGTGATCAAGCTTGAACCAACCTGCGACCTAGGACGACGTGGAAAGCGACGAGAATCCAGGTCGCTTGAATCGAAGGCGTTTGGAGAAATCGGGCTCATTCCCGGCGGCGTTCGCTGCTTCGTTAATCAAAGATTTGGCCTTCAATTCAGGAAAGCTGACACCGTCCGTCTTGAGGTCGCCACGCTCAAACAGCAGTTCATCGATTTTGCCATTGATGAGGATGCGCCAGTCCCAGGGATCGCGCTTATCACTGACTTGCTGGCTGCGAATACTGGTGGTGCAGTTAGCCGTGGCAGCGTTATACCAGCGCGGCTGGTCATGCAATTCATTCAGCGCAGCGATGTAATCAAGGAAGTGCCCACGGGCCCGGTCTGGCGGGGTCTTCAGCCGGTAGAGATACACCTCTTCACCTGTCCTCACGTTAGTTCGGAGCCGGATGGCATCGCGTTCATCGACCACCACATAGATCAGCTCATACTGACGAAAGAACCCGCGCAGCGCCGAATAGCTCTCTCCTACTTCCTTACGCGTCTCGATGGAAAAACAAACCGGTGGCGAATCGGCAAACTGAAAGCTCGCTATCGGATGGGCGATGCATTCTGAGCCCCAGTAGCAAACCGCGACATCAATGGCGGTGATTTGCGAGAGATGCACAGTGCGAGTCTCCCAGTGCGGCGTGAAGTCGGTCGCAGTGCGGTAGTCGAAGTTGCGGACGTTGTGCAAAGTGACGTCATCCCCATGAACCTCAGCCCAAGCCGTCTGCGCCACGTCGGGCTGCCAATTGCGGTCACTGCGAGGCTCCAACATCAGCCACCACGCGAGCACCAGCACGAACCAGAGGCACACCAAGCTGAGCTTTCGCTTCCATCCACGAACGAAAAAGAACACCACCAGTATAACAAAAAACTGAAGACCGACGAGAATCGGCGAGGGGCCATCAAAGAAGAGTGCTCCGGTCGTCCATGAGACGACAAGTGCTGAGGTGAGGACTGCAAGGAATCTGACAACGAATCGCATGGAAGGAGAAAACAGAACGCCGAGGCTAAACATGAAATGTCACCAGATTCCATGCCAAAGTGGACTTGCTCGCGAACGAGGAAAACTCTACCGCCACATCAGACTCGGAAACTTCTTCGCCACCGCCTGCCGGTGCTTCGGCCATTCGCGGGTAACGAAGCCCGGCCAATCACTCGTGATGGCCAGGCGTTTGCCATCAGGCGTGCAAAGCTGGAGTTGCACAGGCAGTCTACCTTCGCAGAGCGTCGGATGCTCTGTGAGCGCGAAGCATTCCTGAAGCTTCACTTGGGCTTCGGGCGTGTCGTTGACGTAGCTGAGCTTGATGGTGCCTCCGCCGGACCAAGGGATGGTGAGAGGCGCTAATTCATCGAGCCAACTGACTTGGCCTTTGTCGAGATGCTGATGAAAGGCGGACAAAAGGGGCGCTGCTTGGGCTTCTTTGACGAGGGTGAGGCCGGTGAAGGCTCGGGCGAGGCTGGTGGTGATGGCGGCTTCGTCAAAGGGGGCGAACTCCAGCTCGGGCAAGGTTGCAGCAACGAGGTTCACGCGGGCGATGAATTGCTTCAGTCGGTAATCCATGAGCGGCAGATCGAAGGCTCCGGCGCGTTGGGCTTCGGCGAGGCAGCGTCCGCTAGCGAGGGGATCGAGGTCGCGCTGCTGGGCTTTTTGCTCGATGACGAGATCGCGATAGCGCACGAGCTTCATGGCGGCGACGCGCTTGTTTTGGGCATCAAAGAGATGCTCGATACTGGTGCTGAGGTGCTGCGGGAACATCTCGGCGATCCACGCGGGCTGCACGGCGGTGGCGAGGCTCAGGAGCGTCTGGCGTGAAGGCGTTTCGCGCAGATTGGCAGCGACGAAATAGGCGGCGTCGGTCACCACGCTTTCGCGCACGAGCTGGCCGCCGCGTTGATCGGTGAGATCGCACTCGGGCTTGCCGGGGACGCGGCGTTTCGCGAGTTGATCGACGAATCCGGCCATGAGACATCGCAGCATCGCATCACTTGATGCGGGCTTGGCATCATGACCCGGCAGCGACTGCTTCGCCGCGTGCATGATTTGCTGAAATGTCTGCTCCACCTGTCGTGCGACTTGCACATTGATGCCGTAACTTCGGCAGCGCTCAAAGCTGAAGCCGTTCTCTTTGGCGAAGTCGTAGGCTCGCATCAGAGTGATGAAGTCGGAGTCGGCGCTCTCCTCGAACATCTCGCGTGCGGCTTGGGTGCTGACGTCATCGCGGTCGAGCCGAGCGAGGAGGTCGCGACCGCTCACCAAGGCAGCGCAGAGGGCGGCATCGGCCACGCAACCGCGCTGGCTGGCCTCGATGAGCATGCGTGAGTAACGCGGATGCATGGGCAGGCGCCGCATTTGGTGCCCGATGGGCGTCAGATTGGCATCGAGCAACGCGCCGAGCATGGTGAGAAGGCGCTCGGCTCGCTGCACGGCCTGCGGGTCGGGTTTGTCGAGCCAGTCAAACATGGCAGCCTCGCGGATGCCGAGCGAGTGCAGCAGCAGCACGACCTCGGCAAGGTCGCTGCGCTGAATCTCCGGCGTGTTGCGGTCGTCGCGGTCTTTGTGGCTGATGACGGTCCAAAGGCGATGACATGTGCCCGGTGCGGTGCGTCCGGCGCGGCCTTTGCGCTGATCCGCACTGGCACGGCTGATGGGCTCCAGCAAGAGCGTGCCGATGCCGCGCTCGGCATCGTAACGAGCCACGCGGGCGATGCCGCTGTCCACGACATGGCGGATGCCGTCGATGGTGATGCTGGTCTCAGCGACGTTCGTGGCGACGATCACTTTGCGCAGCGAGTTCGGCGCAAAAGCGCGGTCTTGCTCCTGCGGTTCCAGTTCGCCATGCAAAGGAATGCAGGCCACGCGTTCCCGCGTTCTCAGGCCGCGCAAGGCATCGAGTGTGCCGTTGATCTCGCCGCGTCCCGGCATGAAGACGAGGATATCGCCGGGGTCTTCGTCGTGCATGATGCGCTCGACGGCCTCGGCGGCCTGCACGGTGATCGGACGTTGATCCGGCATCGAGAGATAGCCGACCTCCACCGGATAACTTTGCCCTTCAGAGATGAGGATCGGGCATTGATCCAAATACGCCGCCACCGGTTCGGCATCGAGCGTTGCCGACATCACCACCATCGCCAAATCCGGCCGCTGCGTCTGCTGAAGGTGCTTCACCAAGGCCATCGCGACATCGCTGAGCAAGTTCCTCTCATGAAACTCATCGAACACCACCGCGCCGATCTTTGACAGCGAGCGATCATCCTGAAGCCAACGCAGCAGAATACCCTCGGTGACGAAACAGATGCGGGTCCCAACGCTGGTGTGGTCATCAAACCGAATCTGATACCCCACCTCCGCACCGAGCTTCCCTTCCCTCTCCCAAGCCACCCGCGTCGCCACCGTGCGAGCGGCGACGCGTCGAGGTTGCAGCACCACGATCATCTTCTCCCCCGCGATCCCCGCATCCAAGAGCATCTGCGGCACCTGCGTCGTCTTCCCTGAGCCCGTCGGAGCCACAAGCACGAGGCGATTGCCATCACGCAACGTGCGCAGGATGTCAGCGTGGATTTTCCAAATGGGGAGAGCGGTGGAGGCAGGCATGAAGTGGGGCACGCACGCTAGGGCACCGAGCGGATAATGCCAATGCGAAGCTCGGCAGAGATTGATGAGCGCAACGCAGATAAAGTTCGCACGGTGTTTAGGGAAGTCGGACAGATCGGTCGCTTTTCAGGTTGGAGCCGTCTGGCTTGCTTGCTAACCTTCATATCGCACCGCCTTATTCATTCCCTCACCCACTCAACAGCCTCCTCATGCACCGCCTGCATTTCCATCCTCTGATTGTTCTCGTCATCCTAATTTTCGCTACACAGCCAGCCCCCGCTCAGGATGCCTTTCGCAAGGTTCTTTTCCTCGGCAACAGCATCACGAAGCACGGACCGAAGGCGGATATCGGCTGGTCGGGAAACTGGGGCATGGCGGCCAGCGCGGAGGCGAAGGACTACGTTCATTTGGTCACCCAGGGACTCACGGCGAAGGGCGGAGTCGCGCCAGAGACGATGGTGAAAAACATCGCCGATTTCGAACGAGCGCACGCCGGCTACGACATCGCTGGCAAGCTGCGGGAAGCGATCGACTTCCAGGCCGATTTGATAATTTTGGCCATCAGCGAAAACGTTCCAGCGCTCAAGACGCCTGAGGAACAGTCCGCGTTCCAGGAGAGCGTCACAAAGCTTCTCACGGCTCTTAAGGCGGGGCGTCAACCCGTCGTGCTTGTGCGTAGTTGCTTCTGGAAAAACTCTGCCAAGGATCAGGCGCTTCAGAAGGCGAGCTTGACCGCAGGCGGCAAGTTTGTGGACATCAGCGCGCTCTCCGGCGATGAGAGCAACTTCGCTCGTTCCGAGCGCAGCTTTAAACATGCTGGCGTGGCGAATCATCCTGGCGATAAAGGCATGTCAGCTATCGCTGCTGCTTTGCTTAAAGCGCTTGGAACGAAGAAGTAAGAACGTCGGCGAAAGCTTATTCAACTGCAGCCGGACGAAACATCTCAGCGATCCGATCCACGCCACCGCGTTTGCCATCCACAGGCTTAAAGCTCTTCGTTGCTACATTCCATCCAGTCTGCGTCGGATAGGGATAGATCGGCATCTCCCACGAGGTCTTGCCATTCTCGGTGTGATGGCCATGTAAGGCAAAAGGCGCGGTGCCGGTTTCGCGCCAGGTGCGGACGGCATCGAGCAGGTTCGGCGCTTGATTGATGCCAGGGCCGCCGCCGTGGGCGAGGCCGGGGACGACGTAGAAGCGGAAGAAGGACTGCGCTTGATCGAGGCCGCCGAGGCGCTCAATCACTCGCTCGTAGTAATAAATGGAGGCGTGATAAGGCACGACCGAATCGGCGGTACCGAGGGTCATGATGAGCTTGCCGCCGCGCTTGGCGAAGGCGCTGAGGTCAGGGTTCTCGGCGTTGAGGTAAGGCGCGAGCTTCGCGGTGTAGGTGTCGATGTCCGCCCCGAAATTGATGTCCTCCGGCTTCTTGTCTTTGCCAAAGACCCAGTTGAAAAGATACAAGTGACCATGCGAGGCCTCGATAGAACTACCGAGCGGGATACCGTTGAAGATGCGTTCGCCGGTGACGGCATGGCGCGGTCCGTCGAAGAGTTTCTTCAAAGCCGCTGCGTGTTCGTTGGTGAGCGTGGCGTCCTTATTCCGCGCTAGGGCGATGACAGCCTCAATGTCCTGCGCGGTACAGCGCGGATCGGAGACGAATTTGCCTGCTGCGATGGGGATTTCGCGTGAGGCCATGTATTCATTCGCGGCGGCGATGACGTTGGCATCTTGCGATTTCGTGAACGGACACTTTTTCAAAATCTGGTCGTTCCACAGAAAGTAAGCATGAAGTGGTGTGCGACAATGCGCGGCGACGGAAGCGGCGATGCCATCATAGTCCTCGGGATAACGCTGTGCTTCCTGCAAGGCCTGCTGGCCGCCAGTGGACCCACCGCTGAAATACGAGAGCTCTGGGGCTTTGCCATAATGCGCCTTCACGATCTGCTTGCCCACGACGGTCATGAGATGCGTGGCGCGATAACCAAAATCCTTCCACACTTCTTCATTGCCAATACCCGAGTCGGAGTTGGGTGCCGTGCCCAAGTCCGTCGTGGCCACGGCGTATCCACCAGCGCTCGCTCCGGCCAAGCTGCCGGAGTTGATCTTCCCCGCAGCACCACCATTGCCGAGGCCGAGAAAACGAGCGTTCCACTTCTCTGCATCGGGTAACCAGACTTCGACGTTGATGTTCGATCCCTTCGCTGGATTCAGCACCAGCTTCACAATGGTCCTAGTCCCAGTCACATCGCGCTCCACAGTTGTAATGCTCCCCGCATCGATCTTCAGATCGCGGAGTGCCAGAAGCTTGCCTTCATTTTGTGACGTATCACCGAAGACGGAGAAGCAACTGAGCAAAGCCACGAGGCCGATGGATGTGAAAATTCTTTTCATTTGGTATGCGAGTCTATGGGAACGGACCGCTGGAGTCCATCAACACCATGCTCTCTCCTGACTTGTTTACTTGCATGCCTTTGCTGATTTGAGAAAGATCTTTCTTCTCACTGATCTGACCTTGTTGTTTACAGGATCATCCTAGCAGTCGAGAAAACAGACGTCTGAGGATGATTGACCACAAAGGGGAATGTGGCAGCCTGCCAAGAGATCCAGCAACTCTTCAAGACGCTCACGGACATGAATCCAGAATCCACCCCAGCAGAATCACACTACCAACCGCTGCGGATGTGGCCGGCATTCATCCTCGCGGCACTCATGGTGCTCTGCCGCTATGTGCCGCCGTTCATTGAAGGAGCCAGCAGCCAGTATTGGTATATTCCCGTTTTCTTTCCAGTGCTGGCCTGCGTGCTGATCCTGATCTGGTGGCTGGCAGGCAGTCGTGCCACAGGCCGTGAGAAACTGATCGGCTTCTTGGGTGTGATCTTGGCAGTGCCTCTGGTCTTCATGTTTAGCCATGCCTCCATGCAAGGTCCGATCACCAGCTATCTGACACTGCCGCTGGGGATGCTTGGGTTTGTCACCGGCGCTTTCATCTACAGCCGAAAGCCACCCAAACAACGGGTGGCAGGCATTCTCATCGCATCCGTGTTACCCATGTCCGCGACGACGCTGCTGCAAAATGAGGGCATCAACGGGGACTATATTTTTGATTTGAAATCGCGCTGGTCTTCAGCACCTGGCGCTGGCGAATGGGTAGCCAACAAGACCGCTCCAGCCGATGTATTGAGCGCGGGTGCGGCCATGGATGCAGCGCTCATCACGGCAGAGTGGCCAGGGTTCCGTGGCGTAGACCGCATGGGCCGTGCGAAGACTCCGAAGCTGGCGACGGATTGGAAAGCCAATCCGCCGAAGCTGCTTTGGAAAAAGCCGGTCGGTGCAGGCTGGTCATCCTTTGCTGTGGCGGGCGCATTTGCTTTCACGCAAGAACAGCGCGGCGCCAACGAAGTCACGGTCTGCTATGACGTGAACACTGGAAACGAAGTGTGGACTCAGCAGCGACAGGCTCGTTTTGACGAACCCATGGGCGGCCCGGGTCCACGTGCGACACCCACTCTCGCTGACGGTGCCGTCTTCACCGTGAGTGCATCGGGCCTGTTGCAGCGATTGAAAGCAAGCACGGGTGACGTCGTCTGGCAGCAGGACTTCAAGAGCCTCGCGGGTCGTGAACCGCCGATGTGGGGTTACTCGTCATCGCCCTTGGTGACTCATTCACAGGTCATCGTTTTTGCCGGTGGTGCTGGGGACAAAGGAATCATGGCCTTTGATGCAGCCACCGGCCAGGCCCGCTGGTCTGTTGCCTGCGGTCCTGAGTCCTACAGCTCTCCCCAACTCAGCCGAGTGCTGGGGGATGAAACCGTGCTCATGCTCACAAATGATGGCCTGCTCCTGCTTGATCCCGCCACGGGCAGAGTACGCCTCAACTACGAATGGAAATTCCAAGGCTACCGTGCGCTGCAACCCACGGTCATTGGCGACGACATCGTCTTACTCCCCACTCCGATGTCCGAGGGAAGTCGGGCGATTCGCCTGAGCAAAAAAGGCGATCAACTCGCCGCCGAGGAACTGTGGACGACGAAGGATCTGAAGCTCGATTTCACTGAAATCATGGCCCATCAAGGTTACCTCTACGGCATCGACGGCTCCATGTTCAGCTGCGTCGATCTTAAAACGGGCAACCGAGTCTGGAAAGACGGGCGCTATGGCAAAGGCGAGGGCGTGTTGCTTGAGTCAGCCGATCAAATCTTGATGGCTGCTGAAAATGGCCGCGTCGCACTGCTGCGGGCTGACCCGAGCGGGCATCAAGAATTGACATCCTTCGTTGCACTCCGAGGTAAAACCTGGAACCATCCTGTGCTCGTCGGTAATACGCTGCTCGTCCGTAACGGCGTGGAAGCCGCTTGCTACTCACTCCCCTTGGCTCCTTAAAGTTCATCCACCCTCCGATTCCCCTTCATGAAGTCTATTCTCCTGTCTTTTTCATCCGCCCTGTTGATCTGCGTCACAAGCTGCCAAACTGAGCCCGAAATCTCAGCCGTTCCGCTGCCAACCCAGCAGCCTATTACGACGCCAACGCCAGCTTTTACTCCCATGAGCGCCAGTCCTGATGCCTCAGGGAAAATCACCACCGCCAGCGGCTTGCAATACCGCGTGCTATCCTCAGGACCAGCAGGTGGACGCTCACCGACCTACTTTGACTCCGTGATGGTCCATTATCGTGGCACGCTCACCGATGGCACGGTGTTTGACAGCTCCATCGACCGGGGTGTGCCAGCGACCTTTGGCGTGGGTCAGGTCATTGCGGGCTGGACAGAGGCTCTTAAACTCATGAAACCCGGTGACAAATGGATGCTCTACATTCCCTCCAGACTGGCTTATGGCAGTCAAGCCGTCGGTGGTAAGATTCCACCCAACAGTGATCTCATCTTCGAAGTCGAACTGCTTCAGATTATTGGCGGCCAATAAAACAGATGAGCAGCGGCTTCAGGCGGCTCTTCATCATCGCCAAAGCAAACTTGAATTCCGATAGAGGCCGCTGGGTTCGTCCGTAGCCTTCAGCCCCGTTGAAAAAAGGAATGACAAAATTTGTGACGATGCGCAGAGGCTTGATGGCCTTGGCCTTACTAATCTGTGCGCTATGGCCATGCCACGCAGAAGTATCCAATGAGCCAGCAACTGCCGAGCAGATAGCTAAGGCAAAAAAGGCCTTCAACGATGGCGTCGCGCCCTTTGTCAAAAATTACTGCGCGGAGTGTCATGGAACCAAGCGCAGGAAAGGCGGGCTGGATTACCTCAGCGCACTCAAAAATCCTGGTAACTCTTCTAACAGTCGAAAATGGAAGCAGGCTCTGGCGAATGTGAAGGCTCATGACATGCCACCGGAAGATGCGGACAATCAGCCAACGGATGAGGAACGGCAAAAGTTCTTGGACCAGATCGGCAATCTGAAGCTTTTCAGCCCGAAAGATCCAGGGCCATTCATCATACGTCGCCTGACGAAGATCGAGTATGGCAACACCCTGCATGATCTCTTTGGCGTTGATCAGTCCGTGGCCCAAGATTTGCCCGATGAAGTCTTTGGCGAAGGTTATCTCAATACGCTTTCGCCTCTGCAAACCGAACAGTATCTCGGCATCGCAAATGAAGTATTGGATCGTGTTTTAGCTCCCAAGAATGCCCCGTCAACCGAGCTGCAAAAGCGCCTGTTCGGAAAAGCACCCGAGCCAGGAACAGATCCCCGAATCGCCGCAAGAAACGTCGCCCAATCCCTCGCCCGCAGCGCCTATCGACGACCTGTCACCGAGGCAGAGGTCGAGGTCTTGATGCAGGTCTTTGATCTGGCAACGAACAACCAACAGACTTACGCAGCAGCCTTGCGCCTGATGCTCAAAGCGGTTCTCGTTTCCCCGCAGTTCCTATTCATCACTCCGGCCAAAGAACCCGAGGCCGGGAAAAGCATCGTCCCGCTAGATGACCATCAACTGGCATCTCGTCTCTCCTATCTGCTCTGGGCCACACTGCCAGACAGCACTCTTTCAGCCTTAGCCGATGATGGCACGCTCCACGAACCAGCCGTGCTAAGATCACAGGTGAAGCGCATGCTCGCGGATCCTCGCTCGCGAGCTTTGTTTGACGGCTTCGGCGCGCAATGGCTCGGACTTGGAGACATTCAGGACAAGACCTTCGACACCGCCAAATTTCCCGAAATGAACAGCGCCATGCGCACAGCCATGTATGACGAAGCACGTCTGTTTTTTGAGAGCATCGTGCGTGAGAACAAGAGCGTCGTCAGCTTTGTGGATAGCGACTACACGTTCCTCAACGAGACCTTGGCCAAGCTTTATGGCATGGAAAAATCCGTCACAGGCCCAGAGATGCGCCAGGTCAAGCTCACGAACGCCAATCGCGGAGGCATCTTGGGAATGCCCGGTATTTTAGCCACGACCTCATTCCCGAATCGCACGAGTCCCGTCAAACGCGGCGTCTGGGTTCTGGAACAAGTGCTCGGCGACCACGTCCCCCCTGCCCCACCGAATGTTCCCACTTTGGAAAAACAGGACAAGAAAAAGATCGCCAATCTCACCCTGCGTCAACGCACCGAACTGCATCGCACAAACGCGGTCTGCGCCAACTGCCACAAGATCCTCGACCCCATCGGCTTCGGCTTGGAAAACTTCGATGCCATTGGTCGCTGGCGTGATCAGGACGATACCGGCGGAAAGATCGACGCCGCAGGTGAACTGCCAGGTGGCAAGCACTTCACCACCCCCAAGGAATTAAAGGCCATCATTGCCACACGAAAAGATGAACTGGCGCGAAACCTCACCGAAAAACTACTGGCCTACGCTCTATGCCGTCAACTCGAAGGCTACGATGAAATCGTGGTGGATCACCTCATGGAAACCATCGTCAAAGACGGTTATCGTATTCAAACGCTCATCGCCGAAATCGTGACCAGCTATCCTTTTCTCAATCACCGGATCAACTAACGACGCCCTATGCCTTCAAATCACCTCATCGACCGCCGCACCTACCTCAGAGGTCTTGGAGCCTCGCTGGGACTGCCCTTACTTGAATCCATGGGCTGGGCAGAAGCCGCTAAGGGCAAGGCCGTGAAACCGCCAGTGCGCATCGGCTTCATGTACATGCCGCATGGGGTGATCATGGATCAATTTTGGCCAGCGAGTGCGGACAGTTTCTTGAAAACGCCGCCACCGGCCTTGGAGTCTTTGCGGCCTGTGCTGAATCAGTGCTTACTCATGAAAGGCATCTCAGGAGTGCCTATCTCCCCTTTTAATGGGGCACCTCATGCGCTGGAACTCTCGACGTGGTTAACGGCGATGCTGCCTGATTCGGACACTCGGAATCGGATCAATATCGGCATTTCCGCGGACCAGATCGCCGCCAATTACATCGGTGGACTGACGTCTTTACCGTCCTTGGAATTGGCCACGATGCCGCAGACGCACAAGGAAAACCAAGAAGGTCTGAACGAGGGCTACTACTCACACTGCAGCTTCCGCTCGGCCACCCAAGCGGTGCCAGCTGAAACCAACCCACGCAGCGTGCTGAATCGTTTGTTCGGCAAATCAGACCGACCTGGACAGACCACACAGACGGACCCGCTGGACCGACAAATGCTCGACTTAGTCATTGGTGGTGCCAAGGACTTGCGCCGTAAATTACCCCAGAATGACCAGCAGAAGCTTGATGAGTATCTAGACAGTGTGCGCGCCGTGGAGCGTCGCATCGCCGCGATTGAGTATCGGCAGAAAGAGGCCGCACTAGAGAAAGCAGGCGTCGCTGCCAGCAAGCGGAAGGCCAGCGACTCCCCACCCATCGAGATCAAGATCCCTGTGGGCGACAAACGCAGCGAATACATGCAGATCATGTGTGACCTCAATGTGCTGGCCTTCCAGACCGATACGACACGCGTCAGCACCTACATCGGCTCCACGCCCAACGGTGTGTCATATCCAGAACTCGGCTTCAATGACGCGCATCACTCCCAAACCCATCATAACAATGAAGCGGGCAAAGTCGGCAGAGTCGCCGCGATCACCAAATTCAACATCGACCAGTTCGCCTACATGGTGAAAAAGATGGCCAGCCTGCGCGAAGGCGACGGCACATTGCTGGATAACTGCATCATGATGTGGGGATCGGGACTCGAAGATGGAAACAAACATTCCCGCGAAAACCTGCCCTTCATCATTGCTGGCAAAGGCGGTGGCTCGATCAACACCGGACGCTTCCTGGACAAGATCAAAGGCAATCAAGGCGACTTGCTCAGCACGCTGCTCACCTGCGCAGGAGTTTCTCTAGATCGCCCGATCGGCATAGCGACCAAGCAGATCAAAGAGATGATGAATGTCTAAAGGCTCGAATTCAGCCAGGATCTGCTGACAAGCGCGTTGCACTTCATGAAGGGGCCTGCCAAAGTGGCAGTCTTGTTTTAAAAATTCCTCCTTTTATGAATCAAAAAATTGCCTTTGTCGGAGTCGGTCGCATGGGAGCCAATATGGCACGTCGGCTGAAGGACTGCGGATACACCATCAGCGCTGTGTATGATACTTACCGGACGATGGCCATCAGCCTGGCTGCGGAATTGGGCTGCGCTGCGCCAGAGACGCTGGCAGAAGTCACCGCCTCAGCGGATGTCATCTTTACCGTCGTGACCAATGATGCCTCAATGCGCGGCATTTTCTTTGAGTCCGATGACAGTTTATTGAAGAATGCCAGTGGCAAGATCTTTATCAATTGCGCCACCCTATCGCCAGCCATCCAAAAAGAGGTGTACGCAGCTGCTGAGGCCGTCGGCGCGCATAGCCTAGAGGCGGCCATGGCCTCAAGCATCAGCCATGCTCGTGAAGGGAAACTATACCTCATGCTTGCTGGCGATGAAGCCATCTATCAGAGCGTGCTGCCAATCATCGAACAGATGAGTTTGAATCGCCGCTTCATCGGCGGCCCAGGTCGTGCCGCTGAAGTTAAGGCTCTTGTGAACATGGTCATGAACATCAATACAGCAGGTCTGGCTGAAGGCCTGGGATTAGCCGCCGCTCTTGGCCATGATTTAGACATGATCCGTGAGGTCTTTTCTCAGACAGGTGCCAATAGCCGAGTTCTGGAAACAGATGCTGGAGATATGGTCGCCCGCGAGCACGATTGCTGGTTTTCAGCTGAACATGCGGCGAAAGATAGCGGGATCGCTCAAGGTGTGGCACGTGGGTTAGATCTCAATCTGCCGCTGAATGATGCAACGAAAGCCCAATACGATAAAATGGTGACGCTGGGTCTGGGTGGGCTGGATAAGTCGGGCATTGCCGAATTGACCTTCAAAGGACGTCACGCGTGAGCCCTGAACTTTATCAAAAACTGCTGTCTGAAGGCGGCTGCTTAAACCTCTCTTCCCGTGCCAAATGGCGACTCTCAGGCGCGGATCGAGTCCGCTACCTGAATGGGCAGGTTACGCATGATGTCCGACAGGCAAATGCCACCTCTGCTTTGCATGCCTGTGTCACCAATCTCAAAGGTAAAATCGAGGGTGATATCTTCATCCATGCCATGGAGGATTCCCTGATCCTCGATGCCCCAGAGGCACTGCGTGAAAGTTTAGGCATACGGCTGGAACGCTACATCATCGCTGATGACGCCGTGCTGGAGGACATCACGGAGGAGTGGCAGATCTGGCACTGCTTTGGGAAGATGACCCCGGAATCAAGCCAGGCAGAACTTATCGGCACGGGCGGTCGCCTCGTTATCAGCCAGCGTCTGGGCCTGCCGGGGTGTGACTGGTGGCATCCGATTTCAGCAAAAACGCCTGCACTGCCTGCAAGCCCGCTGACGGCTGAGGAGTCCGAGTGCTTCCGAATCCTGCAGAAGATCCCTGTTAGCCCGAATGAGCTGAATCCAGACACGTTTCCGCAAGAGGCTGGTTTAGAAAAAGAAACCATGAGCTACACCAAAGGCTGCTACATCGGCCAGGAGATCCTTTCCCGTATCAAGACCACAGGCAAGATGCCCCGTGAAATGATGGCTTGGCAGTCTGTGGGACCTGAACCCCTTCTGAACGGAGCCTCTCTATCTTTAGCTGGAAAAGTCATCGGCACTATCACCAGTCAAACCCTAGACCCGCTTTCAGGACATCCGGTGGGACTCGGCTTCGTTCGTCAGGGACTGGTGACACTGGATTCAGAGTTGCTTGTCGCTGATGAAGTGTCTAGTATCTCACCCGTTGTCAAAATAACTGCCCTCTTCAATCAATGAGCTTTTCGCGTATCCTTTTTTCTTTTGCCAGTCTTCTGATCTCTGTCTCCCTAACCTCTTGTCAGCTTCTCGGTGGCGGTGAAATCTCAGCCGTAAATCCCACCGTCGATCAGCTGGACTCTCTGGATCAGCAATGGGGACTTGCTCCGCGCAAATCTCGTGGTGGCCCTCGCCGTAATTTCCAATACGTGGAGCCAGCAACTGGCGGTGCAACCCGCTCGGCCGCAGCCTCTGCTCCAGCCGCCTCCATTCCTGCTCGTGAGACCGTCTCAGGACTGCCTCCTGTCAGCCTTAATCCTGAGCCACCGGCTGCAAGCGCTCCCGTTGTTGCTCCTAGCACCCTGCGTTAATCTTGCCCTACACAGCCGTGAAGCTCTGCACCATTCGCCTCTCTTTTTTCCTGGCTCTGGCGGCCTTTGGAACAGCCCTTGGACAGGATATCACGCCTCCGCCTAGCGGCACACCTGCCCTGCCCCCATTGGAACGCTTGGCCAACGACGCCCAGCAGGCACTTTTTAATGCAGCCGACCGTGCCGCTGGACCCAAGACCAGCGTGGCTCCCAATGGCGGCCAAGTCACTACCACGGGCCGCAAAGCCACCTTCTCTGCGCCAAAGCTGGAAGACCCATCGACTTGGAAAAAGGACAGCCGTCATAAACTCGCCATCATGACCGTCAGCTTCGGCGGCAATGTCGAAGAGGTCATGTTTGAGCTTTACCCGCAGGACGCTCCGATGACCGTGTCGAACTTTCTCGACAACGTCGAAACCGGTGCCTACAACGGTCTTGCCTTTCACCGCGCCATCCAGGGTTTCATTGTTCAGACGGGCGACCCCCTGACCTCTGACGAAGCTGCTCGTGAGCGCTGGGGCACCGGAGGCGAAGGCAAAAGCGTGCTTGCCGAAATCAAACGCACTCATCGCAAAGGGGCTGTGGCCATGGGCCGCAAGAGCGACAAAACCAATCCAGGTAAGAAGTCCAATGGCTATCAATTCTACTTCGCGCTCGGCAACTACGCATCCCTAGACAACAATTACACCGTCTTTGGCCAGGTCGTTTCCGGCATTGATGTCCTGGAGCGCATCTCCAAAATGCCCGTGGATAGCAATGACTGCCCCATCGCGCGCATCGAGGTCAAAAGCATCAAGATCAACGATCACAAAGGACCACTTTATGTCTCCACTCAAAGTGATGGCGACACCCCAAAGTACAGCAAACCCTCCTCTGCACGAGGCCCCTTTGGCCGTTTCCTGAATAGCGTCTGGTAAAGCGCTCCGTCCCAGACCCATGATTCATTCAACTGCTGTTGTTCACCCTTCTGCTCAGATCGATCCCAGTGTCGAAATCGGCCCCTACGTCATCATTGACGGACCCGCCAAAATCGCCGCAGGTTGCCGGATCGAATCCCACGCGCAGATCGTTGGTCAGGTCGAAATCGGTCCCGAATGCTTCATTGGTCGTGCCGCGATCATCGGCACGGAACCACAAGATCTAGGTTTTGATCCCCAAACAGACAGCCGCGTCGTCATAGGCACCAAGAATGTCATTCGTGAGCACGTCACGATCCATCGTGGCAGCAAGCCCGGCTGCGCCACTACCCTGGGCGACGGAAACTTCATCATGGTTGGTGTCCACCTCGCCCACGACGTGCAACTGGGGAGTAAAAATATCCTGGCCAATAGCTGCATGTTGGCTGGCCACATCCATGTCGGCAGCAACACCTTCATCGGTGGTGGAGCCGTGTTTCATCAATTCATCCGCATCGGTGACTCCTGTGTGATTCAGGGCAACGGCAGCTTTGGCAAAGATATCCCCCACTTCAGTTCGGCCATGCGCACCAATCGTATCACCGGACTGAACATTGTCGGCCTCCGCCGTCAGGGCTACACCACAGAGCAGCGCGCCTCCATTAAAGAGCTTTTCCATATCCTTTTTTGCTCGGGTAAAAACATGACCCAAGCCATTGCCGCAGCCAACCAGCGCCAATGGAGCGAGCCCGCATCCCGCCTACTCGAATTCGCCTCCGCCCCAACCAAGCGCGGCATCTGCCCTTGGCGTGGTGAGGTGGATACCACGGATTAAACGATTTATTGATGTAAAGGCCCACTTGGTGAGTTTTGGATAGTGCTGAAGGATTGCAGGGCTGGCCTTCAAAGGGGTTGCCTCTGGGGAGAATCGCGTCTTTGTTCTCTTAATTATGACACGAACCTCTTTCCGCTATCTCACGGTCTTGGCTTTGGCTTCGGCTTTCTACCCAACATCAGCCCTGAACGCTGAGTCGGCCAAGGCTGCAGTGCAAGAGTTTGATCCACAGGCTTTCCCTGGCCAAGTTGTCGATGATGTGGTGGTGCCGGTTCCGAGTGAAGTCTTTAGCGTGCTGGACAAATTGGGCGAACCTAACTGGCGCCAAGAATTACGCGATGTCGACTTCCCTAAATCTTCTGATCGCACGAAGCTGGCTCTGATGTTCGGCCTAGTGGTGGCAGAGGGGTTTGTATCCGTGCAGGCTGAGGACAAAGAAAAGGTCAAAGACATCGGTCGTGAAGTCATTGATCTAGCCACGGCTCTGGGACTGATCAAAGCGGTCCGCCCTCATGCTCAAGCAATCCTTGATGCTGCGGACAAGGAACACTGGAGTGCGATCCGCAAAGAATTCGACCAAACTCAAAAGACGGTGCGTGACTCCATGGAGCAGATGAAAGATGTGGATCTTTCCCAATGCGTTAGCATGGGCGGCTGGTTACGCGGCACGGCCAGTGTGACTTCTGTCGTCGGCAAGAATTTCTCAGCTGACAGAGCTGAGTTGTTGAATCAGCCGATGCTGGTGGAGCACTTCCTTGCCACCATCAGTAAGATGGGACCAAGCATGAAGGGACACGCCATTGTTTCTGACATTTCTAAAGGTTTGACCGGTATCTTAGCAAAGATGGAAGGCGCGGTTGATGGCTTTACCAAAGAGGCTGTGAGCGACATCGGCAAGACTTGTGATGATCTTCTGGGTGCGATCAAAGCTGCCAAATAACGCTCTTCCCAAGCTCTAAAACCTTTTCAGATCTGCTCCCATGACATTCTACACTCGTCATTTTCGTCAGTATTCAGCAGCGCTTGCTTTTGCGGCCATGTGCTTCACGGCAACACTCAGCCATGCCACCGTCGATGATGCCCATGGTTTTGCCATGGAAGCTGCAATGCCGTTTGTTGAGCAGGGCTTCATCGTGCGGGAAGATTACTGGAATGGTGAGGTCAAAAGCGGCCAGAAGCTCATGATTAAACACCAGATGTTCAAAGGCAATGAATACGCTTTTTGGTTAGGTACTGCCAACGAAGATGTCACGTTTGAGCTGAAAGTTCTGGATGAAAAAGGCAAGGAAATCACCATCGATTCCAAATCCAGCGGCATGTTTGCCAGTGTTCGAGTCAATCCGCCCAAGACTGGCACCTATAGCATTGTTTTCTCGGTGACTTCGAAAAAGGAAGTCGGTCTATTCTGGGCATTGGCTTACGGTTACCGTTGATCTGAGACGTTTTCCGCTGCCTTAAATCTTTGCCGGATTCTTTATCAACCGGCGTTAACGACTCACGATTCTGCCTTTTTGTCATCGGCGTATGGCCATAGAAACACTTACGTATGAATCCCCTCAGTTTCTTCAAAAGCTGGTGGGGCATGATCTTGCTGGGCTACGTGTGATCGCTGACATCTTTGGGGTACATTTGACCTCACGCGATAGCTGGGTGCGGATCGATGGTGAATCCGCCGCTGTGCAGGCGACGCGAGATGTTTTTGTTCAACTAGAAAAGGTCGGCCGCCAAGGTGGTGACATTTCCCCTGCCATGATTCGCTTAGTCGCCGAAAGTGTACAGACGGAACAAGGAGATCAGCCCGCAGAATCAATCATGATGCTGAAGCTCACGACCTCTAACAAGAAGCCGCCAGTTTTAGCCAAGACCCGCAGTCAGATCGGCTATGTGCAAGCGATGAGGGATCACGAAGTCGTCTTTGGTGTCGGACCTGCAGGAACAGGCAAAACCTATCTGGCCATGGCTCATGGTTTGCATTTACTCCGAGAAAAGTCAGTGCAGAGGCTCATTTTAACCCGCCCCGCAGTGGAAGCAGGAGAAGCGCTGGGTTTTCTCCCAGGGGACTTAAAAGAGAAGATCTTTCCTTATCTGCGCCCCTTATATGATGCTCTGTATGAGATGATGGAGCTCGAAGAAGCCGAGCGACTCATCGAAAAAGGGGCTATCGAAATCGCTCCCCTTGCCTACATGCGCGGGCGAACATTAAAAAATGCGTTTATCATTTTGGACGAGGCACAAAACACCACGACTGAGCAGATGCTGATGTTTCTGACCCGCCTAGGAGAAGGAGCTCGCTGCGTAATCACGGGAGATCCGTCCCAGGTGGACTTACGCAGACATGTGAAATCAGGTCTGCGAGAAGCTGTTGAAGTTCTTCAAGGGGTTCCTGGAGTGAAATTTGTGAACTTTTTGGCCAGGGACATTGTGCGCTTACCAGTCGTGCAGCGTATCATCGAAGCGTATGATCGACACCGAAAAGCCATGGATGAAGCCAAATTTGAGAAGACTGCTCAAGCGAACAACAAATGAAGCGAAACGTTTCTTGTCCGACTAGCAAAATGTGTTAGCTTTCTGACCCAGATCTTCCACACACACTACACCGATGTTTGAATCCATTCGCCGGGCAAAACTACAACGAGAAGGTCTTTCTTGTGGCAAAAAGCGCCGCAAGCACCAAGAAGGCGACTTGGTCGATGAGCTGCGCACGCATCCAGCAGCGACGGTTGGTGTCTATGTGCTTTTTTTCCTAGCGATCGGGTTCCTCATGAAGCTTGCGGCGGCAGCGGTGCCTGGAACTGTGCAGCCTCAGGTGACAGCCTACCTCTGTGCAGCCGTCATCGCTGGAGCCATGGTTGTGCACCTGCTAGTAGCACTGCGTGAAGAGGTCGCGGACAACACAGAGCTTGTTTTGGTTCTCGGCACCTTGTTGCTGCAGCTAGGCGCTAGCGTGGCCATGACAGACTTTGGCAATCAAAATAGCTGGAGCGGTGCGTTGCTTATTTTAGCATTACCCCATGCTCTTTGTCCCATGGTGTTGTCAGTCATTTTGGGTCGTAAAATTGGACTTTTTGGGGCCATCTACTCAACTCTCTTGGGGGCGATGGTTTTTGCCAGCATCAATCCACTGACCTATCTAGCCTGCTCATCCTTGATCGGGTTTCTAGTGGTGCTATTCACCAAACGCGTCCGCCGCAGGAATCGATTGGTCATGGCAGGTCTCTACATTGGCACGGCCGCAGCCTTATTTTCACTCCTATTGCATGAAACTTCCGGTGCCATCGAATCAGCCACGATTAGTCGTATCGTTGGGATTCCTTTCGCCGTTGGAGTTCTGACCGGATTAATCGTCGGGGGCGGTATGCCAGTGATTGAAAGCCTCTTTGGGGTAACCACTGAGGTCTCTTGGCTTGAGCAGGCGGATTTGAATCATCCACTGATGAAGCGTTTAAGTATTGAAGCTCCAGGCACCTACCATCATAGCTTGGTCGTTGCCAACCTGTCTGAAGCAGCCGCTGAGGCAATCGGAGCCAATGCGGGGATGACGCGCGTTTGCGCTTACTTTCATGACATCGGGAAGCTCACCAAGCCCGAGTACTTCATCGAAAACATGGATCCGGCGATCAACCCTCATGAGGATCTCACCGCTCGCATGAGTGCACTGATATTGATTGCTCACGTTAAAGATGGCGTGGATTTGGCCATCAAGCACAAGCTGAATTGCAGCATCATTGATGTGATTGAACAACATCATGGCACCTCATTGGCCTGGTATTTTTATAAGCGTGCGCTTGATCAAAAAGCACAAATGCTGCGACTGGTTGAAGAAGGTAAATCCAAGGAAGACGACGTACCGCAAGTCAGCGAAGAAGTTTTCCGTTATCCAGGTCCTAGACCCCAATTCAAAGAGTCTGCCATCATTTCACTGGCAGATGCCGTAGAGAGCGCCTCTCGCGTTCTGGAAAAACCCAATGCTTCCCGTGTAGAGACCTTGGTTGATGAGTTGGTTCAGAATCGCATGCTGGATGGACAGCTTGATGAGTGCGATCTCACCATTGCCGAGCTTGCCAAGGTAAAGGCAAGTTTTGTGAAGACCCTTCTGAGTATGATGCATAGCCGCATTAAATATCAAAAGGCCACAGAGACTCCGACCACGAGCTTTAACGTCAATAAGGATGGGGCCATCACCAGTGCACTGGATAGTCGAACTTCCGCCATGCAGTCACCCTACACGACGAGCTTGAATCTTGAAGGCCATGAGAAAAAGAAGCGGCCTACGCGGAAACCTCCTGCGTCTGCCGCCTGATGCCTTCCTTAAAACTGTACAATCGCCAACGGCAACATCAGCCTAGTCTTCCCTGGCTCAGAAAAGTCATCAAAGCAGCGCTACCGCTCTGCATAGCTGAAGCCAAGTCAGCTGAGGCCCCTTTGCTGAATCTTGAGGAGATCGAATTCACGATCATCAGCGACGCCGAAATCAGTCGTGTGCACGCTGAGTTCCTGGATGATCCGACCCCGACAGATGTGATCACCTTTCATCATGGAGAAATCCTCGTTAGCGCTGATACGGCCGTCCGACAAGGTGCCGAGCACGGCCAGACATTCGATCAGGAACTAGCACTCTATCTCATTCATGGACTCATGCATCTAGGTGGCTGGGATGATCATGAGGAAGCAGAGGCAAAGGATATGGCACAGAAGCAGGAGAGCATCCTCATGCAAGTTACGGCACAATTGCTGTAAACAGCTACAACCTCAAGGCGTAGCCTAGCGTATCATGATCCTATGCCTAAACACGCCAGCGTCATCCATTGGTTTCGCCGAGATCTGAGACTCACCGACAACACTGCCCTCAATGCAGCGGTCAAAGATGCCGCACAGGTGATACCGGTCTATGTGCTGAGTGACTGGAAAAAGGCCCATCAGTGGACCGGCAGCAGTAGGCAGCAATTTTTATGTGGTTGTTTGGAGGCACTGTCAAAGAATCTAGAGACACTCGGCAGCAGGCTCATTTTGCGCTCCGGTCAGGCAGATTTAGAGATCGAAAAGCTGATCATCGAGACCAAAGCCAGCGCCGTTTTCTTCAATCGCGATTACGATCCTTATGGTCGCGAGATGGAGCGAAAGGTTCAATCTGTCTGCGCGAAATACTCAGTCACCTTCCATGGATACAAAGACCGTGTCTTGCATGAGGCTGATGAGGTGCAAACAGGCAGCGGTGGCCCCTATCGAGTTTATACCCCCTACTCGAAAAACTGGCTATCTCTGGATAAAACGGAAGCACTGGGCAGACCCAAATCATTGGGAGCAGTGCCAGCCTCTTCGATCGCCAGCTTGGAACTGCCAACGCTTGCTCATTGGGGGCTCTCAGCCACCTCAGCTCATTTGCCGGCTCCAGGGGAGAGAGCTGCAAGAGAGCGCATGAAGACCTTCATCGAGAACCGAACCTTGATGAGCTATGCACAAAAACGAAACATCCCAGCAGGCGTGAGCACCTCACGATTGGGTCAGGATTTACGATTCGGCCTCATCTCCATTCGTGAACTGTATGCGCGCTGCATGGCAGCCGCCAGTGAAGCTGAAACAACCGACGCTCGGACATCCATAGAGACCTACATCAAGGAACTGGCTTGGCGTGAGTTTTACTTGGCCATTCTATGGTTCTATCCCAGTGTCTTTGAAGAGGAGTTTTCAGCGGATTTCAGAGGCATGCCTTGGCCCGGAACCGACGAAGCTTTTCAGGCCTGGGGCCGAGGCATGACGGGTTTTCCCATCGTGGATGCTGGCATGAGGGAATTACTAAACACAGGCTTCATGCACAATCGCGTGCGCATGATCGTCTCTATGTTTCTCACCAAGGATCTGCACTGTCATTGGAAGCTCGGGGAGAGTTTTTTCATGCAGCATCTCGTGGATGGGGAAAACGCTAGCAACAATGGTGGCTGGCAGTGGAGTGCAGGCACAGGAGCCGATGCTGCACCTTATTTCCGCATTCAGAATCCATGGACGCAAACCAAGAGTTATGATCCCAAAGGTGAGTATATCCGCCAATGGGTGCCTGAGTTAAAGTCAGTGTCTTCTGAGCTATTTCAGTCACCCCCTAAAGACGGGCGTGCATTGGCTCCAGGGTATCCGTTGCCGATGGTAGATCACACGACGGAGCGTAATCGCACTCTTGCCATCTTTGCTAAGCATCGCGGCAAATAAGCAATTGTTTTTAATGATCCTCTGCCTGCGCCTTCATGATCTGGATTTGGTAAAAGCCCAGTGATTTGGCGGCATGGTGAAAACTGTCCAGGATATTTTTCTCCTCCAAAACCAGCTTTCCTTGCTCTGAAATACTGGAGATTTGAGGGAGCTTGGTCAGTCCGCATTTTTGAACTAGCGCCACAGTTCTGGCGAGATCGACACCTGATTTGTTAGGCATCGTATCCCAATAAGAATCACGCAGACAGGGAATGTGCTGAGCATCAATTGTGGGCATCTTCAGATGATATTCCACTCGTGGTGCTTCGCTGCGCAGAATGCTGAGCATTTCAGGAAGATTCAAAATGCCTTGTCCAAGCGGCGCGGCAGCCATCTCAAATCCATCTTCCACTTGATGCACGGCTAAGTCTGATAAGTGCACAGAAAAAGTGTAGGGCGCTAGCTGGCGAACGGTCTCAAGGGGCAATTCCAGAAGACCCAAGCTGCTGCTTGTGTTCAGGCATATACCAACCTGTGAACTGGAGATGGCCTTCATCAGCTCAAGCCATTCGGCGACCTGAAAATCCTGATGATTTTCAATCGCGATCTTCACACCTACTTTACGAGCAACAGTCTCGGCCCATTCCAGAGTGCGGCGCACCGTGCCTTTCCATTGCTCAAAATCTGAAAGCTTCGAGAAGGCCTCATAACGTCGAGGTCCTAGGACCGTGTGAAAGATCGTAATCCCAGCTTCTTTTCCGATTCTGAGTTCACGGGTAAAGCGGTCCACATCTCCGACAGCCTGAGGAAGCCTCAGGCTGCCTTCGACTTTCATGTCATAAGACTCAGAAGAAGCCCGAACCTGTTGGGCAAGATCGCGATCCCAGTCGGCCACGCCGATTTGCAAACTGCCGACACCAATCTCTCTACCATGATCCATCACATCTAAAACATCACGGAAGGCAGGGAATTGAATGCTGGAATGGTTTCCCTTCCAGCGGTGAGCATAGGACTGAATCGCCAAGCCTAAACGCTGACCTTTAAAGGTAGCAGCAAATGAAGATCTACTCGGTGCCAGCAATACCGGCAAGCAGAGGAGCAGATGTCGGCGAAGCATGATTCAACGATTTAACCTGAGTGGCTTCACGTCAATCATGGAACTCAAAATTAATAGGTCGCACGGCCGCCAGAGAGGTCAAAAACCGCACCTGTAGTAAAAGAGCAATCCTCAGAACAGAGCCAAGCTACCAGCGCTGCCGCCTCGTGCTTTTGACCAAAGCGGTTCATGGGAATTTTTGATAGCATGTATTGCACATGTTCAGGTGTGCATTGCTGAAGGATGTCCGTCTCGATTACCGCTGGCGTGATGCAATTGACAAGAATATTAGAAGTGGCCAACTCCTTTCCCAGACTCTTCGTCAGCGCGATGACGCCAGCTTTGGATGCGCTGTAGTGAGATGCGTTGGGGTTGCCTTCCTTACCAGCAATGGAGGCAATATTGACAATGCGACCGTAGCCGTTTTTTAATAGATGCGGAACCACTGCCCGACATGTCAGAAAGGGACCTGTCAAATTGATATCGATTACGCGCTGCCAATCCCCAGGAGACATTTCCCAAAGCTTGGCGTTATTTCCTGCAATACCAGCATTGTTGATTAAAAGATCGATCTTCCCCCAAGAACTGAGCGTGGACTCCACCGCTGCCGCGACAGAAACTTCCTGTGTGACATCGACCTGAGCTGTGGAAACCTTTTCAGGATACCCGAGAGATGTTTTGGCTTCAGCCAGAGCTGCTGCATCCATGTCCCAAAGACAAACGGATGCACCTTCTTTGAGCAATCGTTCAGCGATCGCATAGCCAATGCCGCGAGCACCTCCAGTGACAATTCCAACACGCTGCTCCAATGAAGTTTGATTAAACATAGCGGTGATCCGGTAAAATTAAATGACCCCAGGCTGCCAAGAATTGGACTCCATCGGGCGTCCACCCCCTAACTGAGCACGCATGGAGGGATCATCCAAAGCCTGATCTACGGCCTCTTGCAGCGCACTAGAGGCCAGATCACTGAGCATTGGCACAGGCGTACCGCTGCCAGGAATATAGGCACTGCTCTGACGTTCACCTTCATAGATGCCACTATGAACGATACGTCCAGTCCCTGCTTCGATGACATTCACTCGCAACTTGGCGTAGCCATAAGGTCGCACTAACAAATTGCACTGAAGATCCAGCACCTCACCCGTGATCATATAGCGCGCGGCTGATTTGGCCGAAAGCATTTTCCTGGACTGCAGAGCGTGACCAAAAGCATTGGTGACGATTTGGGCCACCGGAATGCGCGTTTGAACATGTTCAAGAGGTGTACCCAACTGTGTGCGCACCGTCCCAAGCTCATTCGGTCCAACATCACGGCGATCCACAAAGGGCTGCGTGACAAACTCAGCACTGCCTTGCAGCATCCGCCCAGATCCTGGCACGTAATCCAGACTTACTTGACTGGTCGAGGCGCAGGAACAAAGGAGTAAAACAAGGAAAGAGGTGACGAGCAAAAGAGTGGCGTGCATAGCAATTCAGACATAAACGGAATCAACCAGCATTTCAATGCAACTTCTGGCACCTAAATCCATGCTATTTTTGAAATATTTAAAAGATTTTTCTCGCCATTTTGAAGCAAAATGAGTCTAATCGAGGTGAGCACAGGGATTCCTTCTCGGTGCTCATACATAATAAAAAACCAATAAAACGCACTACTATGAAACGAGCACTCCAAAGAGGTTTCACCCTCATTGAACTCCTGGTGGTGATCACCATTATCGCGATTCTCGCGAGCTTGGCGGTCCCTACTTTCAACGTCATTCAGGACATGGCCAACCAAACCTCCACGTCCAATAACTGCCGTCAGATCATCATGGCTATGAAGATCTTTGCCCAAGAGCAAAACTCCATCTATCCAGACTCCTACAACAATCCACAAACGGGAGGCAAGGCCGTCACAGCCAATGACGCCTTCCGCGTGCTGATCTCTGAAGAAGTCATTCAAGATGAGCGTATCTTCGGAGCCAAGGCTACCATGTTCCAACCAGATGGAAACATCGGCACGTCCCCGAGCTATGATAAAGCTCTGGGTGCCGGTGAAAATCACTGGGCACTGACTCAAGCACAGACGACTTCTAGCAGCGGCATCATGCCACTTGTTTTTGAAAACCCGTCTGCTGCCAGCTGGCCGCCACAATGGAATTGCGATGCTGCAGGTCAGCTGAAGCCGGGCCGCACATGGCGTGGTGGTAAGGTGATCATTGGCCGCAATGACAACTCTGTGAATGTGGAGCAACTTGCTAGCAAAAAAGGCGGCGCAGTCGGTCCGAAATCTCTGGCTGGGGGCCTCGACATCTTCACGATGGCAAGCCAAAACCAACCACAGCAGATTTTGAATATTGTGTCTGGTGGCAGTAACGACTCCGGCGGCATGCCTGGTTATGTTCCAGGCGTCGGCCAAGGTGGTATGCCAGCACTTCCAGGTGCCCCAGGTGGCCTGCCTGCTCTTCCGGGCGCTCCTGGTGGCCTTCCACCGCTTCCAGGTGCGCCAGGCGGATTGCCTGCTCTTCCAGGTGCTCCTGGTCAGTAATCGTTCAATTCTGAATACCCTTGTTGACGCCGCCGAGTTCTTTCTCGGCGGCGTTTTCTTTTGCTGAATGCCAAGCTTCGGCCAATGGTAGCAAGTATGATGGCATTCGCTTTCGTTTTAGCGCTCAGCTCATTCATGAGCGCGTTATCATTTCTTGCAGTTGGATTGAGCTTAATAGCTCTATTCCATCTTTTCACGCGTCAGAAGGATCATCGTTCAGCCGCTTTTTGGGTCGCTTTGGTGATCTTTTCACCACTGTTTGGTGCCTGTTTGTATGGCATTTTGGGAATCAACTTTGTGCGGCGCCGCGGTCGTCATTATCGCGGCAGCATTGGCCCCGCCTACCGTGACCCCTTGCCTACTTGTCCATTGTTTTCAAATGAGAACCCTGCTGTCGCTGAGCGTGATTGTTCTTTAGCTATGGTCTTGGATCGCATCTCGCGATTTGCCTTTAGTTCTGGAAACACGATCAAAACCTTGATCAATGGGGATGAGGCGATGCCTGCCATGCTAGAGGCGATCCGTTCGGCAAAATCAAGCATCGCCCTAGCTTCCTACATCTTTGAGGCGCATCACATCGGAGCAGATTTTGTCCGTGAATTAGCAACTGCCCACGAGCGTGGAGTCGAAGTTCGGGTGATCGTGGATGATGCGGGCACTCGATACTCCTGGCCTCCGGTGACTCGTGAACTCGGCCGCTTGGGTGTGCCGGTGAGGCGCTTTATGCCAAACCGATTCATTCTTCGGCTATTGACCATGAATCTCCGCAATCACAAAAAGCTGCTCATTGTGGATGGAAAGATCGGTTTCACTGGCGGTATGAACATTCGGGAAGGAAACATGCTCCTGCGCACACCTGCCCATCCTGTTCGCGATTTACATTTCCGTATTGAAGGTCCCGTCGTTGCTCAAATGCAGCGTGTGTTTGCTGAAGATTGGAGTTTTTGCCATGGTGAGTCGTTGGATGAAAAGCTTTGGTTTCCAGAGATACCGGCAAAAGGTTCTGCCCATGTTTTGGGTATCGTGGACGGACCAGATGAAGACTTTGAGGCCATGCCTGTGGCCTTATTTGCTGCTCTCAATGCGGCAAGGCACCGAATTTGTATTCTCACCCCGTATTTTTTACCACCCCCAACTTTATTGGCTTCACTCAACTTGTGTGCAGTTCGTGGTGTTGAGGTCTGCATCATAACTCCAGAAAAAAACAACATTCCCATGGTGGCTTGGGCCGCACGCACCCTCTATGCAGATCTACTAGAGGCTGGCTGCCGAATCTATGAATCTCCCGCCCCTTTTGATCATTCAAAAATCCTCCTGATTGATGACGCATGGTCCTGTGTTGGCTCCACAAACTGGGACCCGCGCAGCCTGCGATTAAACTTTGAATTCAATCTTGTGTGCCACGACGAGGAACTGGCTTCTAATCTCAGCGGCATATTTGAGGCAAAAAAAACTGAGAGCCATGAAGTCACCTCTGAAATGCTTGAGATGACACCCCTGCCTCAACGCTTGCGCAACGGCATTGCCCGCCTTTTCATTCCCGTCCTCTAAACTTTTGACAATGAACCAGACTTTAGCCACAGCCGACGCAACCCAAAAATGGGGACAAGCGCTTGGCGAACAGTTACAGGCTGGGGATGTGATTGCCCTCTGTGGTCATTTGGGAGCCGGGAAAACCCAGGCCACCAAAGGCATCATTGCAGGTCTGGGATCAAAAATCGATGCCACTAGTCCCACCTTCACCTTGGTTCATGAGTATCTTGATGGCAGGCTACCCGTGTTTCACTTTGATTTCTATAGGATGGATGATGCCGCTCAGGTCTACACTGTTGGTTGGGACGATTTTCTGGATGAACCCGGGGTGATCATTGTTGAGTGGGCTGACCTTTTTCCTGATTTACTTCCTTCGCAGACAAGATGGTTTGTCTTCGAGTCCTTGCCTACAGGCGAAAGGCGTGTGATGGAGAAGTCTGCCCTATGACAGAACGCACCGTACTCGCACTTGATCTTTCCTCCGCTCGTGGCGTTATCGCAGTCACAAGAGGTCAAGAGGTGTTGTTTGAGACCTCCTTTCAATCCGAGCGGTCTCATAACGCACAGGTTTTTCCACCTCTCCGAGAAGCTTTGGCCATCATCGGCAAACAAAAAGCAGTGATTGCTGTCGGCACCGGTCCTGGCTCCTACACTGGCGTGCGAATCAGCATTGCTGCAGTTCAAGGGATTGCCTTATCTAGAGGTTGGCCGGTGGTCGGCTTGCCATCAATTGCAACGATTCATCTACCTCATTATCATGTACTTGGAGATGCACGCCGAGGTAGCTTCTACACAGCCACCGTTTCAGATGGCCAATTGATCGTCCCTCCCACCCTTCAGACAGCAGAGCTGGCACTTGCTGAGATTTCGAAAGGCGGCAAGTGGATCACCTTAGATACAAAAGCACCTTCTATTTCCATGGATCTTGAATGCTATCAACCAGAGGCTCAACAACTTGGAAGAATCGTGGGTCAGTGGTCTGATGAAGAGGTGAACTCTAAATCAACAGACCAATTGGAACCCATTTATCTACAGGAGGCCTTCGTCACGATTGCCAAGAAGGTCGGAAAAACGGTACCCATTGAGACGAATATGCATCGAAAAGAGCTGTCAGAACGTCGTTCTTAAATTGACGTACCCATTTTGACCCTGTACGAAAGGAATTCATCTTTGTAATGTCCGCCGCTCCTGACTCCCGAATCCTTATTGTCGATACTGACCCAGACTTTCTTGGTTGGGCAGCTGCTCATTTAAAGGCACCAGGCGTTGTCGTCGTGACAGCAGAAAAAGCAGACGAAGCGCTCTCCATCTATCAGAAAAATCGGGCGGACATTGTGCTGGCGGAAGTACGTCTTCCGGGTATTTCAGGCATCGAGCTTTTGAAACGCATTCGGATGAATGATCCCAATGCCATGGTCATTCTATTCAGCGGTGTTGCCAGCACTAGCAATGTCATTGAAGCCATGCGGCTGGGAGCCTATGACGTCCTTGGAAAGGAAAAACTTCCTTATGAGTTAAGGACCATTGTCGAGAGTGCCTTACGCTCAAACGAGTCACGCCGAATCACGCGGGCTCAGTTTTCTGAAGTACCTGCCGAGACCATTCAAGAGACGATCATTGGTCGATCAGGCCCAATGCAGGATGTCTTTAAAATGATTGGGCGTGTTTCCCGCAGTGATGCGCCGGTCATGGTGACAGGCGAAAGCGGTTGCGGCAAAGAACTCGTCGCAGGTGCCATTCATAAGTTCAGCCCGCGAACGCTCAAAGAATTCGTTGCCATCAACATCACTTCCATACCTGACAATCTCATGGAAAGTGAGATCTTCGGCCATGAGAAAGGCAGCTTTACCGGTGCAGTCACCCAGCGCATTGGCCGCTTTGAGCAATGTGACGGCGGAACCCTTTTCCTGGATGAGATTGGCGACATGCCGCTAGCTGTACAGAGCAAGCTCCTGCGTGTTTTGCAAGAAGGTGAATTCAGCCGAGTCGGAAGCAATCAGACGCTTAAATGTGATGTCCGTGTTCTCGCTGCCACCAATAAGGATCTGGAGGCCGAGGTGGCCAAAGGAACCTTCCGCGAAGATTTATTTTACCGCCTTAATGTCGTCCGCATTCATATTCCGCCTCTTCGTGAGCGTCGTGAGGATGTGCGTCTCTTGGCTGAATTCTTTTTGCATCGCCAATCAAGCCGCAAGAGAGGCCCCTCCATGCGCTTTACAGACGACGCCTTGGCTTTGCTAGAAGCCTATGATTGGCCAGGAAACGTCCGCGAACTGGAAAACACCATTCAGCGTGCCTGCGCACTTTCAAACTCGGATGTCCTATTGCCTTCTGATATTCCCCTGGGCAGTGTCGGAGCCAGTCGCCACGCAAATCCCGCCACCACAGTGACGCGGATGAGGGATGCTTTAACGACACTCATCCACGTAGCGCAGACATCTCCAGACATTGAGCTAATGCCGTGGATGGAGAAAGAAATTGTCCGTCTTGCCTATCGGCATTTTGAAGAAAACGCTCCTAAGACCGCTAAGTTCTTGGGGCTTGCTGTGACGGACGTGCAAGCTCGACTCGACCCTGGTGGGGTCAAAAAAGCCTCAAAGAAAGCGACTGCGATCGACAAGGTCACTAAAGCTTAGAGGCGCAGTTGATTCATCGCTCAGTCTCGGCTTGGGCTTTCCGTACTGGCTCCGCCGCCAATGATATCTTCATCGGAAAGGTCGTAGCCAACCATCTCCACCTCGCCTCGGCGGATCTTCTTCTTGGCCATCGCTACGGAGATCCAGCGGAACTCATCATTGTTATCCAAAAGTACCTTGATGACCATCGTCAATGGGACCGCTAAGAACATACCGACGGGTCCCCAAAGCCAACCCCAAAAAATGACAGATAACACGACGACCAGAGGCGAAATACCGAAACGATTTCCTAAAAGGGTCGGCTGAACAAAATTATCCAAGCAAAAATTCACCAGAATGTAACCAATGGCCACGCCAATGGCCCCACCGGTGCCATGTTGAACAAGGGCCTCGATAATAGCTGGAATACTAGCAGCCGTGCTGCCGACGGCAGGAATGTAATTGAATAAAAAGGCCAAAATCGCCCAAAGCAGCGGATACTGAAGGTCCAGGAAATAACACCAGACGCCAGCAAGCACACCGGTCAGAGCACTGATGAGAGTCTTCACTCCAAGATACTTTTGAATATCACTCGCACTGCGTAACAGACCGCTGAAATCAGGTCCGCCGGCGACATGCACACTATGCAATCGACTGGCAGTGCCTTGAGCCTCCATGAGCACAAACATCATCAAGATCAAAACCATGATCACGCCAGCCAACACGCTAGCTACTGTGCCAAAGGTGCTTCCTAGCAAAGATCCAATCGTGCTCATCACATCTTGGCTGGTGGCATAGCTAATCACCTTGTTCCAGTCGAACAGATTGCCAAAAGTCACCGTTGCACCCTCAACCCCATTCTTTTCTAGCCATGCAGCAAACTCGCTCATGTAACTCTGCAATCCACGAAGATAGCGAGGCAGATCACGATTGAAACTAATCAGCAGCCTGACAGCAAGTGTCACCAGCACGGCCACGAAGCCTAAATTCACCAGCATCGTGCTAATTAAGGCAATCGGTCCTGGAATGCGATGCTTCACCTGCCAAGCAAGCAGCGGAAAGCTTAAAACAGCCAGGAAAAAGGCACACGCCATTGGCACCATGATGCCAGCGGCCGCCTTCATCCCAGCAAGGACGACCATCAGGCAGGCGAGCGTGATGACCATCTGGGAACTTTTTCTTCCCCAGTCCTGGGTTTCTTGACGGTGATGATTGGTCTGCATGATCTGAACGTAGAGTGTCTCACTATCAAACATGACGGTGGAGTTGGCCAACGGCTTTCCTTGAATTTATCATGAAATATCCTCTTATTTGAAGATAAAGCTTTTCATCCCTTGTGACTTTGAATGATCCTGCGAAGAGATTGCGTTTTTTCCACTCATGTCCACACCTGCTACCTCTGTTTCACCTGCCGCCAGACGCGGATACATCGCTGCACTCGTCGCTGCCTTTTTAGGCTGGCTCTTTGATGGGTTTGAAATGGGGCTCTTCCCGCTGATCGGCAAACCAGCACTGCAGGACTTGCTGCCAAATGCTTCACCCCTGGTGCAGGGACAGTGGTTCACGGTCATCATCGCCGTCTTCCTCGTCGGTGCGGCTACGGGTGGCGTTCTCTTTGGTTGGTTGGGTGACAAAATTGGCCGAGTCAAGGCGATGGCTCTTGCCATCTTCACCTTTGCCATTTTCACCGGTCTCTGTGCCTTTGTGACGGAAGCTTGGCATTTCGCAGGCCTGCGCTTCATCGCCTCTTTAGGCATGGGTGGAGAGTGGTCACTTGGCGTCGCTTTGGTCAATGAACTGTGGGCTGGGAAAAACCGTGCTTGGATCGCCGGGTTGATTGGAGCTGCCTCAAATATCGGTTTTTTGCTCACAGGAATTCTGAGTCTAAAACTCAATGCTTCCATCGAAACCGTGACAGGCATGTTGGGCAGTCTTGGCCTGAACCAAAGCACGGCGGACTATCTGCTGCATAACCGTGCCTGGCGCTTCATTGCCGTTAGTGGGGCACTGCCGGCCTTGATTAACTTTTTCATCCTCGTTTTTGTGCCAGAATCTCACAAATGGGAGGAAGAAAAAGCTTCTGGCAAAACCTCCCACTGGGCTACCTGGGATCTAATGGGCGTCCTACTCGCGGCCTGCGCGGCGTTAGTCATCATTTATGTCTGGTCTCCTATGACGACGATGGGCACACCTTTAGCAGCTCTCATTACCCTGATTGGCCTTGCGGTTGCCATGTGGGGATACCTGCATCCTGTGCGTCAATACATGCTGCGCTCTGCGGCTGCACAGACGATTAAGACCACTGAACACAGCCTCGTTTTGAAGCACCTCATTTTAGGCGCTGGATTGGCATCGGTAGCACTTCTCGGAACTTGGGGCTCCACGCAACAAGCGGCCAAATGGGCCAGCGGACTCCTACCAGCTGGCAGCACACTACCAATCATCGAGTACACCGTCATCGCCACCGCCCTTGGTGCCATCCTGATCTCACTGATCACACCCCTCATCGCTGATAAACTAGGTCGTCGATTCACCTACACTCTGCTCTGCGTGCTTAGCTTAGGGGCCGCTATTGGCTTTTTCAAAACCAATCAACCTTTCACTGATGACGCCATCAGCGTCTGGTTCTACGTCAGCGCCTTCTTGCTGGGTGGCTTGACGGCATCCTTTTATGGCTTCTTCCCGCTTTATTTCCCAGAGTTATTTCCGACAAGCGTGCGAGCCACCGGTCAGGGCTTCTGCTTCAACTTTGGTCGCCTCATCGCCGCCATCGGCTCACTTCAGCTTGCTAACTTGGTGAAGCTCTTCGGCACCGAGGCCAATGCCTACTCTATTCTTTCCTGTGTTTATCTTCTCGGCATGGCCCTCATCTGGTTCGCACCAGAGACCAAAGGCCGCTCGCTTAGCTAACAGATAGTGGCATTGGGCCGCGCAGATAGAAATTCGTTCGTCATAGCTCTCACACCAACGGGTGTGAGACCTCCTGCATCCGACTATTCTTGACGTGATGACATACGGCCCATGAGACCGTCAATAAAGGCATCGTCTATGTGGATGCCAGCGGCTTTGCCAAAGTCGAGTTCAAGCCCGCGGTCCAAGTGCAACAGGCTGATAGGTGTGCTCTCGGTGTCGAGACCAAAGGTGGCTTGCCAGAAAACAATGGGCCGAGCATCCTGATGAGCCAAGAAGGCTGGATGATTCGTGAACTTCGTTGAAAACCATGGTTGCCATCTGTGATTGACGGGGCGTATTTGAAATCTCATGAAAACGCCAAGCTTCCTCACCCAGGCCTTCTGCCTGTTTTCCTGCCTCCCCGTGATCCAAGCGGCCGATTGGTCAACTTGGCGCGGACCGACTCGGGACGGCATCTCAGCGGAAAAAGACTGGAACATCGCGGCTGAACCCAAAGTGCTCTGGGAGGCTGAAGTGGGACTGGGTTTTTCCTCCTTCGTTACGGCTGGCGATCTTCTCTTCACTTCCGGTCATGCTGACGGTAAAGATAGCGTCTTTTGCCTGAGTGCTAAAACCGGCAAGACGCTCTGGAAGCATGATTACCCCGCCGATCTGGGCGATAAATATTATGAAGGCGGCACCTCAGCGACTCCGACCCTGGATGAGGGGAAACTCTACCATCTGAGCCGCTGGGGAGATCTATTCTGCTTTGAAGCAGCCACAGGCAAAGTCGTCTGGGAGAAGAATGTGCAAAAGGAAACCGACTCCAATGTGCCCGAGTGGGGTTATGCGGGTGCCCCGCTAGTGCAGGGAAAGCTGCTCATCCTGAATGTAGGAAAAGCTGGCATGGCAGTGGACAAAACCGACGGCAAGATCGTCTGGAAAAGTGAGGTGGATAGCGCCGGTTACTCGACCCCGTATCCCATCACCCGCGATGGCAAGGACCTAGCCATCCTGGGCAGCGCTGACAATTATGTAGCGGTGGAAGTGGCCAATGGCACGCCACTTTGGTCCTACAAATGGAATACGCGCTATGCCGTGAATGCAGCAGATCCGATCCTCAGCGGCGACACTCTTTTCATCTCCAGCGGCTACAACAAAGGTTGCACCCTGATCAAGTTGACAACCAGCCAACCGGAAAAAATCTGGGAGAGCAAAGTCCTCAAAAACCAATTCAACTCCAGCGTTCTGATTGATGGTCATCTCTACGGTATCGACGGAGATCAAAACAGCCGTTGCTCACTCAAGTGCGTGAGCTTGAAAGACGGTAAGGAAGTTTGGGCAGAAAAAAGCATCGGCTTTGGTTCTCTCATGGCGGCGGATGGTCGCCTGATCATTTTGACTGAAAAAGGCGAGCTCGTCATCGCCAAAGCCACCACGGAAAAGTTTGAGGAAATCAATCGCAGCCAGATTCTCAGTGGTCGCTGCTGGAGCGCGCCGGTATTGGCCAATGGCAAGCTTTTTGCCCGCAACACACCTGGGCATGTCGTTTGCCTGGATGCAGCCAAATAACGCCTCCACCACGATTCAGAAACAAGGGCTTCATAGCCCTGGCGACTCATCTCATGTCATTACCGACCGTCCGCTTTAAGCACGCCCGATTTTCCGCACGCTTCCCAGAAGCCTACCGTTACTCAAAGTCACACTACTGGATGGCTGCCGTCGAAGGTGAGCCGAATCTCTGGCGTGTGGGCTTCACCAAATTCGCCACGAGGATGCTTGGCGAACTCGTAGACTGTGAATGGCAGCTCAAAGCAGGCGAGACGATGGAACCTGGAAAGATCGTCGGTTGGGTGGAAGGCTTCAAAGCCGCCTCTGATGTCTATGGCGTGATGAATGGTACCTTTGCCGAAGGAAACCCCTATTTGAAACAAGACGCCTGCATCGTCCGCACCGATCCCTATGAAGTCGGCTGGCTCTACTCCGCCCACGGCGAGCCCGAGGCTGATAGCCTCGATGTGCATGGCTACATCGAGTACCTCAGCGGCATCATCCAACGCATGGCCGATGAAGGCCACGGCGAAGAAGAGATAACGGAGGATTGATCCGATCAGCCATCAATCAGCGACTCCAGATCGCTTTCCAGCAGGCCACTCATGAGCGGTGAATGATCATCAATCGCGGCCTCGACAAGGCCGCGTTTCTTGGCTTGCAGGGCCAGGATGCGTTCCTCGACCGTGCCGCGCATGGCTAGGCGATAGGCAGTAACGACACGCTGCTGACCGATACGGTGAGCACGGTCGATGGCCTGAGATTCCACCGCCGGATTCCACCAGGGATCGAGTAGAATGACGTGATCAGCCGCGGTGAGATTCAAGCCATAACCGCCAGCCTTCAGGCTGATGAGGAAGACTCGCCGCTCCTTCTCTGTCTGGAAGGACTTCACCTGAGCCTCACGATCTTGGCTGCTGCCATCAAGATAGGCATAACTGACCTCACGCGCATCCAGCGCAGCACGAACCAGTTTTAGAAATTGGACGAACTGGCTAAAGATCAGTACTTTGCCGCCCCCTTCCAAGATGGCATCCAGTCGCTCAAGCAGCATGGGCCATTTGCCGGAGAGGTCATCTGGCTCCAGGCCAGCCAGCGTGTCTTTTTGCAGACCTGTCAGCCGCAAGTCACAGCAGGCCTGACGCAGGCGCAGCAGGACGGTGAACATGGTCATCTTAGCTCCGCCTTGACCAGAGCGCTTTCGTGCGGATTTGATCTCCTCACGGCCCTCTTCCAGCAAGCGCCGATAAACCTCTGCCTGCGCTGGCGAAGGATCACACCAGAGGACTTGCTCGATTTTATCCGGCAGATCTTTGAGCACCTCACGCTTGGTTCGGCGCAGGAAATAAGGCCGCAGCAGCTTCTTCAAACGCTCGCTGGCAGAAATCCCAGCCGGTGTGTCCATACCGCCCTGAATCGGTTGCTCAAAGCGTTCTTTGAAGTTGTCGCGGCTGCCCAGATAACCTGGTAAGGCAAACTGGTAGATGGCCCAAAGATCCCGAGTCGAGTTCTCGACCGGGGTACCTGTCAGGGCAAGACGAGCATCGCAGGAGAGGGATCGAATAGCCTTGGAGGCGTCAGTATCAGGGTTACGGATGTAACTGGCCTCATCCAATAATAGCAGCGCCCAGGACCGTTTTTTCAGCACCTCAAGATCTCTTAAGACCAATTGATAAGTGGTGATGATGACGTCTTGAGTCTCCACAGACTTCAGTACCGCCGCACGATTGCTGCCCTGAGAAATGATCACCTTTAAATGCGGTGCAAAGCGCTCAAACTCGGCACGCCAGTTTCCCGTCAGCGACTTCGGGCAAACAATCAGCACGGGATTCCGATCTTCGGGAGCACGACGTGCGATCAGCATCATGACCAGGGCGATGCTTTGCACCGTTTTGCCAAGACCCATCTCGTCCCCCAAGACCCCACCCCGCCCTGCCTGAACCAAAGAATCCATCCAGCGCACTCCCAGTAGCTGGTAGGGGCGCAGGCGGGCACCGAGATCCCCCAATTGTGAAAGCACCGAGCCCTCGTCGGGTAGGCCTGCCTGCTCGTCGAAGTTGCCTCCTTGGAAATAGCTGGAATGCAGGGCACTGATGCGCGCACCGTCCGGCGTGAGCTGCAGCGGCACGTCGCGAAGCGTGTCCTCGAATTCCTCCACACTTTGCAGGTCCAGAAGGTATTTTTTACCATTTTTCCCCTGCACAGATCTCTGGCCCGAGCGCACCAGCCGCAACACTTCAGCACGCGGCAGTCTGAACCCGTCCGACGCCTCATAACCAAACTCCATGGCCAGCCAATCAGAACCGGAACCCGCGCTGCCGGCATCCGCAGGACGCTGTCGGATCTGTGGTTGGATGCGAGAGATGCCCTTCGTCGCCGCAAGCCAGCGCTCGCTTTCGACGACCTTAAAAAGCTTCTTCAAACGCGGCAATTCAGAGGCAAAAAAGCCCATCACAGCCTCTGCGCCGGCGAGTCGATAGGGAGTTACTTTGGTAACAGGATCAATTCCCGTGGAAAGCCTGAACCCAAGCCCCTTGAGGAAGGCAAAAAGGCGGAATTCAGCGTCTGCATTCTGGGTATAGTAAACGCCTTTGGACGATTGATCCTGAATGGGGTAGATTTGATTGATCGACTCAATATCCGGCTTTTCCGAGATCGGCCAACGACGTCCCTGATGGAGCGCTGCAACGGTCACATCGAGCGACTGAAGAGACCCGTTGAGCGTCAGTTCAAATTCACAGGCTACTGGAGCAACATGGAAGTTAGTCAGCCCTTCCCCCTCAAGCTCTACCTGAAACGCGTCTGTAACACTTTCCCTGTTAGCAATGAACCAGCGAAGCGGACGACGGCAGGGCAATTCCGCGACTAATTGGGCGAGATCTTTGGAAAGGGGCGGCAACTTAAAGAGCGTTACCGTTTCTCGACAAGCCCACCAAGCTGAAGGCTGACTTTTGATCAACGGGCCCTGCCCTGCCGCATCCAGACTGAGCAGAACATGGTCAGAATTTCCCGAGGATTCGACCCGCAATGGCAAGCGCACAGCCTCAGCAGAGATCGACACCTCAGAACCGCCACCGGAAGGTTTTCCGGCAACGAGTCGCGGGTGATCTGCCGCGCTTTCGAGAAACTCCGAGAAGAGATTGGCATTCAAGGACAGGGGCGCGCTTTGTCCAATGACACCCTTTTCAGCCAGCCAGGCAGCAAGAAGAGACTCCTCCCCCTCTCCGCCAGAATTGAACTTCACATACACGCCGACTGGCTCTCGCAAAACGCCCGAGGTGAGAGCTTCAGGCAAATAAGCCGTGTATTGCCCAGACAGCTTTTTGGGAACTCGCTTTGCTTTTAAAGGCATCCCTGCGCCGGGAGCAGATGCGCTTGCCGCTGCCTGCACGGGCGCTTTAGCACTCTGCGGCTTCAATAAAATCAGTGCGACAGCGATGGAATGCTCACAGATCATGCCGCGACGTGAGGTAGGACATGTACACAAATTGTCCACATCCCGAGCCGAGCGAATAGCCAAACCGCAGGCAAATTTCATTTTACCATGACCTGCTAGACCTCGAATTTTATCACCATCCGAGGAGTTTAAAGACACCAATCCAGCATCCACGAGGCCGCGGGCCGCTTTCATGACCTGCCAACCACCGATTTCTCCAAGCCATTTCTCTGTAATTTCCATTTCTTTCTGGCGCATCGCATCGTTCCCATTCAAAGTCTAGCGTCAAGGTTACTTATGAGGATCGTCGCAATCACGAATCAAAAAGGTGGAGTGGGTAAAACCACGACCGCAATCAATCTGGCCGCATGCCTCGCTCAGCGTGGCGTACGTGTCTTACTCATCGACCTCGATCCCCAGGCAAATGCCACAAGCGGGCTGGGGCTTGCGCAGGAGGATGGCGGCAGCCTTTACCCAGCACTTGTGCTCGGCACCGACCCACACACAGCCATTCGTAGCACGCGACTCCCAAACCTTTCGATCATCCGCTCTCACCAGGAGCTGGCTGGTTGTGAAATTGAATTGGCTCAAAACGGCAATCACCTCGCCCGCCTTCGGGAAGTGCTCAATCCGCTACGCCAGTCCGGCCATTTCGATTACATCCTGCTGGATTGCCCCCCTTCCCTTGGAGTCCTCATGACTTCCGCTCTTGCTGCGGCTGACGAACTGCTCGTGCCTTTGCAATGCGAGTATTTCGGCCTTGAAGGACTCTCCAAAATCGTCGGAGTCGTCCAGCAAATCAGAGATTGCGGAGCCAATCCAAATTTACTGCTCGAAGGCATCGTCATGACCATGTACGACTCACGCGCCAATCTGTCTCAACAGGTGGTCGGAGATGTGAAGAACTACTTTGCTGAAGTCATCTACAATTCGATTATCCCAAGAACCGTTCGTTTAGGCGAAGCGCCAAGCTTTGGAAAATCCATCATCGAGTATGAGCCAAATGGAAAAGGTGCTGCTGCCTACACCGCACTGGCTGAAGAATTCCTGGCACGTCGTGCCACTAAATGACAACAGACTTCTAGCCTGAAATCTGATGAGTTAAGTCAGGCAAAATTGGGAATGTCATAGAGTGCTCCTCTTGGAAAGAAGCATTGCTTGTTTCAAAGACATGGATCTTTTTTCGGCCCTGATGAAAACAACTGTTCAGGCGACCACTCTTAAGAAAATGTTCAGTTTTATTGATTATCAATTTGCATTTATCTTCGCAGATTGCATTCTTTATAATTACCATGAGCCTTTCACTTTCCTCTGTTTCATATTTGTCTCAACCAAACTATTCCCGCCGCAGCAGTTCAAAGTCTGCGCTCGGCAGCTTCGATTATGCCTTCTTAATCACAGCTTTAGTGGTCATTTGTGGAGGCTGCCTTTTCATGCTGGATCTCGCCTCGGCACGCAGTACAGGTCAGGAGTCGATGTTGCTAAGCTTCGTGTCTCAACTCACTCACACATTGCCCTCGCTACTGAGTGAAATTAGCACTTACTTCACATTGTTTTTGAGCAGTATCCTGACCTCTGCTGTTCTTGTGGGTTTTGTTTGTGGTCTTCGTGCCTTGGATCAACAAGTCACTGGCTCAAGCAAACAACAGTCCTCTTCTTATTTCTCCGTCAAGGCTGCTAAGGTCGCTAGCATCAATCAATACAAGGCAGCTTTGCGTGGTCGTGAAAGCCGCTTGTTTCTGATTTCCCCTGTATTTCAGTAAGTTACAAGTAATCACTGACCTGAGCCAAACCAAGTGCTCATGGATTGCCCACTGTAGCCAGTCATTTCCAGATAGCCTTTGCCAGTGATCTTCTTGTTTTTGGTTACACCGGTATAATCCACGGCACCCTCCCAGTATCCTAATCCGGGAGTAGCCTTAGCTTGAAACTCTTGATTTTTCATGGCTGCGCGGCACTCCAATGAAATTCCTTGCGTGGGAATTTCGATCTTCCAACGGATCGGATAAGAGGCTCCAGTGGGAGATTTCCAAACCTCTCCAGGAACAAGCGAAAACAGATCTGATCCCAGTGGAATCAACTGACCGCTAGGAAGAATAAGGGTGCCTGCATTGGAACCAGCAGATCCACCGCGAAGCTGAAAAATCATGAGTTCGCTGCCATCACTTAGCTGAGCGCTGAACCAATCCCAGCCTTGGGTGCCTTTTTCCAAAAAGCTGGTTCCAAATTCATGGTCCATCCAGCTCTCGCCAGAAACCTCATAGACTTGATCATTTAACGTAAGCCTTCCCTGAGTCGGCATCCGCGTGTGAGAATAATAGTGGCTGGCATTTCCTGCACTAGCGCCCTTTTGACTAATGCCATCGCGACCATGAATCACCACTGGCTTTCCAGGCATGAGTGAAAGATTCAATGCAAAACCGTGGTCCTTGGCTTGCAGAGTCATTTGACCATTGGCTGAAAGCAAGACCTGCCAGTCTTCATTCCATACTCGTTGTTCGGCTGCTCCTGCTAGACCTGGCCCGGCACGATTTAAGCGATCCGCATGATGATACTTATCTGCCATCAAATCGCTAACCGCAAAATGCGCCATCCACACATCTCTCAATGCCCAAGGTGAGACGTTAGCTGGCACAGGCGTCGCCCCAATGCGGAAAAAGGTCAGTTGATAGCCGAAACGCCGTCCCTCCGCGGTGGCGACATTGCCCGTGTAATACCACCACTCGATTTTATGTTCTGGATGCTGACCATGGTCACGCGGAAAAGCATACTGATATCCTGGCAATGCAGGCTTCCACTCTTGAGCATCAGCTTGGCCAGTCATGAGCAAAATCAAGAGCGCCAAACCAACGCCACGAGTCACCCGCCAAGCAGGATAGAGGCCAGCCAACATGGTTCCAGCCACCGTCAGCACGGTAGATCCAATCAAGAACAGCCAAGGCGAATGAAACTGGATGCTCCAGCCAAAGCTCTGCGGATTGATCACATGAATCAGCACCAGAGAAAGCAAGATGCCCACGATCAATCCCAGCACTTGGCTCACTAGCCCCAATAGGCCTGACTCCAGCACGATGGTGCGCCGAACCTGCCCAACATCCGCTCCGGCAATACGCAACAATCGGATCTCATCACGCCGCTCTAACACCATCGTCAACATCGTGGCAGCCACACCTGCCATGGCGACGAGAATGGCAATGATCTCCAGCGCCCAAGTGATGGCAAAGGTCGCATCAAAAATGCGTAACACCTCAGACCGCAATCCCGCATTGGTGAAGATGGCCACAAAGCCTTTGCCATCCAACTGCTGAATCAAATCGTCACGAACTGCATCCGGCTCAAAGCCCGGTTTTAGATACAAGGCCACATGAGTCGGGCGACTCTCACCGAACCAACGCTGAAACTCCGATTGATCCATGGTGATCGTGCCACTGTCATTCGAGTAGTCGTAAAACTGCGCCACAATACGAAACGCGTGGGGTCCCTTCGGCGTCGTGAGTGTGATCGAATCCCCTTCCCGCACATGAAAACGCAGCGCAAAACTTTCAGACACAAAAATCTCACCCAGTTCTTTAGCCCTGCGGAGCATCGCCTTGGCATCACCAGCCGTTTTCACCGCGATCCTGCCATGCGCAATCTGCACTGCAAAATCCCCCGTGCCCAGCTTCACCACCCGATCTTTAAAAGGCAGATCCATGGCGCGATAACCGTCATAGGCTAACACTGCCGGATGATGCCGCAAAGCATCCAGCGTAGCCGCAGAAAAGGTGGGCGGACTCTGACTGCGTGGTGGTGTGCCTGGCCTGACATAAAGATCCGCGCCCATGGTCTGATCGACCCAATAAAGAACTGTCTGCCTGAAGCTGCCGACCATCACAGCAATGGCCACCGTCAGCGCTAGAGCCACGGCAAGAGCCGCTACAGAGATCGATAAGCGCTGAGTCGATGCCTGAATCTGTGCCGCTGCCAATCGCCCCTCTATCCCAAACGCCCAAGCCAACAGCGGACGCATACCTTTGGCAATCCAACGCAGCATCATCGGCACCGCAAAGGTCGCCGCCAGAATCGCACAAAAAGCTGATCCATAGCCCCACAGCGGCAGATCCATCACTGGCTCCTGCATAGCTGCCAGCCAGCCAATCAGTAGAAAACCCAATGGAAGGCACAGCCTCCGGATAGATGCCTTCTGTGAATTCTCCAAGCTCGGTCCACCATCGCGGACAGCTTCCACAGGAGACACCCGAGCAGCCTCCAGCGCAGGCTGCGCAGCTGCCACTAAGGATAGCGGCACAGCGATGCCAAACCCCGCCAGCCAGTGCCAAAAAGTCAAGGGCGGCACCTTCGCCGCAGTCGCCACATACAAGGTATCAACCGTCGTCGAAGTCAGGGCTATGGCTAACTCGGCCAAGCCTTTGGCTAACGGCACACCGAGGAGAGCGCCAGCCAGCCCCAGCACCAAAGCCTCTCCTAAAAACAACTGTAGCACCTGCTTTTGCGTCACCCCCAGCGTCCTCAACATCCCGATCTCACGGCGGCGCGACATCACTGCTACCGAGATGGTGTTATAGATTAAAAACAAGCCCACCACCAAAGCGATGCCCGAAAGCATCGTCAGATTGAAATGAAAGGCCGCCAGCATCTTTTCCACAGCCGCACTGCGTCGCTGAGGTCGCTGCACCGTTAGACTTACTGGCAGACGTTGTTTCAATAGGGCCTCAGCCTTTTCCAAAGTCACCCCATCATGCAGACGCAGATCCAGCCGATCCACACGACCTAGTCGATCCAGCGTGACTTGCGCATTGGCAATGTCCATCACCCCGAGAGATTGAGAAGCCATGGCCGATTGCTGAATTCCGGGCTTGGATAACTTCGGATCGCCGATCACCGCCGCCACGGTCACCTCACTGCGCCGATCCCCGATCCGCAGAATCAGCTTCCCACCAGTTACCAGCCCATGCCTTTTGGCGAAACCGTGGGTGACCATCAGACTATCGGGCTTCGCTAAAAAACTCATCAATTCCATGCCGCTTGCCGCTGAGCCAGTGAGCGCATAATCACGTAGAGCTGGATCACGCAGGGCATCGATCCCGATCACTCGCAGAGTCTCACTCCCCTGTCCAAGGACCTCGGCCGTTACATCTGCCTCGATTACGGGTGTGGCGATGCCAATCTCTCGGAGCCAAGCCAATCCGGGAATCAACGTCTCATCGATGCCCACTGGCGGACAAGTAATCTCCAGTGCTGCCTTTCCCGAAACAGCATCCAAAGCTGCGCTAAAGCCCCGCAGCGACCCTTGATTGGCCAATTGAATCGCCAACATCACTGCCACACCCAAAGTCACCCCCAGAGCCGTCAGCACCGTGCGCAGCCGGTTGGCCCGCATAGGACGTAAAATGAGACGAGAGAACAACATGAGCGCAAAGTTAAAGTAGGCATACGCCCCATAATCGCATTTCGGCAGCGTGCAGCCGCATTTCCTAAAAGAGACTGCCCAGAACCGAAGGTTGACGCCTCACGCCCCTGCGCTTATGCATGGTTTCCGGCAGTGCATTTGCTCTGCTGGGAAAATCCCCCTAAAATCCCACACACACTTACAATGGTCAAAATCGGCATCAATGGTTTCGGGCGCATCGGTCGCCTCGTGTTTCGCGCAATCTGTGATCAAGGCCTTCTTGGCAAAGAGATCGACGTCGTCGCCGTAAACGACCTCGTGTCCGCAGACAATCTCGCCTACCTCGTCAAATATGACTCCACGCAGGGCAAAGCCCGCGAAAGCGTCTCCTCCAAGAAAAGCAGCCCTGAACTGGCTGAAGATGACATCCTGGTCGTCGATGGTCATGAGATCAAGTGCCTCGCCGTTCGTGCAGGTCCTTCCGCTCTGCCATGGAAAGAACTCGGCGTGGACATCGTCATCGAGTCCACCGGTCTCTTCACTGAGCGCAGCAAAGCCCAAGGTCACATCGACGCCGGCGCTAAAAAGGTTATCATTTCCGCTCCTGGTAAAGAAGAAGACATCACCATCGTCATGGGCGTGAACCATGAGAAGTACGATCCAGCCGCTCACCACGTCATCTCCAACGCTTCCTGCACCACCAACTGCTTGGCACCTGTCGTTCACGTGCTCTTGAAAGAAGGATTCGGCGTCGCTGAAGGTCTCATGACCACCATCCACAGCTACACCGCCACGCAAAAGACCGTGGACGGCCCAAGCGCTAAGGATTGGAAAGGTGGCCGTAGCGCTGCCATCAACATCATCCCAAGCGGCACTGGCGCAGCCAAAGCCGTCGGTCTGGCCATCCCAGAAGTGAAAGGCAAGCTCACCGGCATGTCCTTCCGTGTTCCTACTCCAACTGTTTCTGTCGTCGATCTCACCGTGAAGACGGAGAAAGAGACCAGCTACAAAGAAATCAGCGCCGCCATGAAGAAGGCCAGCGAGACCTACATGAAAGGCATCCTCAACTGGACCGCCGATGAAGTGGTCAGCACCGACTTCATCCATGATCAACACAGCTCCATCTTCGACCACGGCTCAGGCCTTGAACTGAACAGCAAGTTCTTCAAGCTGGTCAGCTGGTATGACAACGAGTGGGGTTACAGCAACCGCGTCGTCGATCTGGTGAAATACATCGTCAGCAAAGGCCTGTAATTCTTTTCAGATAGACCAAGCTTCTCGACGGGCCAGATCACCAGATCTGGCCCGTTCTCTTTCGCTTGATTGACTCATTGATAACCGACGGAGATACCCAACACCAAGGTTGAGAACCGGAAACTTAACGAATGGTGTTTAGCCTAACCTATTCGCCTCAAATGAGGGCTAGCAGCAAGTCGCAGTAGAGTTTTATGCATAGGTCTGGTTAGCTCTAAGATCATTTTATTCATATCCTCCTTGCCAAAGTGGGTGCATTCCGTTTCACCTAGTTCATAATTCACCAGAGAATCACTATGGCAGAACGATACAAAGTTTATGAGCAACTCGGCGCAGGCGGCGTGGGAGCGGTGTATCGCGCATATGACAATGATTTGAAGCGTTGGGTGGCCATTAAACGACTGATTGCCGCGGCTGAACTGGACACGGATAATAAGCTGGCTGCCGATCTCCGCCGAGAGGCCGATGCACTGGCCGCGATGCGGAATCCAAATGTCGTAACTATCTTTGACGTTGCGAGTGACCATATCGGCCTATTCATGGTGATGGAGCTGCTGGAAGGCGAAGATTTAGCCGACGTGGTAGCCCGGGGGCCTCTTCACTACGATGACTTTAAAGAGCTAGCCTCCCAAACCCTCGAAGCCCTACTGGCCGCGCATCAACGCCACATTCTGCACCGAGACATCAAGCCAGAAAACATCAAGGTCGAGCGCCTGCCAGGGGGGAGAATGCAGTCGAAGATCATCGACTTTGGTCTAGCGCGCTCAGGCATGAGAGCCCGTAAGCAGACCGAAGATCAATCAGGCACCGTGATGGGCTCTATTTTTTACATGGCCCCGGAGCAGCTCACGCGGAAGCCGGTGGATGAAAAGACGGATCTCTATTCCCTGGGCTGCGTGTTTTATGAAGCGCTGTCGGGCCGCAAGGCTTTTGATGGTGAGACAGTGGATAAGGTGATCGATGCCCACATCAATCACGACATCATCCCGCTGCACGTCATCGCCCCGCATGTGCCGCAATGGCTGGGAGCTTGGGTGCTGCGCCTCATGGCCAATAAGCCTGAGGATCGACCTGCCAATGCCCAACAGGCGATCGAGGAATTCCGCTCCTGGGAAAAGATGTCATCTGCACCGGCCATGATGCCCTGGATGCCGATGAACTATGCGCCAATGCCTGTGATTTTTCCGCAGCCCGGTTATCCAGGCAATGTGACGACGAGCAGCGTGCCGGTGCACCCGATGTATTATCAAACAGGGCCCGTGCCGGCTTACCAGACGGGACATGTGCCTGTTTATCAGCCGCAGCAAAGCCAGCCTCTAGTGCAGGCTCAGCCCGCTGCTGAGGTGATCCCATTAGCCGTGCCCATGCCGAATCAGGGCACACAAACCAAGCCGCTGAGTGCCCCCAAAGCCGCAGCCCCTCGCCAGCCTCAGGGTAGACGTCAGGCACATCCTGCTGCTAAAAAAGCCCCACTGGTGCCAGCCAAAGGATTTGAACTCACGCCGCAGATGAAGCTCTATGGCATGATCGGAGGTGGTGTGGTGCTTCTGGCCGTGATCGCTGGGTTCCTTTTCTCAAGCGGATCTCCGAAATCTGAAGCCAACAAAAGTTCTGCACCAAGCACCAACGCATCAGTCAGCTCAACCCCCGCTAAAAAAGTGGCGTATCAGCTACCCAATGACCGCATCTACCCGCCGCAGGATGCTGATCTTTGCCTGCATTTAATCAGCAGCGTGGGGGTTCGCAAAAAAGATGGCGGTCATGCCAATGTGAATGATCTGGTCACTGAATGGCACGATCTAGCGCCCCGTGGTGATGACAATTTCCTGCGCGCTCTGAATAGCTCGACGGATTACTCTCCCAAGCGAGTCTTATGGGATACGACCCCACAGGTCAAAGCTGGACGTACCGCGCTGGACTTCCACACGCGCAACGACAAACCAACATGTTTGAATATTTCCAATTCTGGAGACATCGGTAGGCTCCCCTTCGGAAAAAACGCCACGCAAAGTCCCAAAGGATTAACGATGGCCCTCGTCTTTCAGGCCGATGAAAAAGCTCTACCCTGCCGAGTCGCCAGTGCCAGTGCAGAGGGGAACCTTTGCGTGACCTTGCGTGTGAGCACTGAGAAAAACCTCTCCGTGCAGCTTTGCAATGGAACCTCTGAAGCTAAAATCACGAGCCGTGACGTCAATGCCAGCCTGCCAATCACAGTCGTTGTCACCTGGGACAATGCCAGTGGTAAGGCAGAACTAAGAGCCAAGGATGCCGCTGGAAAAACATTCATTGGCGGGACTGAACTGAAAGCGCCTAGCGCGCCACTGAGCTGGATCACCATCGGTAAGGCGCAAGACCCCAGTAAAGGTCCAGTCCCTCCAAACGAACAGTTCAATGGCTGGCTAGCCGAGTTTCTGCTTTATGCCTCGGTGCCGACCACAAATCAGCTGCAGCTTCTCGAAGGCAGCGCTTTGAGGGAGTATTACATCCAAAACATCACTCCGCCTAAAAAGTAGCCAACGCATTAGACCACTGCCTCTGCGTATAACATAAGAAGCTGTTAGGCCGAATCATGAAACTCTCCAACTTCAACATTGCCTTGATCCTTTGCATCATTTCTTTTGGATGCAAATCTGAGAAACCATCCACAACGAAAGCGGTTCGCACAGAAATCGAACCTACTGCTTTAGTTGTACCAACAACGGCTCGGGAAGTGGATCGATACGAGTTTGTCGAAAGTGAACTTGTTCAACATCCTGAAGACGAAAAGAATTTAAATCACTATTACATGGGTAGCTTCGGTGGATTCGACTACCTTTCAGTCCGCAACAAAGGATATAAAATTCCCAGCGACCAACTGAACTTGAAGAAAACTTTTCCTTTAACTAAAATCACCTCTGATTGGGTGCCTCTTTGCATCCATTTTTCCCAAGTTAAATACGAGCTCAACTAAAGCCACAAGGCAGAACGAGCACCATCACCTTTTGCAGATTCGTCCGACCCAAAAGTTCATGGCAAAAGCTGGAAGGCCAAGGAATCGATAAGAAACAATCATCCTGCCCTCTGCGTGAATCCTGCAAGCGATGTAAAATCGTCGTCCCTGGCTTGATTTGCCCCCATGTATTCTGAGCCAAAAGTCAGGTTTTGTGTGACTGAGCTTAATCTGCCAAACTTGCTCGATTTTAGGCATCCTAGTGCCGCCTCTTGCTAACCGCTCTAGCGTGGTCATCGTATAGATCCCAGACTTTCGCTTCTATTCACTGCAATCCTATGGAAACATTACGCCGCCTCACTTTTGCCCTATCGGTCTTTATTCTTGCGACGCTTGCCTTTGCCTTTTGGCGACAAAATAAAGAAGGCTATGGCCTGCTTAATTTCCTCCGCGCTGAGTCACCCAATGAGGAGAAATTCTCAGCAGCTAGCACACCCAAGTTGGACCTGGAAGATGTGAAGTTTCTGAGTGCCATGAATGATGAGTTCTCCAAGCTCTCCGCTGCTGTGCTGCCGAGCGTGGTCAGTGTGAACACAAAGACGCTACGTAGAGGGCAGACAGCTTGGCATCCTTTCTTTGGGCTGGTCAGCGGCCGTGCTCAGGTCATCCCTGGCCTAGGCTCAGGAGCCATCATTTCAAAGGAAGGCCACATCATCACCAATTACCACGTCATTGCCGATGTCAATGAAGTCCTTGTGACCACCAATGATAACAAACAATTCCCTGCCCGCATTCTGGGAGCCAGTCGTGAACGCGACATCGCGCTACTAAAGATCGAAGGTGCCAAGAAAGACTTCCCTGCCTTGGCCTTTGCCAACAGTGACGCTGCAAAAGTAGGTCAGATTGTCTTTGCCGTGGGTAATCCCTTTGGCCTTAGTGGCACAGTAACGCAGGGCATCATTAGCGCTCGTGACCGCCACCTCAGTGATAGCCAGCTGGACTATCTGCAAACTGACACGGTCATCAATCCAGGCAACTCAGGTGGACCTCTCGTCAATATTCGTGGTGAGATGATCGGCATTAACGTAGCCATCTATCGCGGCGATGAAAACGTGCGTGCTTGGCAAGGCGTGGGACTAGCCGTGCCAGCAAACGATGCCAAATCGGTGATCGACGCCATTTTAGCCCAAAACAAAGCCGGCAAATCAGCCACAGCAGCGGCTGGCATGGGTTATCTTGGACTGGTTCTTAGTCCCGAAGTCGTGGCCATTGATTCGGGGCTCGGCACGTCACTCATCGGTGCCTTTATCACCGAACTCGATCCCCAGTCCCCAGGCACAGCTGGTGGCCTGCAGCCTGGAGATGTGATCACGGCACTGAATGATGAAAACTTAACCTCCCCACGGCAGTTGCTCGACCAAATCCGCGCTTTCACTCCTGGCACGATCATTAAACTCACCCTGTTACGCAATGGCCAACTAGCTCAACTGAACGTCAAAATTGGGCAGCGGCCTGACGCCCAGTAACCCAAGATCTAGGATTAACGAGAAAGCGCTCGGCAATTGTCGAGGAGGCCGTGGACGTAACTCGCTACATCTTCAAAACCCTTTTTGTAGGGCGTGTCATCCAGACAAATCAGTTCTTCCACGGCTTCTTTGAGCATGGACTGGGCAAAGTTGACGGCCTTTTCAATGGCCCCCTCATAATCAGCAATGCTTGCTAGGATGGTCGTGTCCATAGGCTCGCCTTGCAGCAGCATTTTATTAAGCTTTTGCTTCTGCGAGTCTGTTGCCTCCATGAGGAGATATAAGATTGGCAGTGTGAGTTTTCCTTTCACCAGGTCGGTGCGCAGAGTTTTTCCGACTTTGGCCTCATCTCCGACGAGATCCAAGCAGTCATCATAGATCTGATAGACGGTTCCCAGCTTCATGCCGTAGCTGTGCAGTGCTGCTTCGACATGCTCCGGCACTTTATTGAGTCGAGCCCCCATGCCTGCTGCCACACCAAAAAGCGCAGCAGTCTTCATCTCAATCATGCGCAGGTAATCCGCCACAGACAGGTTCAAATCAAAGCGGCGCTGTGTCTGGAAGATCTCTCCACTGCACACATCACGGGAAGCTTTGGCAATACTGCGGCAGACGACCGAATCATCAAACTCAGTCGAAAGCTCAAGCGCATAAGCAAAGAGCGCATCTCCCAGGAGCACACTAAGCGCACTACCCCACTTTGCCGCAGCCGTCGGGATACCACGTCGAGTGCCGGCACCGTCCATAATATCATCATGCACGAGGGAGGCGATATGGATCATTTCCAGAATGACTGAAAGGCGCGTGTGATGCTCTGTTTTCCCGCCCGTGGCACCACCTGCCATCAGAGCTAAGGCGGGGCGAATGCGTTTGCCCGAGGCCTGGCAAACATAGGCCACATAACCTTCTACCGCAGGATCAAAATGGCGGGCCTGATCCCGAATTGCCTTGTCCACGACTTCGAGGTCGCCACGCAACAAGTCGAAAGGGAAAACTGGCGTGTTAGCACTGGCGGTTAGAGTTGTCATAGGGGGATAAAAAGGCACTGATGAGGGTAAGTGCACGCTCATTACATCGCGCACCGTCAATTCTTCGTCAAATACGACATGAGTAGATTCTGCGGATGTAGTTTCAGAAAAATCAGTCGCTCGTGAAAGTTCCGCAGATGTTACAGTCCGCACGCTTTGGCAATTTCAGCCGACGAAATAGCATCTTCCCGAGATCCATGCAGAGTATTTCTCCAGCTAAAGGCTGACCCAGCCCAGTGATAAGTTTGATCACTTCCATGGCCCCCAGGCAGGCAGCAGTGCCCGAAACTGCACCAAAAACGGGAAATTGCCGCGTCCAAGTCTGCGGAACCTCCGTCACATAACAGGCCAGACAACCCGTGCGCCCTGGAATAAACGTGGTCACGCTGGCCTCCAGAGAATGCATGGCACACTCGACCATTGGCTTGCCTGCACGAACTGCAGCGGCATTTAATGCCAGCCTTTCCTGAAAAAGCGGAGCCGCATCGACCACGATGTCACACTGAGCGACGAGGGCATCCGCATTCGACTCAGAGACATTTTCAGGCACAGCGATCACCTCACAGTCAGGATTCAGATCCATTAATTTCTGAATGATCGACTCCACCCTCGGTCGCCCGACCTGAGCGCGAGTCTGCAAAAGCTGGCGATTCAAGTCCGACATCTGAAGATCCCCACCATGCGCAAGAATCAGACGCCCGACCCCAGCTGCCGCCAGCTCCATCGCCACCAATCCACCGAGACCGCCGACGCGGGAAATCAACACAGATGCGCCTTTAAGTTTCCTCTGGCCCTCTTCTCCCATGCCAGGCACCCACATCTGCCACTCGTACAGAGCGCGGTCAGTGTCGTTCAGTTCTAATAAATTCATGGAAAGGCGGAGAACGGAGCTGCAAAGCGCTACATTGCCAAGATGTTTACAAAGCAAACAAAGATCTTCGATTGAATCAGGCTAGGCTTGCCTGTCGAGGAACGTTCTTTTAAATCCACACGCGCATGAAAACACTCGCCCTTCTCACTCTCGCTTCTTTTGCCCTGCCCTTTTCAGCCATGGCACAGGCTCCGCAGGCGGAATTGATCTCTGTTCAGAAAATCTACGACAAAGGCGGGCATCAAGCTTTCACCGACCTGACTCGGTTTAAAAATCTCTTCTTTTGCTGCTTCCGAGAAGCGCAGGACCATGTCGGCAGTGATGGCAGCATTCGCATCATGATCTCCTCCACCGGCAGCACTTGGGTGGACTACGCCACCATCAGCGAGAAAGGCACCGACCTGCGTGATCCGAAGCTGGAAATCACCCCTGACGGCAAACAACTCTACATGATCTGCGGTGGCTCCCTCTATGGCGGCACCAAGGATCTCAAAGGCCGCCGCCCGCGTTACTCCACCACCACCGATGGCAAGTTTTGGACACCTACTCAAAAGCTACTGGCAGAAGGCGATTGGCTCTGGCGCACGACCGTGAATCCTAGCGACAAAAAATTCTACGGTGTCTCTTACAACTCCTACCCGACCACCGGTGGCCCCAAGTCAGAGCCTGAATGGTCGCTCAAATCCTACACCAGTAATGACGGCTCCGTTTGGCAGCTATCCTCCATCATGCAAGTGCCCAATCAACCGAATGAAACCACCCTGCGCTTTCTCAAAGACGGCAGCGCTCTAGCACTCGTCCGCCGCGAGGCTGGCGACAAGCGTGGCTACATCGGCAGTGCTACAGCTCCCTACCGCGAATGGAAATGGACCCCACTGACCAATGTCGTTCAGGGGCAAAACTTCATCGAACTGCCAGACGGCTCCCTCATCGCAGCGTCACGTGGTCTGGGCAAAACACCCGGTGCCCACACAGTGCTTTATAAAATGACACCCACCTCCCTTGAACCAATCTTAGAACTGCCCAGCGGTGGCGACTGCAGCTACCCCGGCCTGCTTTGGCATGAAAACCATCTCTGGGTCAGCTACTACTCATCCCATGAAGGCAAAGCCAGCATCTACATCGCCAAAGTCAAACTGCCATGGGTCACAGCCAAGTAAGTCACGTCTGATCTTAACTGAGCAATGTTCTGAGCGGTCACTTTACGCAACAACATCAATAAGCGCCAGAAATGGCTCAGGGCTTTATGGAATAGCCTCGTAGGCTTGCACAAACACAAGTCCGCTTCAATTTGAACCTCCCATGTCCGCACTCGACGATCTCCTCACTTGCCTGCGCTTTGCCAGCGTTTCTACCGACTCAAAGTTCAATGCCGATACTCGTGCCTGCGCGGAATGGCTCGTTTCCAAACTGACAGGCATGGGGCTAACGACGACGCTGCATGAAACTCCCGGACATCCCGTGATTGTAGCGAAAAATAAGCATCTCGAAGGCCGCCGCACCGTGCTGCTGTACGGTCACTACGACGTGCAACCGGTGGAGCCTCTTGCCGAGTGGCTCTCGCCCCCCTTTGAGCCAACAATCCGTGATGGGCGCATCTACTGCCGTGGTGCCACCGATAACAAGGGACAGCTCATCGCCCATGTTTCAGGTTTGGCCGAGACACTGGCCGAACACGGTGATCTGCCTGTTAATCTGACCCTTCTCTTTGAGGGCGAAGAAGAAATCGGCAGCCCCAATTTAAAACCCTTCCTGCAAGCACATCGCGAAGAACTGGCCTGTGATCTCGTGGCCATTTCAGATACAGGCATGGTGGCTGAAGGCGTCGGCACTTTCACGTATGGCTTAAGAGGCATTGCTTGCATGGAAGTAAAAGTCCATGGACCAACGATTGATCTTCACTCGGGTATCTTTGGGGGCGCAGTCGCTAATCCTGCGACGATGGCAGCACGCCTCGTCGGTACCCTTCATGATGCAGAAGGGCGAGTTTTGATTCCTGGTTTCTACGATGGCGTTCGGGATCTCCAGGATTGGGAACGCACCTCTTGGAAAGACTTGGGAGACGGAGAAGCCGAAACGCTGGCTTTGACGGGTGCCCCAGCCCTCTTTGGCGAAGCTGGCTACACGGAACGTGAATGCCGCTGGGCACGCCCAACGGCCGAGGTCAATGGCATCGGTGGTGGCTATCAGGGAGAGGGCTCAAAAACCGTCATTCCGCGTGAATCCTTCTTTAAATTGTCATTCCGGCTCGTCCCAGGCCAAAATCCAGAACGCATTCTCGATCTGGCAGAGGCCTATCTCCGCGCCCAGGCTCCGAAATCCGTCCGTTTAGAGATCAAGCGCGGCCACACAGGCAGTTCCTATCTAATGGACCCACACTCACCCTACGGTCTAGCTGCTCAGCGTGCGCTTCAGGCAACCTTCGGTGGTCAAATCGCCCTGATTCGAGAAGGCGGCAGTATTCCGATTGTTCAAGCCTTTAAAGACGTGCTTGGAGCTGATACACTGCTCCTTGGGTTAGCGCTGCCAGACTGCCAAGCGCACGCCCCGAACGAAAACTTCCCCATCGCCAACCTCGAAGCAGGCATCCGCCTGAACCAAGCCCTGCTGCGGGAATTGGCGATTTAATATCAAGAAAGCTGAAACTTCCCGTTTGCCACTTTCCATAATTACCATAGATTGCGATCTATGCGGATGCTGTATTGGAACAGGTCAAGTTGGGCTGCACTGACTTTTTGGGTCAGTGGCCTCTTTGCGTCGCCATGCTACGCGGCAGATCCAACGGCTGAGCAACAATTCATGCTTGAGCAATTGAACCGGATGCGCAGGGCACCCGCAGCAGAGTTGGATAAGCTGGTCAATTTAGTCGATGCAAATACTTGGGACTCACCCAAATCAGATCATCTGACTGTGGCCTCGGCATTGAATTTTTATGGCGTGAGTGCTTCAGAGTTATCATCTCAATGGAGCACCCTGATAGCAGCGCCACCTCTGGCATGGAGTAACTCGCTTGCCGCAGCTTCGACCACTTATTCGAATCTGATGGTGAGCACGGATACTCAGGCGCATGGATTGGATGGCCTGAGTGTCGGTCAGCGCATCGTCAATGCTGGCTATAGCTCATCCTGGGGAGATTCGGCCCAGACACTTTTTGCCACCGCTTCAGATGTGACTCATGCGCACACAGCCTTAGCCATCGACTGGGGTCCAGACGGAGGCAGCGGCACGGGAATTCAGCCTGGGGCCACGCACCGCGCAGCCCTGATGGACCCACTTTTTAAAGAGATTGGCATTGGTTTTCAAACCGTCTCGATTCCCATCAACAATGTAGAAGTCACTGGCCCCTTTAGCGTGACGCAGCATCTAGCAAACAATCTACGTTCCAATGGCGTGAGCATCATCTCAGACGCCATCCTCACAGGCAGCATCTACAATGATTCCATCTTTGATGATGACTTCTACACCCCTGGCGAAGGCATTGGCGGAGCACTGGTGTTTGTCTATGACAACTCCACCGGGCAAATGGTTGCCTCAGGCCAAACCAACAGTGTTGGCGGATTTAACATCGCTTTAACCGGATTAACCGATGGATCGACTTATCGTGTAGAAGCCCCTGAAACCGGACAATCAGCCCAGAATTTCTCTCTCAATCCCCGCCAAGAGAATTATGGCTCAGTCAGCAGCCCAGTCATCGTCACGTTATACGACAATGTTTATGCTTCCTTTGTCGCTGTTCCAGAGCCGGGAAGCGCTGCCCTCATGCTTTTGACGGGTCTTATGGCCCTTCGCCGCCGACGTCCTTAAATCACACCCTAAACCCCCATGAAAACACTCCAAATCTGCCTCCTTACCCTTTGCCTTGCAGCCCAGTTGCACGCCGAGCCCGATGCGACTGAGACAGCGATCCGCGCCGTGATCGACGAGTATGAGACAAAGGTCCGCGCCAATACCATGAAGATCATTGAGGCGAAAACGGAGGAAGAGAAAAACAAATATCGCGGCACCATTCCAAGTGCAGAAACCTATGCCACGCAGGTCATGAAGATCGTCCAAGATCATCTGGAGGCTCCAGGCTCAGCCCTAGGCGTGAAATGGCTGGCCACGCAAGCGGCCAACTTCCCAGAAGGTCAGATTGCTCTGCAAATGCTCGGCACCTCTCACACCAAGAGCGCTGGCATTGCCGCAGCGGTGAAAGCGCTGGAATACCATCCAATCACCATGGCAGAACCGATTCTCAAAGCGGTGCGCGAGAGCAATCCGAACCTGCCTGAAAAAGCGGCAGCCACCTATGCCTTAGGCATGCAGTATTTTCGCCTCTATGAAGCAGCCTCCGATGAAAAGGCCGCTGAGACCGCTAAATCCAAGGCCATGGACTACTTCCAGGAAGTCAGCTCCACCTATGCCAAAGAAACCATTGATGGCTTCCCTCTCGCTGATCAGGCAGCGCGCACCATGTTTGAACTCGCCAATCTCTCGGTCGGCAGCGAATGCCCAGAAATCGACGGCAAAGACGTGGATGGCAGCGGCTTCAAACTCAGTGACTACCGTGGCAAGAGTGTGATCCTGATGTTCTGGGGTGGATGGTGCCATGCCTGTCATGGCGTTTTGCCACAGATGAATGAACTTGCGACAGCGACCAAGGACAAATCCATCGCCATTCTTGGCATCAATACCGACATCCCAGACGAGGCACGCAAGGCCTATCAAGACTATCAAGTCAACTTCCGCAACTGGTCAGATGGCACCACCAGTGGCCCGATTACGAGCATCTTCAATTTGCGCAATTTCCCCACGCTCTATCTGCTAGACCCAAAAGGAAAAATCGTCCTCAAAAACACCAGTGTCGAGGCCATCAAAGCGAAGCTAGGCCTCTAAGCTGACCTATTTCACTTCTTTGGCGGGCTGGTCACCAAACTGGAGCGTCGCAACTTTAGCCTCTGCGCTGACATTGAGAGAAATCCAGTGCCCAGCCACCGCGTGCGAGGGAAAGCCACAGGCTAGGGCAAACTCTCCAGCCTCATCGGGCGTGAAGCTGAACTCCGATTTTCCCATCGTCTGACCCATGATGTGCTTCGGCGTCGCTCCACCTTCCCAGTAAGGTTCGGCAATTTGCAGCTTCTTTGTCTCCGCCTTTTCACACACAATCGCGCTGTGGGGGATCGGACTTGGGTTGATAAAGGTCACATCCACCTTCCAGCCCACAGGCACCGTCAGCACCGCTTTTCCGTGAGAATAACCATTGAAATTCATGCCATAATTGGCCGCATTAAAAGTAGCCACCAACACCACCTTCACGCTGTTGGGTGTCGCCCCTGGACGCAGCAGATCATCTGCCGTGATGCCAGCAAAAAGCTCCTTTTTTAAGCCTGGGATCTCTTGGCTATGATCATGCCCTGGCGGCGGTGTTTCGGCAGAAAAAGAAAACGCGGAAGCGACGAAGAAGCAGGCAAGGGTTCGGAACATGAGTTTTAGAATGATTGGAAGTCTCTCCCAGATCAACGTTAAAAACCAAGTGAACATTTCCCAGGCCTGATAAATACAAATTCAGGTCACTGAGCAGACTCCCCAAGAAATTAAAATTCATCTGCAAAGAATGAAGAATGAAAATTGCAGCTCCTGCTTGCGAGTAGCCGTCGTATTGCCAAAGTGACCTTTTACCACTCATGAGCGCAGTTTTTGATTCCCTTTCCCGTTTTTACCATTCCTCCATTGGCAAGAAGATCCTCGTTGCCCTGACCGGTGCAGCCCTTCTAATCTTTGTCCTCGGCCACATGATTGGCAATTTATTGGTCTTCGTCGGACCCGAAGCCATCAATGAATATGGACACATGCTGCAAACCGCTCTTCACGGCGGAGGAGTCTGGATCGCAAGACTGGGCCTGCTGGCAGCCGTCGGCATTCATGTGGTAGCGACCATTCAACTGACCAAGCAAAACCGCGCGGCTCGCATCGATGCCTACGGCAAGGTTGCTTCCCAAGTCTCTAGCAAATCCTCCCGCACCATGATCTGGAGTGGTCTGACGATTCTTGCCTTCATCGTGTATCACCTTCTGCACTTCACGGTGCGTGTGGGTAATCAATACAACAATCCTTCCCTCTACAGCTATGACCTGCACGGCCACACTGTGCACAATGTTTACAAAATGGTCATCGACGGCTTCTCCTGGGCACCTGCTTCCATTTTTTATGTCATTGCCATGCTTCTCCTGAGCAGCCATTTGAGCCATGGTTTCTCCAGCTTGTTCCAGACTCTGGGACTCTCCACTCACCGCACAGAGCCTTTGTTTAAGAAGCTGGGCCATGCATTTGCCCTTCTCATTCTCGTCGGCAACTGCTCCATCCCAATCGCCATCCTCGTCTTTGGTTACGGCCGTTAATCCTCCCCTGCCCTCAGCCCTCTCGCTCTCCGCCTTATGTCACTCGACTCAAAAACTCCTTCCGGCCCAATGGCTCTCAGATGGTCCAAGCACAAGCAGGACTCCAAGCTCATCAATCCGAAGAACAAGCGCAAATACACCGTCATTGTCGTCGGCAGCGGCCTAGCAGGTTCATCCGCAGCGGCCACGCTTTCTGAGCTGGGCTATAAGGTCAAATGTTTCTGTTTCCAAGACAGCCCACGCCGCGCCCATTCGATCGCAGCTCAGGGCGGGATCAATGCGGCTAAAAACTACCAGAACGACGGTGATAGCGTTCATCGTCTGTTTTACGATACCGTTAAAGGCGGTGACTTCCGTGCCCGTGAGTCCAACGTACATCGTCTGGCCGAAGAGAGCGTCAACATCATCGACCAATGTGCCGCTCAGGGCGTGCCTTTTGCCCGTGAATACGGCGGCGGCCTAGCCAACCGCTCCTTCGGTGGTGCTCAAGTCAGCCGCACCTTCTATGCTCGTGGCCAAACCGGCCAGCAGCTTCTGCTCGGCGCTTACTCGGCCCTGAATAAGGAAGTCGCTCGTGGCGGTGTGGAAATGCACACTCGCTCGGAAATGCTGGAAGTCGTCGTCGTCGATGGACATGCCAAGGGCATCATCACCCGCGACCTCATGACCGGGAAGATCGAAGCTCATGCCGCTGACACGGTGCTTCTCTGCACCGGTGGTTACGGCAACGTGTTTTACCTTTCCACCAATGCCATGGGTTGCAACGTCACGGCCACTTGGCGGGCTCACCGCAAGGGTGCCTACTTTGCCAATCCCTGCTACACGCAGATCCATCCGACCTGCATTCCGGTCAGTGGTGACTATCAAAGCAAGCTCACCCTCATGTCAGAGTCTCTGCGCAATGACGGACGCATCTGGGTACCGAAAAACAAAGCGGACATCGGCAAGCCTGCCTCTCAGATCCCAGAAGCCGATCGCGATTATTTCCTGGAACGCAAATACCCTAGCTTTGGCAATTTGGCCCCACGCGACATCTCCAGCCGTGCCGCCAAGGAAGCCTGTGATGCCGGTCTCGGCGTTGGCCCGGGTGGACGTGGCGTCTATCTCGACTTCGCCGAAGCCATTGGTCAATTCGGCCAAAAAACCATCGCTGAACGCTACGGCAATCTTTTCGAGATGTATGAAAAGATCACCGGTGAAAGCGGCTACAAACAGCCGATGCGTATCTACCCCGCTGTGCATTACACCATGGGCGGTCTGTGGGTCGATTACAATCTGATGAGCAGCCTCCCCGGCCTGCACGTCCTTGGCGAAGCCAACTTCTCCGACCACGGCGCTAACCGCCTCGGAGCCAGCGCCCTCATGCAAGGTCTGGCAGATGGTTACTTCGTCATTCCGACCACCATTGCTCCCTACCTCGTCACTCAGACCCCAGGAAACGTCACCACCAGCCACCCCGAGTTCACTAAAGCTCTCGAAGACGCCCAGGGCCGCACCAACAAGTTCCTTAACATTAAGGGCAAACGCAGCGTGGACAGCTTCCACCGCGAACTCGGCCTCATGGTCTGGGATAAATGAGGCATGGCTCGTGACAAGGCAGGCCTCACCGAAGCTCTCAAACGCATCCCTGAACTGCGTGAAGAATTTTGGAGCAACGTCAAAGTCCCAGGTTCTGGCGCCGCTGCTAACCCTGAGCTTGAGAAAGCCGGCCGTGTCGCCGACTTCATGGAGTTTGCCGAACTGCTCTGCCACGATGCGCTGGACCGCGAAGAAAGCTGCGGAGGTCACTTCCGCACTGAACATCAGTACGACGATGGCGAAGCTAAGCGCGACGATGAAAACTACTGTTATGCTGCCGCTTGGGAGCACACCGGTGACCTTTCCAAGCCGAAACTGAACAAAGAGCAGCTCACCTTCGAGGAAGTCCATCTCAGCGTCCGCAGTTACAAGTAATTCATCATTCATGAATCGCGATTCCGAAGCCCAGTTACTCGACTTCTGCGCGTGCCAGCAGGCCGCGTTTGAGCAAGCTGCTTGGCTGGAATCGAAGCCCATTCCGCCCAATGAGATGGCAGCCATCTGCCTCTTCCTCTCAGGCACTGATTGGTACGGTTATAGCGAAAAGCTCGTGAACCTCGCTGAAACCTTGCTTCCTGGATGCAGTCAGAAATTAGGCTCATTGCTCCGAGATCTGCGTTTCGACGCCTTGCGCTTCTCCAGCCAGCTGAAAAGACAGCTTCGCCATGCATGATCTTCATCCAGAACTCACCACAGCTTTGAGTGAAATGCTTGACCGCATTGATCAGATTTTGCGCGCTTGCGATTACCAGGGTGAACCGCTCATGATGTATCTAGCTGGAGGCATGGCCGTGCACTTCCACTGTGGAACTCGATACACGGAAGACGTGGACGCCACCTTCTCTAAGCGACTTCTATTGCCCTATGATCAGTTGATCGTGGACTACATTCGACAGGACGGAAAACGCTCCACCATCTATTTTGACCCGACTTATAACGACACATTTGCCCTACTGCATCCTGACCATCGCGAGAGCTGTGTCGAATGGATGGGCATTGGCAATGAGAGCCGCCTTGTTCAACTCCATGTCTTTTGCCCAGTTGATCTAGCCGTCTCTAAGCTCGCCCGCTTTTCCACCAATGATCAGGCAGACATCCTAGCTCTCGCCCAAAAGCGCTTTTTCACCACCGCCCAACTCCAGCAACGCGCCACTGAAGCCCTCGGTTATTATGTCGGCGACACACGCTGGATCCATTTAAACCTCCGCCAGATCAGCGAGGAAATCGAAGTCTCACTATCGGCCTAATTTTTCAAAACCACCGCACCCCTCCCATGTCACTCCTCAACCTCCAACTCAAAGTCTGGCGTCAGAATCAAGGTCAGCCCGGTCATTTCCAGGATATTCAAGCACGTGAGATCCCCGATCATGCCTCCTTCTTGGAGATGATGGACATCGTCAACGAGCGCCTGATTCAGGATGGCGGCGATCCAGTGGCCTTTGACCATGATTGCCGCGAAGGCATCTGCGGCATGTGCTCCATGACCATCAACGGCATCGCCCACGGCCCTGAAAAAGCCACCACGACCTGCCAACTTCACATGCGTAAATTCCGCGATGGAGACACCATTTGGGTCGAGCCATTCCGCGCCAAAGCCTTCCCCGTCGTCAAAGACCTCATGGTCAATCGCAGTGCCTTTGATCGCATTCAGCAGGCGGGCGGTTTCGTCACCGTCCGCACAGGAGCCGCTCCTGATGCCAACAGCATCCTCGTTGGCAAAGAAGTCGCTGATGCCGCCATGGACGCCGCTGCCTGCATTGGTTGCGGTGCCTGTGTCGCCTCCTGCAAAAATGCCAGTGCCATGCTCTTTGTTTCAGCCAAAGCCGGCCAGCTCAATTCCCTGCCCCAAGGCCAGCCTGAAAAAGACCGCCGCACCCTCGGCATGGTCCGCCAGATGGACAAAGAAGGCTTCGGCAATTGCACCAACCAGTATGAGTGCGAGGCCGCCTGCCCGAAAGAAATCAGCGTACGCTGGATCACCAAACTGAATCGCGACTACGCCCTCGCCGCTGCGAAGGAAGCCTTCGTCGGTGTCCAAGAACACGCCGAAGGCGGAGATTGATCCATCCAGCTCCCCTGCGATGCAGTCTGCAAAAATGAGTCGGATCACGTCCGCCTAGACAATGCGGTGCCCAGAAGAGTCTGCAACATCAATGAGGCGTCTTAAACCCGCCATTCTTGGGCTCATAACGCTTGCCTAACCATAACGCTTGCCTAACTAACAGCGCCAATCGTGTATTTATCATATACTCTATTGCTGGAGTTTTTGCTACCTTGATTGGCTACGTTGTCTGGTTTGAGATCAGGGCTCAGCGCATGTGGGTCCTATCGAATCATACATAGGAAGGATTCTCGCTGCTGCTTCGTCATATCGATCGATTACCATTTCCATCCCGCCGCAAGGAGCTTCCAACGTTGGCCATCATCACTCATACGTTTTCAGAGCGAGCACCCAACGGACTTCCTGAACCCGCATACAATGAAGCTCTGGCGGAGTTAGACTTGGCCATGATCACAGTCATGCGAGACTGCAGAGTCGGTTCGCCCGTGCTGATCGAGACGTTCGGAGGTAAGCGTATCTACTATCACTACGTTGTTGATCGCCACAGCGCCAAGCTACGGTTCGAGAAAGCTAAACTCCTCTTTCCCGATGAGATGATTGATTTCGACACTCACGAGGATCCCGAATGGGGATTCATTGATCGCTATGCGAAGAACTACTTTCACGAGCAGATTGTCTAGAGCATGACCATTGGCCAAACAAAGGCCAACGGACATGGTTATCACTCCGCGAAACCGCGATGATAACGGTTGTTGAACGATTCGCGGTGGAGTGCCCAGGACTGACAGAAAGCCAAAGGCTGCCCGCAGGGAAAAGGGCCTAACTCAGGCAATGGGGCAACTGAGCCAAACCACAGTCTCGTTGTTCTCGGAGGCGATACCGATTTGGATGCCCATTTGATGGCAAAGCATGGAGGCGATGGTCAATCCGAGGCCAAGGTGATTGCTGGTCTTAGAACCGTGGAAAGCACGGAAACTCGCGGCCAACTTATCAGGCGAAATTTGACTACCGGTGTTGGTCACCAGGATGTCCACACGGCGCTGTTCTGGAGGTGTGATGATACCAGGGCCTGCGATCCTCAGCATGGCACGACCACCGACAGGGGCAGCGGCTTCGGCAGCGTTTTTGAGCACTTCGACCAGGATGTCTTTAAACTTGGTCGGATCGACATTGATCGGCGGCAGCCCCTGCTGGACGTCGGCCTGGAGTTGCACGTTGTTTTTGGCAAAAGGCTCCATTAACGCGCCTTCCACGACTCCTAGATACTCATTCAGGCTAAGAGGTTGTGGCGTCAGCTTGGCGCAGCCACCTGCGGAGCGGATACGCTCACTGAGCTGGGAGACTCCGAGGGAGGCTTCACGAATATGCTGCATGTTTTCTGCCACCCCTGGATCAAGATCGTCAGCCATGAGAATCAGGCTGGAGAAGCCCTGAATCACGGCCAAAAGATTATTGAGCTTGTGAGTCAGACCACGAAGAAGCTCCTGATGGAACCCGTCGCTGCTCTCACTGACGAGCTGAAGGTGTGTGGGGAAGACGAATTGCATGGGCAGAATGGAAGAAGAGGTGACAGCCGAGTCATGCACTCAGCCGAGGTGGGAGGCAAGGGCATTTTGACAAGAAGCTTCGGTCTTTGAACTATCCCCCCAGTTTTGGGCCTCTGGGTTTGACCTTTTTCTCCTTATGATTGGGATTCATGGGATTAAAAAACGGGTTATTGGAAGGCGGTGCTTTGGGCTTGGCCTCTACTTTCTCTAAAACAGGCTCCTTCATGTAAAGCTTCATGATGTAGCTCTGGAAGATGGCAAAGATGTTCTGAGTGGACCAATAAAGGGAGAGTGCTGAGGCAAAGTTATAACAAATGAAGAGGAAGAAGAACGGCATGATGGTAAACATCATCTTCTGTGTCTTATCCACAGTTGCAGGCTGCGGCGTTAACTTCATCTGGAGGATCATGGTGACTCCCATGATCAGAGGCAGCGGATTAAGATCAAAATGTGTCCCGATCAACGGCAGGCTGACGGGGAAATTCAGGGTATAAATGGTGTCTGGCAATGAGAGATCCTGAACCCAAAGCCAAGGTTGACCACGCAACTCAGCCGCGTTTTGCAGCACGCTGTAAAAACCGAAGAAGATGGGGATCTGCAGCAGCATAGGCAGACAGCCACCGACGGGATTGACGCCATAGTCTTTGTAGAGCTTCATGGTCTCTACCTGCTGCTTTTGCGGATCGTCCTTGTACTTGACCTGGAGTTCCTTCATCTTCGGTCCCAGCAGGCCCATGCGTTTCATGGAATACTGAGCCTTTGATTGTGGCCACCAGAGAACCGTGCGGATGCAAAGAGTGAGAAGGATGATGGCAGCGCCCCAATTGCCACTGATGTCATGCATCCAGCGCATGACCTGCGTCAGCAGACGACTGATGAAACCGAACATGCCATAGAACATGACAAAATCGCGCTGACCTTCTAGAGCTGCAAGGCGGTGGTATTCCTTGGGACCTGCATAGATGCTGTAGCTTTCAGTCACTGTTCCAGCAGGTGCCAGATCCACCGGAGGCAGGCCCATGGCAGATTGTATGGCGTAGTCTTTGGAGGCCGTGGAGAGGTCTTTGAAATTGTCCGTGCTATGATCCAGCAGGAAGCGAGTAGCCCAGACTTTGCCAGGCTTATCAGTCGTGCTTTCATGACTGAGGATGATGGCATCAAAGCGGCTCATCACACCACTGAAGCGAAGGCGCGTATGAGTGGATCGCATTTCGGCCTGCTCGGTAGAGAACCACCCACCGGAGAAGGAGTCGGTCAATTTTTGAGTCGCATCACCAGCGTCATTCCAGAAAAAGCTTGGCTTTAAGGCTTCATCAGGGCGCATCGAGTTCGCGGCACCGCTGTAGAGATAGTATTCTTCAGATTTATGGGCGGTGGCACCTGTGTTGGTCAGCGTCAGCTTGAGATTGATCAGATGTTCGTCTGATTTTGCACCTTCAGTCACTTCATAGACTTTCTTGACGATGATACCGTCAGCACTTGTGCCCTCAAAAGTGATGCCTTTGTCACTCTTTTCGATCACCTTATAGATCACTGCATCATTGCCAGCAGCCTCGCGACGCAGGGCACCGATAGGCTCTTTGCCGAACTGATTCAGGGTGAGGTTATCCGTTCCTGTCAGAACGACTTTGGCAATACCGCCGCCTTTGTTGGAGAAGTGCCATGTGACCGTGCCACGAGTGATAGTGTGGGTTTCCTCGACTACAGGCACAGACGGCGTGACACCCGAAGCTGAACTGATCGTTGCGGCTGGAGTCGTAGCAGCTGCTGGTGCCGTCGTGGCTGACGCTGCCGCAGGTGCTACAGCAGCGGGCGCAGGAGCCTTCTCGATGGGCGGATACTTGTTCGCGTAATAGACATTGGCAATGAGGCCAAAGGTACAAAGAGTGATGACGAGCCAGGCTTTACGATCCATGAGAGAAAATGTCAGATGTTAGGGTTCAGATTTGCAGCAGCACTCGGGGACGGGGTCATGACCTTCACCTCCCCAGGGCTGGCAGCGTAGAATGCGGAGGCTTCCGAGCCATGCACCTTGAAAAAAGCCATGTTTTTCCACAGCTTGAAGAAAATACTCCGAACAGGTCGGCGTGAAACGACATCCTGTGCCCGGAAAGGCATGAATGACTGGTGAGATAAAGATCTGATAGCCACGGATGAGGATGCGAGTGACCTGTTTCATGGGGCTGATTCAGGCTTGGTTTGTTTCACCAATAAACCCTGGCGTTTTGCCAATCGCACCCAGTCTTGCTCCAATTCGGCAAAGTCAGCCTCTGGCGCACGCCAACGTGCGATGGTGACAAACTGCCAACCGAGGGTTATTCCCTCCTGATGAGCGCGAATGATCTCACGCATCTGTCGGCGGAGGCGGTTTCTGATGACTGCATTTCCGAGTCGCTTACCCGTGATAAGACCAAATTGGAAAGCTGAAACTTCAGGATCCTGCCGCATGGCAAGGACGAAAAACCTACCGGACTGGCTCCTCCCTTCAGCCTTGATTCGCGCAAAGTCGCGAGACTCCTTCAAATGAAGGCGTGAGGGAAGGCGCATAGTACGCGGACACCAAGGTCCTGAACAAATTAGGTGTGCTGCTGCACGTGACGCTTGTAATGGATCTCCACACCCACTGGCATGAGACGCTTACGGCCTTTCAGACGGCGGCGGCGAAGGATGTCACGACCATTGGCGGTCTTCATCCGAGTACGGAAACCGAACTGGCTCTTCCGGGTTCGCTTGGAGGCTTGATAGGTTCTTTTTGGCATAATCTTTTAGGAGGTGGGAAGGCAGTAATGGGGCCTATGGCGATGGGGTGAGCAATCCAGAGAGGGCCACCCAGGCAACAGGGGGGCCGAGACTACGCGGACGCTTCCCTTTGTCAAATGCGCGCTGCAAGGTTCTGCGACTTATTCACATTTTCTTGCCCAAAATGGCCTTTCCCGTGACTTTCGTGAACAACAGCATTGCCCTTCGAGCCATTTCCACCTTATAAGCAGGCCTATGAATCGCCAAATTCCTTTTTCGCGCCGCCGTTTTCTTGCCACCAGTGCTGCCGCACTCGGATTCCCGACCATTGTGCCCTCGTCGATCTTTGCCAAAGCAGGCCGCCCCGCACCTTCCGACCGAATCACCGTCGGAGCCATTGGTTGGGGAACCATTGCAGGAGATTGGACGCCGAACTTTTTTGCTAACGAAAAGTGTCAGGTCGTCGCCGTCGCCGATCCCATGAAGGAATATGGACACTACGGCTACCAAGGGGAAAGAACCGGTGGACGCGAAGCTGGCAAAAAAATCATTGATGCCCACTATTCTGAAGCTGCTAACAAGCCAGTCAAAGCATGTGCCGCATACGCGGACTTCCGTGAAATGATCGAAAAGGAAGACCTGGACGCAGTGCAGATCTCCACTCCGGACCACTGGCACGCCTACATGGCCATCTACGCGGCGCGGAAGGGCAAGCATATCTATGGACAGAAACCACTCGCCTTGAACATCGGTGAAGGCCGACTCATGAGTGACGAGATCACCAAAGCAGGCGTTACTTGGCAAACCGGCAGTCAGCAGCGCAGTGAGATCTACTTCCGCATGGCCTGCGAAATGGTGCGGAACAACCGCATCGGAAAACTCAAGCGCGTCCGCGTAGGCCTACCAGGTGGCCACTCCAACTGGAATGGCATGGCCGACCAAACAGCTCCCGCCCCCCTTCCTGCTGACTTCGACTATGAACTCTGGTTAGGCCCTGCGGAACAAATGGACTATCGCCCTGCCCTCTTGCCCCTCAATTGGCGGCACAACTTCAATTTCAGCGGTGGCCTCATCACTGACTTTGGTGCCCATCACATCGACATCGCCCAATGGGGCATGGGCACCGAAAACACAGGTCCGCTGGAATTAAAGAACGTCACTGGCAAGCTCGACTCCAAAGCGCTCTACAACACCGCCTCCGAGTTTAACTTTGAGTGCGTCTATGAAAATGGCGTCATCTTGCATGTCGCCAGTCCTGACCGTGCGCTTCTACCAGAAGTTGAGGCTTCCATGAAAGCAGCAGGCAGCAAGAAGCCCTTCGACCACGTCGGCATTTTGTTTGAAGGAGACGCTGGTAAATGGATCTATGTGAATCGCGGTAAGATCAGCGCCAGCGATCCGGCCATCCTCAAGGAAAAAATCACCCCAAGTGAAATCCATCTCTACGAGAGCAAAGATCATACGGACAATTTCCTCAGCTCCATCTATGACGGCAAGCCCACGGCTGCTCCTGTCGAAGTCTCGCATCGCAGCATCACGGTGGCTCACTTGGCCAACATTGCCCTGCGCACTGGCAGCGCATCTCTGAAATGGAATCCACAGACAGAGAAGATCGATGGCAATGAAGCCGCTTCCAATCTGCTTTCTAAGGAATGGAGGAAGCCTTGGGCCCTGTAATCCACAGCCTCAACCGCAGCCGAAGCCAAAGCATGCGAACACTTTATGGCCTAGCTTTGATGATCTGTTTTGCGGGCACCCTCTGCGCCCAGATTCAGGGAATCAATGCCGCCAAAATCATGGAACCTGCCCCAGCAGGTTCCAATGTACCAGTTCAGTCTGCTGTGCCGAATCCCGCTCCGGCACCCACTGAGCCGATCAAAATCGCTCATGGTTTTTTATACGTCGAACCCTACCAGACGCGCTTTGAAGCATTGATCGACGCCAAACGGATTTTGCAATGGCTAAATCCCCTGAACGAAGTCCCTTCAGTGCTTGATGCAGCCACTCAGAAGTCAATCACTGCTGCCGCCACCAAGCAGACTTCTGACTGGTGCTGGCTCAATGCAGGCGGCAAAAAACTGGAAGGTCATTTCATTGGGGCCAGTGTCATCAAGGGAAAACCCGGTGCCACACTGCCCTTTGAAGAAGGCGCAGAAATCGCCACCAACGACGCCATGATCGGCTTCATCTGGGAGTTCCCCACTCCACCGGCACCCGATGAACTGACCCTCTTTTGGCAGGGCTTTGTCATCGATACCAAAGTGCTGCCAATCCGCGTCTTCTTTGGGCCAAAATCAGAGATGCTTGAAGTCAGCACCCTCCAACCCAAAACCACCTGGAAAGCGCAGGGCAGACTGCCGATGCCGACACCTTTGGCCAGCGTTCCGACGTTGACTGCGCCAGCGACCATCCGCCTGCCTTTAGCCACAATGCTTTGGATTGCGGCAGGTCTTTTCTTTTATGGCTTCATCCGCATCCGTGACCATCATCTACCCGGTGGCAGCATGCCGTTTCTCGCCACTTGGATTCTTGGTGCCGTGCTAAGTTGGCCCTTGTTAAACATCAATCTTACCGGCTCAGCCATCATTCCAGAGATCAAAGAAACCAGCGAAGCCGAAGCCATCCTTACTCCCCTGCTCCGCAACGTCTATCGTGCCTTTGACCATCGTGCCGAGTCAGAGATTTACGATGTGCTTGCCCTGAGTATTGACGGTGAACTGCTGCGCAAACTTTATCTGGAGACCATTCAAGCATTGACTCTGGATGGCCGGGAAGGCACCCGCGTCACCATCAGTGAGTTCAGTGCAGACATCCTTAAAGTGACGCCCTCCACGCAAGATGAAGGCTTCATCACGGAAGTTCAGTGGACCGCCCTGGGCACCGTCGGCCACTGGGGCCATGCCCACACGCGGGTGAATCGCTACACCGCCAAAGTCACTGTTAGTCCGATCCAAAACGCCTGGAAAATTACCCAGCTCGATGTGAGTGAAGCACGCCGACTTTGAAACTGCTTATAGCTTGACGCTAGGGAACATCTAGCCGCCATAAAGAAACGGCAATCAAGCTAAATCCATCAATAGAAAGCTCTTGGCCTATTCAATAAGATGACCAGACTGCTTGCCAAAACCCAAGATTTAACGAGTCAGTCTGCCATACAATAAAAGTGGTCAAACCAGCCAGAGCTGGACCAACAACAGTGCAAAAAGCCAATTCATAATCTAACCAACTTTTCCTCAGGGCTTCCCCAGCACTGATTCAATGATTTGATAGGCCTCCATTCTTTCCCGATCTGGAAAATCGTGATCACTCTCAGGATGCCGGATCGTCAGATTGGGTTCAACCCCATGCATGGCAAAAACAGGTCTCGCCGCCGCGGCCACACGATCCACGCTATCCCATTTAAAATTAGCATCTTTCAAAGGTGCATTGATGAAGACTCGACGCGGTGCCAAGGCCGCAATCAATTCGTAATAATCAAAGGGTACATCCTGAGGCCGCCCCAAATAATCTGCCATCTTCAGCATGTAACGTTCCTGCACCCAACCTTTAAGATTGCCCCCATAATAATCCAGCACCGAGTCAAATCCGCAGCTGGAAACAATCACCTTCAATCGAGCCTCCAGCACAGCTGTAAAGATGCTGTTATGGCCACCAAGAGAGTGACCGATGGTCGCAAAGCCTACCTCTTTTTTCACAAACGGCAGCGTTTCCAGCAGGTCCAGTCCGCGAATGTTATCCCAGATCGCCTTCATCGTGCCGCTGGAAAAGCCGAGTGCCTTCAGATCGGGCTGATACTTGGCCAGCAATGGATAACTTGGCGACAGGGTCACATAGCCGCGTTCCGCAAGCTCCGCCGCATATTGTCGATGCGGCTTTCCACCGAGCCCCACCACCACTTGGTGACCGATCACATTTTCTGTCGGATGCAGACAAAGAACCGCAGGCACCGGATGCCCAGTCAAGGCAGCTTTGGGAATGCACAAGTAAGCCGGCACTCGCCCACCAGGACTCGATTCATAGCTGATCAAACGTCGCAAATAACTGCCACAATCCACCTCATCCTCGATCTTCATATTAAGCGGACAGCGCTGAGCCTGTCCGGGAAGCGGCCCCGTGACACTTAGAAATCCAGCCAGCGCCTCAGCACGTCTTTGTTCCCATTCGTTGGTCGTTGCAGCCCGTTGCACGCTTCCTGAGGCATCATGAAACTCCAGCAAATCCTCGCGGCTAAGTCCACGTAGGCGAGGAACCTGAGCCGAAGCCACTAGGACAGAGAACATCATCAAAGCAGACAAAAGAGATCGCATAAGCCTCTCCTACGCTGATCGCCGCCGCCGTATATCAAGCCCCAACGGGAGAACCCAAAATGCGGCGGAAGAAATCCACCGTCATTCCCAAGGCTTCACGGGCGATCTCGGCATCATAGCGCAGCCCCTCATCACGAAGGAAGGCATGAGCGGCATTGAATTCATGCCAGGTGAATTTCACACCAGCGGTCGTCAGCGTCTGATAAATCAAAGCACGTCCTTCGTCGGACACGTGCGGATCTTGACGGCCAAAAACCATCATCAGTTCGCCCTTGATATCGGCGACACGGGCTAGCGAGTCATCATTCATTCCCTTCCCCAGACTGCGTTTATGCAGATCGGTTGGATAAAAACAAGCTGCTGCTGCCACCTCAGGCAGCAGCGCTGCCCGATACGTTAAATGCCCACCTATACATGGACCAAAGGAACCCAAGCGCCCCGTGCAGGCCTCATGGTTTTTCAGAAACTCCAGCACCGCCCGATTATCATCATCATAAGCCGCGACCGGTTTCTCGGTCTTCAGTCGATTCCCGACATCCGAGCCCGCCTGATCATACCCAAGCACCGTGCCCGCAGGCAGGTACTCATGATAGATCTCCGGCAGTGCGACGACAAAGCCATGTCCTGCTAGAAAAGCAGCGGTCCGGCAGATCGGAGCAGTAAGCTGAAAAATCTCTGAATGAAACAACAGCCCCGGAAAACGCCCCTCCGCCGCCGGCCTCAGCACCAAGCTGCGCATCGGTCCCGTGGGAGTGTTGAGTTCGACGATTTCAGGTTCACGTAAGGTCATAAGACCGGACATACGACAAGAGACACAGGATCGTCAACACGCATCAAGCTTGCCTGAATAACTCCTTGCTTCATGGGCGCTCCCCACCCGAATCTAAAGTAAGCCTACTTCCCCTGCTTCAGATACTCTTCACGAGAAAGGAAGCCGTCGTTGTTCTTGTCCCACTTGGTGAAACGTTCGCCAGCGGCGGCGGCATCGGATTGGTGGGTGGTGTAGAATTCACGACTGAGTTTCCCGACTTTGTCTTTGTCGAGCTTGTCAAAGCGAGCCGCGCGATCATCCGTGGATGTGGCTGCGGCAGGCATCGCAGGTTTACCTTTGCCCTTATCCTTTCCCTTCTTCGACTTAGCACCTTCCCTGTCAGCGTCCGAGCCGACTGGCGGTAGATTTTTGGCGAGACTTTCAAGCAACTCCTTGTGCTCGGGTTTGCTAGCGAGGCTGACGGTCTCGTTAGGGTCGTTTTGCTCGTCGTAAAGCTCGGTGCCGACGATTTGGGAGCCGTTGCGCAGACGGTAGAAGGTAGCGCGGTAACGGTCATTCCGGATGCTGTAGCCCATCACAGCGCCTTCGGGGGCTTTTTTGGGATATTGGCTGATGGCCACTTTGGTGGAAGCTGCCGATGGGTTGTCGATATAGGTTTTTAAACTGCTCCCAGCAAGGCCTTTGGGGCTTGGGAGGCCGCAGAGTTCAGCAAGTGTCGGATACACATCGACAAACTCCACCGTGGCGGCGCATTTCTGACCAGCCGTTTTCGATCCTGGAGCGCTGATCAGCAAAGGCGCGCGGGTGGCGAGTTCGAAGTTGGTGTGTTTATGCCACAGGCCGTGATCGCCGAGTTGCCAGCCATGATCGCCCCAAAGAACGATGATGGTGTTATCGGCGAGACCTTCTTTTTCAAGCGCGTCGAGCACCTTGCCGACTTGCGCATCCATGTAGCTGATGCAGGCATAGTAGCCGTGACGCAGATTTTTAGCGAAGTCAGCAGGGATCGGATCTTCCTTCGGCACGCCGGGATAATTGTGAATCTCGCCATTCGTGTGGCCGACATAAGGCGGAGCGCCTTCAGGCAAATGCGTGATAGAAGGCAAAGGGATGCTATTGGGATCGTAGAGGTCCCAGTATTTTTTCGGTGCCACAAATGGCAGATGCGGCTTCAAGAAACCGACCGCGAGGAAGAAGGGCTGGCCCTTCGCTTTGAAGGCAGCTAGGCGCTTCACGGCTTCATTCGCGGTGGCACCATCGGGCAGGTCGCTTTCATCTTTAGGGCTGACTTCAAAGGACGGACCACCTTTAGCTTCTTTGTCCTTCTTTTTGACAGAAGGATCATTGGCTTCAGGTGAAGAGTATTCGAGGGTGTTGACGTCGTGCTTGGTGACGATCTGCTTCGTCCAGTCCACCAGATCGGTATCCACAGCGCGGCCAAAAGGATACCAATGTGGGGCTGTCCATGAGCGACCGTCCTCATGTCCCTTGTGGTAGATCTTACTCAGGGCCTCGCACTGATAACCATTGGCTTTGAAATGCTGCGGCAGCGTGATGCAATCCGGCTGTGCAGGGCGGAAGTGTGTCTCAAGGTCCCACACCTTTGTCGCATCAGGTCGCAGGCCCGTCATGATCGCCGTGCGTGATGGACTGCACACCGCCTGCTGGGTGTAGGCCTTTTCAAAGACAATGCCGCGCGCCGCGATGCGGTCGATATTGGGTGATTTGATCAGCTTATCGCCATAACAACCCAACTGAGGCCGCAGATCATCAACTGAGATAAAGAGAACATTCGGCTGCACTGCAAAGGACGAGGAACCGATCAAGGAGAGGACGGAAAAGATAAATAAGCGTTTCATGAGTGAGTCGGAAAAAGATTGTCTGGAATCCTTGTTCGTTGGCGAGCCGTTCTACCATTGGCCACATGGCCAATGGCGAGTTAATCACTTCGCCTGCCAAAAACTGTCGAAAAAGTCAGCGGCCATCACTTTACCGGCACTTTCGGTATTCGCTGGTTGGGTGATATCCAGAATGGCCCAATCAGGAAGCTTGGGATTTTGCAGGGAGTTGGTCTTATCATGGGCTTCACGGAAGGTGAGTCCTGTATTCAGGATGACGGAGGGAGTACTGCCCCAGATCTGATTTTTATTACGGTTCCCATAAGGATAGGCCATGACTAGCACCTGATTTGCAGCATCGAAGGCCTGCGTGCCCACCGTGATGGTTTTGGCATTCCAGGCGCAAGGAAGTTTGCTTTTAAGATCTGAAAGTACCCAGTGCTGTTTCGGCGCATTCAGAAATTGAGCCATCACAGGATTTGAATCAGGTGTACCCCAGAGCACAACCGTCTGACCACGAAAGCCATAACGCAGCACTTGCTCACTCGTCTGAATGATCGGATCTCCGCGCATGAGACTGCGCCAACGCTGGATGAAGTGTTCACTCTCTTGCTTCACCCAGGCATCCACCTTGGCATTGCCAGAGGATTTTTCAGGCAATACGACGGTGAAGCCATCGAGCAATCCATCCTCCATCGAGCTGCCTCCGCCTTTCATCAATGCTTTGCTGGCTTCATGATCTGACACACAGGACCATTTGTCGGCAAACAGAGTAAAGCTGTACTCAGCGGGCGAACTCGAATAGTTCCGAGGCTCGCGCACGGTTTGACCATTGATGCTGACGCTGCACTCATTGAGCTTCAAAGCATCACCATCTAGCCACAGCGCGGTGACATTTGTGGTCTTGATCTCGATACGCTTTCCGTCATTCATGATCTCGGCTTCGATCCGAGTATCTTCGAAAGGTTTCGCCGCTTGCAGCAGGGTCACCCAAAACATCTTTGTGTAACGTTGGGAGCGGGTTTGCAGAACGACTTTCTTCGGCATTGGATCACGGCCTTTGGCCACTGCTTTCTCGATCCAGGCCTGCACCTCTTTGATCGTCTCAGGATGGTATTTATGCCCCATGCCTGGGCCGATGAGATGAGGCCGCGTGATCCCTTCTTTGGCCAGAACCTCCGTCATGTAATCGGCGCTATCACGCTGTGAATCCAGCTCGCCGCTGTAGCTGATGAGCGGAACGTTCATGAAATTCCGTGCGTACGCTGGCACGTCATAGATGTTCCAAAGTGTCTGTTCATAGTGTGTCGGATACTTGTCGGGCGTCAGTTTCTGGTAGCGCTTCACATCTACAAAGCCGGCCCCCGTATGCACACAGGCCCACTGATCCGCATAGTGCGCCCCAATGTGCCAAGCGCCTGCACCACCCATGCTAAAACCAGCCAGCGCGATGCGGTTGTCATCCACATTAAAGCGATCTACGGCGTCATTTCGGCACTCAAAAACATCTGTCTCACCCGCGGACTTCCAGCCATTGCAGTAACGGCCAAAGGGATGAATGACAATGCTGCCCTTTGGCTGAAACTGGCCCGGCTTCTTGGCCATGAGTCGGCTATACACAAAATGTAGATCCGTCGCTGTGTCCCCGCGCCCATGCAGCCAGACCCACATCGGGATCTTCTCTTCGCCAATCTTCACATCTTCAGGGATCTCCACACCATAAGGCTGTGGGGATCCATCGATCCCTGAGTAAAAACCCAGCACCTTCTGTCCAGGCCCTTCCATCCAAGGTGTCTTGTCTTCTTTAAGTGCGGCGATGCGCTTTTTGGCCTCGTCCAATAGAGCATTGGCCTTCTTCACGCCATCTTCTGGCTTTTTGTCATACCATTCATCGAAGTCCAACGCATAGCGCACCGCTTTGAGAAAAATGGCCGCATCCGCTGAGCGCACATGCTTTTTCACCGACTCAAACTCCGCCTTCACCAGCGCCAGTTCTTTTTCGATTGCCGCCTCCTGCTCAGCCGAAAGTGCAGCGGTAGGTTTAGGCGGCAGACTGCCTTTAAATGAAGCCGTGGCCCCGTTTGGCCCCAGTTGAGCCTGAACAATTCCCGCAAGCGAGAGGACGGACAACAAGAGGAAGGAGCGGAGATGACAGAACATGGCCGGAAGAAACGTTGGACGAGCTCCGTTCCTTTGAACCAATCTCCATGAAGTTCTATTCCCTTCTTTTCACCGCCGCGCTCAGCCTACTCTCGCCAAGCCAAGCCGCCCTCTTCAGCATTGAAAAAACGCCCACTGGTGGTGCCATTGTAAAGTTGGATGGCACCTTCCTCACAGAACTCGTCGTGGATCAGGCCAATAAAACCTATCTCTGGCCCATCATCGGCACCAGCGGCGTCACGATGACTCGCGCTTATCCGATGAAGACCGTTGAAGGAGAGCAGCATGACCACCCACATCATCGCGGTCTTTGCTTTGGCCATGAAAACATTGCTGGCTATGACACTTGGGCTGAAGCCGCTACTTTCCCTGCTGGCGGTAAAAGTGCCGCACGACTCGAACACCTCGGTGCCATCAAACTCCGCGAAATCACTGAACTCAATGGTGGCGAGACGGCTGTGATCAAGACCGTCTCAGATTACGTTGATGCTAAAGGCAAAAAGACCTCTGAAGAAGTCCGCAAATACACCTTCGCCGTCAAAGGCACTACTCGCCTGATCGACGTGGACATCGAGATCATCGCTTCTGAATCCGACATCCTTGTCGATGACAAAAAAGACGCGGGTTTGAGCATCCGTGTTCCCACAGAGATGGCCGTAGATCGCGGTAAAGAAGGCGGTAAAGGCACTGGCCACATCATCAGCAGTGAAGGCCTCAAAGATGAAGCTGCCTGGGGCAAGCGCGCCACTTGGGTGGATTATCACGGCACCGTTGGCGGTAAAGCCGTCGGCGTCGCCATGCTGAATCATCCCAGCAGTTTCCGTCATCCGACGCCTTGGCATGTGCGCACTTACGGCCTCTTCACAGCAAATCCTTTCGGCACCCAGTCGCTCGATCCCAAAGCTGAAAGCGGCGCTCTCACGTTAAAGAAAGGTGAAAAAATCACCCTCCGCCACCGCTTCATCTTTCATGACGGAGACGAAAAGGATGCTCATATCGCCGAGGCCTACGCTGACTACGCGAAGAAATAATCCTAGATTCGGGAATGGAAGATCGTTGAGTTGCGCCAGGGCTTGGTTTCACAAGGCTTCTTCGACTCGAAGCGGCTGTGACTTGGGTGACACTGCCCGAGAGGCGAAAAGCCTTGTGGGATCAATGACGGATGCAAATTGGCGGTCAGCCATTCCTGAATCTAGGATAATCTGTGCGCTGCTCCAGTAGCACACACACGTTTGCAGCAGTTAGATCCGTGCCAGAGAGATGAATCCTTGGCACGGTGAAGCCTAGATCATCACTTCGACTCCCGCCATTCGTCGATCATCAAACCCATCTCATCAATAGGCAGCGGCTTGAAACCAAGTTTCTGAATGGCTGGGGACTCGGGCTTGAGATGGAAGTCATCATGCTCGGCATCCACAAACATCGGGTCCGCGACGATGCTGTGTTTGTCCCAACCAGCTTCCTGCCAGGCACTGAATTCGTCCATGGAGGCAGCCTCGGTGATTCTCAGATCATCCACAAAGATGCGTCCTTTGTCGGCGCGGCAATCGATGCGTAGCCAGAAGGTCTTCATCCATTCTTTCCACGGCGCTTCGCCTTCCTTCAGCATTCGGCCCGCCACTTCAACAGTCTGCCACTCTGGGGTGACCACCACTCCCTTGCCTGTCGTCTGCCAGTAGCCTTTGCCATTCTCAAAGGAGGCCAGCGAGAGGTTGATGACACTCTTCGCCTCGGTCGATTTCACTCGAAGCCTCACGCGATAAGAACTGCCTTGTTTGATCGGCAGGTGCGGCCCATGAAAGGTGGTGTGTGAATTTTTGCGATCTGAGCTGGTCGCACAATCGGCGGCCAAGGCACCGTCCTCGACGATGCAGCGCACCGTCTTGTTGGGCATCGCATTAAAGCCCCATCCCTTCGGCGTTTTGCCAGCCTCGACTTGATCAAAGGCTTCGTTCACAAGCGGTTCACCGATGTCCTTACCCACGGCACTCAGACCAGTCATCAGTGGGTGCTCGCCATTCCAAGCCAGGTTGTAGTCGATCGTGTTCCATTTGGGTGAGACATTGCGCAGATCGCCATACTTCACGCCCGCTTTGTTCGAGTACATGATGTTCCGCTGAACGATGTCCCCACTCATCATGGTACCGTCCTCACGGAAAGCCTCTTTGGGGTGAAGGTCCATGCCCCGCATCGACTGCCAGGCAGGCTGGTCCACCACCGACTCATAGCCTTTGATCATGGTCGGGCCGTGGTCGATCCAGTAGTGCTGATCCTGTGTCCAGCCATGCAGGTCGAACTGAAATTTATTGCCCATGGCAAAAATGTTATTCTCCACAAGGCAGTCACGTGAGTTGTGCATGTGAATCGGTGTCCACTCGCAGCGATAGACCAGGTTGCCGATGATATCCACGCCACCCGTGTTGTCGTCAGGGTAGAGACCGAACGTGAACCAGGGCACCTTCAACCCCTCCTTTTCTTGACCGCACCCAACGATGTCATGGATGCGATTGTAGCGCCAGACACTGCCACGTGATCCGATCCAATCCCGCCCGCCGGTATAAATCGCCGCGCCATCCTGGGTTTCGAGCACGAGGTGGTGCAGATGATTGTATTCCACGAGGATGTTGTTCCCGCTCATCTGCACCCCCATGCGCGGACCGTCATGAATCAGGTTGTGAGAGATCGTGATGCCCACACCACTGGCTGCCACACCACAGGCGTTCTTGTTGTAGACACCGAGGTGATGAATGTGGTTGTTGATCGCCTTGTTTTCGCAGGCGGTGAGCGTGGGCCGGTCGCCACCATTCAGACTGATACCATTGCTGCCACAGCCACGGATGTCATTGCTCAGCGCTTCATTATCAAAACCACCATTGATGCTAATGGCGGAGCCAGAAAATCCAGACACGTTTTTAAAGACGCACCCACGCACGCTGCAATCTTCGGTCTTGTTGAAAGTGATCGCGTTTTCCATCGAGCCGATGAATCGGAGGCGCTCGATGATGACGTGCTTCGTGCCTTCAGCCAGCCTGACGAAACCGGGCGATGTCACGAGTCGGATCTCCTGCTTTTCCATCGGCGCACTCGGCCAGAGGTAGAGGGTGCTGGTGCGCGCATCGAGAAACCACTCACCAGGACTGTCGAGTTCCTCAAGGGCGTTCTGAAAGTGGAAGCGATTGTGCGGATGCAGATCGTAACCACAGGGCTTGGCCAGCGTGAGTTTGCGCGTCGTTGCATCAAGAGACTTCACGGGCAGCACAAAGTTCCACCAGCCGTATTGAGCAAAGACATCGATCTCCACATCCTCAGGGTGCGCCCAATTGCGGCCATCCTTCGCAGCCACATAAGCCTCGGATTTCCAAGCGTGATCCGCCGGCAGATCCTTCGGCATTTCATTTAGGAAAGCCCAGCCACCGTAGAGCGGGTTCGCAGGGTCAAAGTTCGGCCAGCGAGCCAGCATCAAGCGCTCGTCATCGAGCAAGAGCTGACGATACTTCAGCCCCTTGGTGATCATCTTGGACACATCGGCCTTCAGGATGTGTTCGTCATGCTTGCTAAAATCAGTGACGAGATGCGAGCCGAGGAAGACCGCGTCGCCAGTGCCAAGGATCTGCAAATGGGAGTCCTGAGCTTCGAGAATGAGTGGCTGCGTCAGTTCGTAGCGGCCCGCCTTCACGCGGATGATGGCCTTCCCCGCAGCACCGGATTGGCGCTGAGCGCGCACAGCATCGCGCGCAGCCAGCAGAGTCTTCACAGGACCCTCCGGCGAGACGGTAACTTCGATCTCCGCTTGAACGGATACGGCAAATAAGAAGCTTAACAGCAAGGGGCGAATCATAGGAAGCCGTGAATGTGACAAGAACTTCGATCAACGCCAGCCTTGAGTCTTTCTCCTGAGATTTCACCAAGACGCCCCCATGTATCAAAGATTCACCCTAACCTGACCTCTTCATGAAACGACTCCTCATGAAATGAAAAGCAACTAGCTACAGACTGAACGCATGGAATGCCACCGAGGCACCGTTACCTCCAAGTTATCATGCTCCGCTTTCACCCATCTTTTGCCCTAGCCTCCGCGCTGATGTTCGTCACCTCAGCTCTTGCTGTCGAAACGATTGAGCAAGACCCCAAGTTCATCCCGGTGGCCCAGCACCTCCAATCCGACTTCGGACTCTCTCTGAAGCTCGCGCAGGTCGATGATACGGTGTTTGCTAAAAACCATGTCGTGAGCCCCCTCAAGCCGGAGCATCTCGACCATGCGCTGCAAATTCTCACGTGGATGGAAGCTGAGTTGAAGCGTTACCCAGCAGGGTTCGTGAAGAAGCACAGCCCCAAGAATCTAGTCCTCGCGAACGCCTACATCTCCAAGACCGCCAAGGGCGCTGCACAGACCTATTCGCCGACGCTGATCGCGGAGAAGGTCAGTGACTCGATCCTCGTGACCGTGCCGGCGACCATGACACCGTCGATCGAAGTTCTCGGCCGAGGTTACCTGCACCAGATCCTTTTCACCAACCTCTTAGATAATGTGAAGGACGCGGATTCACCCATCCATCTGGCGCACTGGAAAACGTTGGAGTCCGATGACTCAAAGCTTGAAACCATCCCCTCTCAGAATCTCGTCAAGTCGAGCAACAGACGCGAAGGACTCTACAAGATTCTATGGGATGCCTGGGAGTTCAATGAGCTGATCGCCATTGCCAAGACCGACCCCAAAGCGAAACAACGCATGGACCTCATCAAGGGCTTGATGACCTCACTTGACCCTCAGTTCGACGAGGCCTTTTGGACCGCTCTTGCGGTCGTGCCGGAGGATCAGCGCACGATTTGTCTCAATGATCTCACCGACACCCAAAGCAATGCTAAGATCAAGGCCGACCCCGAGATCCAAAGCGACATCAGTAAGCTAGAAAAGCAATGGGGCTTCAAAGTGCTTTGGGAACCCGGCTCCCCTGCCCCTCCCATGCCAGTAAAGGTTCGGCTAGAATACTCCTACTTCACCGACAAGAAGTTCACCGACTTCAAAGCGTTCATGCGCATGTGCCGCGAGCAATTGGAGATCTATCCCGAGCCGATCACGCGGCAACTAAACGTCAAAAACCTCTACATGCTCGACACCTTCAATTTCCGGGGCTCCGGTGTCGCCGGACAAGGCATGAGCTGGCTTCCCCAAGTCTCCTTTGCCTATGGTTTACGCAGCTTTGATCCGGCGAAAGTTTTATCCATGGACTTCCTCCGCCGCACCATTCATCACGAAGTCCTGCACCTCATGGACCGAGCCTTTTCCAAAGAGGGCGGCCCCATCTACGGCTCCAATTGGGACAGCCTCAACCAAGAGGGCTTCCACTACAAAATCGGCAGTCCAGGCGCTCTCAATAGCCCCAGCCAGCTCCGCTTCTTTAAAGACAACACCAAGTGGCAAGGCTTCGCCGAACCCTACGGCATGAACATCGCCACCGACGATCGCGCCACCCTCTACGGCCGCATGATGACCGCCCATCTCGCCGACGAAGGCCGCGGTGATCAACCCTTCCTTGGAAAACTCAAAACCGACCCGATCCTCAAAGCCAAAACCGACCGCCTCACCGCGTTCTTCCAATCTCTACAGCAAGAGCTCGCGATTCAAAAGCCCAACCCCTGGTCTTCCAGACTTGAAGGTGTTTTGGGAGCTGAAAAATGATCGTTCGATTGTAGCGGGATACGAGGGCCAGCGTTGATCGCGGGGTTAATTTTGAAGTCAACTGGAGCATGGAAACCTGAAGGACTAGTGAGAGTTGCCCTGCGCACCATCTACCGCCCGTTTTGATTTATTCTCCAGGTAGCGTTCTCTCAAGTATCCGAACACACTAAAGCTGAAAACAATCCAAAGAGAGACAGAGTAGTGGTTGAGTCTTCCATAGGTCGGGGTTCCTGCTTGATTGAAAAAGCCGGGAACATGCCTCTTCAATTCGGACTCGTCTGCTTTCGAGAAGAAGGAGTTATCTTGAATCACCTCAATCCGCCATTGTGCGGGCGCTGATTCCAGCTGGTATGCGGTCGATTCTTCAGGTGTCGTTGCGAAAGTGATGACGTTGGTCATCACGATCAGAAAGAGAGCTATGGAAGCCAGAGCTTGGTAGAGTACTTTCATGGCCTGAATAAATGTTCCGAATTAGACGATGGTGAGCGGGAATACTGCGGAGTGAGATAGCTTGCCAAAGGCAACCCGAAGCACTACGCTGGCGGGACAACGGATCGTGAAGGCCTGCGGCTCATGCCATGTTCACTGTTGTTGTGCCAAAAATCACGCTGTCTTGTCCTGATCGTTTTGATTGGCGGAATCGGGCGTTCCCTCAGAGGTTTTCTTCTGTGAGGCACCGTAATCCAAGGTAATACCAATGCTCAGAAACACCGGTAACCACAATCCTATGTTATCTAACGCAGCTCCGAGCGCTACTCCGACAGCCAAAAAGGTGCTCGTATAAAGACCCGAGAATGCGGAGTCGGATTCAATGGGTGGTTTCGGCGTGCTCATGGTATGGTTCGATTGTTGCAGGGGTTGAATCTACTTCTTGGAGGAACGTTGCTTCGCACGTGGGTCGTCGCTGAGTTGTGCTGGCGTCTTAGGGATGAGGAAGCTTCTGTTTCAGTTCATCCACTTCCTTCTTGAGCTTATTCACTTCGCTCTGAAGAGAAGCTGCCATAGAAAACGCAATCATTCCAAACGTGAATCCAAACATGCCGAAGACTTCCATGATGATGAATTGGGTGTGTTAGTTAGGCGAACTTGCCCATCATCCACAGATCGTGAGATTTGTCAGCAGCTTTAGTTCCGACGGATTGATGAGGAAAGTACAGCGTGGGTTGCTCATGGGTTTGGTGACGAGAGTGTAGCTACTCGGAAAGCCGTTGGAACCCTTGTTGGAAATCTCTTGGGCTAGGATTGTGCAAACAGATAGATTGCAATACCTGCTAGCAAAAGAACTCCGGCAATCACCGCAAACTTAGGTTTGAGTTTATTGGTGCGCCAGCGAGCCGGGCCAAAAATGGAAGCAACGGCGGATAAGACAAAAAGCGTGATTCCAAGGATAACAAATGGGTCTTTAATGTTCATTGGGATAACTTGGTTGGTTGTTGGTCATTGGCATTCCACGTGGTCGTGTGGACTCGAATTCTTGGCCTAACAGCTGAGATATTAACAGAATTACTGTTTGCTTCGCAACTCTATCTTTAAGAAGTCCATTACTGTGTGACATGCTCTGCTACTTTGGGGCTTGGAGTCCCGACGGGACGATCCATCGCAGCCCAGGGCAGCGCCCTGGGTTATGCCAAGCAAAGACATCCGAGCCCTGAAAGGGCGGCCTAATAGCGCCGCGTCCGTTGAAGAAAGGTAGTAGATAGCAGATAGCAGATAGCGGATCGAGGATCGAGGATTGAGGATCGAGGATAGCGGATGGCGGATGGCGGATGGCGGATGGCGGATAGATGTCAGAGAGACGTGTCCTCCATAGCTCAACGAGCGAAGGAGGAAGGATGAAAGCTCAACGAGCGAAGGAGGAAGCACGGTTTTTAGCCGAAAGCTTTCGTCCGCCCGTTGCAGCCTGATCCCTGTCTCCCACCCCGGTCTCCCGCTGTGGGAGACGACTGCCACGCCGCCAAGCTCAGCGCAGGTAAATGAACACGCCGACCCCAACGGCCGTTAAAACAGCGCCGGATGCAGCGATCAGAATTGAGCGTTTCACCTCAGGCACCGCTTTCCGATACAGCCAAACCGTCATCAAGATAGCATACAAGCCGATGCCGATGTACACCGGTAAGGCAAAGGAGCTATTGGGGAAAAGACTCGCCATGAGGATGATGGCACAGCCGGGAAGGACGGCCAACGGGGGCATGATGGATCGCATAGGATGGGAAGCTTCGTTAGAGGCTGGGTAGCCTTAACAATCTAGCTCCAGCTTCGGCAACGCGTCCACGATTACCATCGTTTCCAAAGTGACGTTGATGACACGCAGGAAGAGTTCGAGCGCGGGATTTGAGGTTGCCTCGCGTCCGCTCGTTCAAGTGAATGGGCGCTCACTGGGGATTCGCTTGCAGTCTCTGGCGAAGTGCCGCAGTCTCGTGCGCCACCTTTTTTAAACGCTTCAATCGTTCGCTTCACCCTCATGGACTACCTTCTCATTGCTCTAAAACTCATCGTGGCGCTCGGCATTCTGAACGTCTGGCTCCTCCGTTCTGGGAAGGCCACCTCGTATCGCGGCAAAAATGCCCAAACCCTGCGTGAGGAGTTCGCCGTCTATGGCCTGCCCTATCCCGTCTTCTGCCTGATCGGCTTTTTAAAAGTAGGCCTTGCCCTGGCGCTGCTTGCCTCGATCTGGTTTGCAGGCCTGGCACAGCTCGCCGCACTCGGCATGGGCACGCTCATGCTTGGAGCCTTTGTCATGCACCTCAAAGTGAAGGATCCTTTCAGCAAAGCACTGCCATCTCTCGCGGTGCTCGCCCTCTGCCTTGCCATCGCCTTCCTTTGATGGGCTTCAGGCTTAGAATCCTGCGAGCGCCAGATAAGCGTTTAGCACCAGGTAGAAAAGCGCGGGCATCGTCTGCCAGGCGCTGTCTTTGATCTGGATGCGGACCCCAACGGCTAGCAGCATCATTAGAGCCAGCCCACCCGCTGCCACTTGGCCCATCCACGGCACACGCATGCCCGCCAGCAGACCCATGCCTGCCCCACACTGCAACAGGCCCACCCACACCCGCTGCGATCCGAGCCCGTAGCGCAAAAACTCCTGCTTCATGTAGCGAGAGAAAAAACAGGCAGCTCCGTAACCGATGAAGGACAGGGCGGAGAACAAGGTAAGAGCAGTTTTCAAGGCGAGGACGTTGGAGTAGCAGACAGCAGAGGCAGGAAGAATCGGAAGGGTTACGCCTGTCAGACACGGATTGCGGCAAGACAAAATGACTTCCGATAGCTCGACCCCGACTCTTCTGTCAGCCCGTTGCAGCCTGAACCGGTTCCTCCCAAAGAGCGAAGGAGGAAGATGGTCGATAGCGGATAGAGGTCAGAAAACTGAAAGCTGAGAACAGAGATCAGAGATGACGTGTCCTCCGTAGCTCAAAGAGCGAAGGAGGAAGAACAAGGAACTAGGAACAAAGAACCGCCCCTAGCTCAAACCTCAAATCCGAGGCTTTCCTCAGCCAGTTGCAGCCTGAACCCGGTCTCCCAGTTTCAAAATCGTGAGTTGGTTGTCCCTAACGTGGGATATCTCTGCCTCCCCACGCCCCCGTTCAAGCTCGATCCCAGGGTCGTTACGGTGACGTTTACGAAATTTCGGACCATCCCCACGCGGGTGGGGAGAACGACGTGCGGTTTTGCAGCACGGCGATGGAGGCCGGACCATCCCCACGCGGGTGGGGAGAACCCATCTCGGAAGTCAATGCGTAGCAGGTGGACCGGACCATCCCCACGCGGGTGGGGAGAACAAGCCATCAAGCTGGCAGCCATCGACCCACTGCGGACCATCCCCACGCGGGTGGGGAGAACTTGCTGCCCAGGGCAGGCCAGATGGGGCTGGTCGGACCATCCCCACGCGGGTGGGGAGAACTTTCCGTTGTTTCTGCACCACCGCGCGAAGTGCGGACCATCCCCACGCGGGTGGGGAGAACGGTGAATTCGGGGAATCGCCGTGTCGTGTGTCCGGACCATCCCCACGCGGGTGGGGAGAACCGGCTGCGGGCTAATAACCCCCGGCAACGCCGCGGACCATCCCCACGCGGGTGGGGAGAACGATTGGATTCCTGTCGCTTCGCCGCTTCCTACTGGACCATCCCCACGCGGGTGGGGAGAACGGCGAACGGCTGAAAAACATTGCCGGCGATGTCGGACCATCCCCACGCGGGTGGGGAGAACGGACGGTTCACCAGTAAACCCAGACGGCACACCGGACCATCCCCACGCGGGTGGGGAGAACGGGGACACGACGGGTGCCATGGACGATGCCGACGGACCATCCCCACGCGGGTGGGGAGAACTTCAAAGGGGTGCGTTTAGCTTTGTGAGGCTGCGGACCATCCCCACGCGGGTGGGGAGAACTCTCTCGGTCTCCCGTTCGAGTGCCTTGTACGCGGACCATCCCCACGCGGGTGGGGAGAACCGCACCTTCAACAATGCCACGCTCTAGAATTTCGGACCATCCCCACGCGGGTGGGGAGAACGAACGCCGGAAACAATTTTTCCGCGGATTCCCCGGACCATCCCCACGCGGGTGGGGAGAACGATTGCGTGCCAGCGCTGGACGAGCCGTTTGACGGACCATCCCCACGCGGGTGGGGAGAACGGACGGTTCACCAGTAAACCCAGACGGCACACCGGACCATCCCCACGCGGGTGGGGAGAACTCTGCCCTTTTGAGCGCGGGGAGTTCATTCATCGGACCATCCCCACGCGGGTGGGGAGAACGCTCGTGTGCTGGCCGGTGACATGCCGCTGATCGGACCATCCCCACGCGGGTGGGGAGAACTCCCTGTAATCGACATCATGCGGGAAAAAGTGCGGACCATCCCCACGCGGGTGGGGAGAACCAGTACGGCAAGTGGAAAAAGGAAGTGCAGACCGGACCATCCCCACGCGGGTGGGGAGAACTGGAGGGGGTGTCAAAAAAGAAGCCCCACACCCGGACCATCCCCACGCGGGTGGGGAGAACAGCTTCTCAGCCACACCCGCAGGCCTGCCGCGCGGACCATCCCCACGCGGGTGGGGAGAACCACCCAAATAAACCAACCGTGACATGACGGATCGGACCATCCCCACGCGGGTGGGGAGAACACGCTGCAGAGGCCTTTGTTGACGCTGCAATGCGGACCATCCCCACGCGGGTGGGGAGAACAAAACTAAGGTCAGGGTCACCCAGATTCTATTCGGACCATCCCCACGCGGGTGGGGAGAACTCATTCAGGTATCGGTCACGAATGCCACGAGTCGGACCATCCCCACGCGGGTGGGGAGAACTGGAAGCTCCATTCCTCGCCAGTGAGGGACCACGGACCATCCCCACGCGGGTGGGGAGAACGTTGCGGCGTTTCACTGCGCCGCTCAGCTCCCCGGACCATCCCCACGCGGGTGGGGAGAACCGATCTGGGCGAGGAATCGCTCACGCTCGGCCCGGACCATCCCCACGCGGGTGGGGAGAACCTCCAGGCCCTCCAGGCCCGCCCGGTCAAAAACGGACCATCCCCACGCGGGTGGGGAGAACCATCCTTGATAACCGACTCATTATGACAGACTCGGACCATCCCCACGCGGGTGGGGAGAACGGAAGCGTCCAGTGACGTGATCCGCCTCGGTTCGGACCATCCCCACGCGGGTGGGGAGAACCTGAGTGATTAACGGAGGGTCGATCGGCGTTCCGGACCATCCCCACGCGGGTGGGGAGAACTCGCTAGATCAGCAGAAGCTCTGGGCTGAGGCCGGACCATCCCCACGCGGGTGGGGAGAACAAGAACGTGACGGGAAACTTGGGCGACAGATACGGACCATCCCCACGCGGGTGGGGAGAACAGAGGCTACAGGCGCGGCAATCTCCGGACTAGCGGACCATCCCCACGCGGGTGGGGAGAACTTTGCGACATCGAAGCCGCGACAGACTACGACCGGACCATCCCCACGCGGGTGGGGAGAACCGCTGAAATGGCGGCTTTCTGGTCAGCGCAGGCGGACCATCCCCACGCGGGTGGGGAGAACCTCCATGTCGCCAGTGTCACGAGCGTGATGCTCGGACCATCCCCACGCTGGTGGGGAGAACCTGCCCCGCCTGCGCATCAAGGCCCGTCTGCTCGGACCATCCCCACGCGGGTGGGGAGAACTCACGCCGGTTGTGGCATCCTGCCAGAATAGACGGACCATCCCCACGCGGGTGGGGAGAACGGTAACAGGGGCAGGATTCGAACCTGCGATCTTGGACCATCCCCACGCGGGTGGGGAGAACTGCTCTGTACTGCGAGAGATTGGAGGTCTCTGCGGACCATCCCCACGCGGGTGGGGAGAACCCAGGCAATCTGCCGCTCGATGTCGGTG
>JAIXOU010000017.1 GCA_027486585.1 Verrucomicrobiaceae bacterium | reverse complement strand
GGTGGTAAGAGCACTTGGGATAACTGCGTGCTGGCTGACAAAAAGGTGAACAGTAAAAAAGGCAGCAAGCTTCCTGAAGAAGCAGGTCTGAAACTCCTGCGTCGTCCGGCAGCTCCACGGGAGATGCCGGTTTCTCATCTGATCCGAAACACGCACCATGTGAGAGATTGGGAAGTTTTTCTGGCACACATTGGAGCTTCGGACTCGTAATTTTTTGCGCCTTTAGTTTTTGCCAACTTTGACACGAATACGTCTGAGCAATGGGAAATAAGCCCCCTTATTGCTTCCCGCGACCTCAGCTTATTCACAATCGGCAGAAGTTATTGCCATTCAGGACCTAAAGCCTGAGTGGATTCTAAGTTGATTTATCCAATAGAGCGACTAAATCGCCCGCCCCCTTTTGTACCAAAATGACGAATACCGGACTCCCAGCAAAACAAGGCCTCTATGATCCGAGCAACGAACACGATGCCTGTGGCGTCGGGTTTGTCTGTCATATGAAGGGTAAAAAATCCCACGCGATCGTCTCGAACGCGCTCACAATCCTCGAAAATCTGGACCACCGTGGTGCCTGTGTTGAAGAAAATACAGGAGACGGTGCCGGCATCCTCATCCAGATCCCAGACGCGTTTTTGAAGAAAGCTGCTAAGGCCATCGGCCTCGATCTGCCAGATCAGGGTAAATATGGTGTGGCCAATCTTTTTTGTTCACCCGATCAAGCCGCCCGCACCCAAGCCCAGGCCATTTTTGAAAAAATCGCCGCTGGTGAAGGCTGTCCTGTTCTCGGCTGGCGCGATATTCCGACGGATAACGCTACCCTGGGTAAGTCGGCTAAGGCCAGCGAGCCTTTCATGCGCCAGGTTTTCATCGCTCGCGGTCCAGCCCTTGCTGATGAAGTGGCTTTTGAGCGGAAACTGTACGTCATTCGTAAAATGGCGCACATGGCTATCCGTGCGACCAAGATCGACACCTTTTGGTATGCGCCTAGCTTGAGCTGCCGGACACTAGTCTATAAGGGAATGCTAACGCCGCATCAGGTGGGTGCTTACTTCCAGGATCTGCGTGATCCAGACATGGACTCAGCCCTGGCTCTGGTTCATTCCCGCTTCTCGACGAATACCTTCCCGAACTGGGAGCGCTCTCATCCGTATCGCTACATCGCCCATAACGGTGAAATCAATACGCTGCGTGGCAACATCAGCTGGATGAATGCGCGTGAGTCCCGCCTTGCCTCCGATCTCTTTGGTGACGACATCAACAAGATCAAGCCAGTCATCAATGTGGACGGCTCTGATTCGACCATTTTTGACAATGCTTTGGAGCTGATGGTCCTTGCCGGCCGCTCTCTCCCACATGCCATGATGATGATGATTCCAGAGCCTTGGAGTGGTCACGAGTCCATGAGCGAGGCGAAAAAAGCCTTTTACGAATACCATAGCTGCCTGATGGAGCCCTGGGATGGTCCTGCTTCCGTGGCCTTCACGGACGGCACCATGATTGGTGCGACCTTGGATCGCAATGGCCTGCGTCCTTCTCGTTACTATGTGACCAAGGACGATCTAGTGATCATGGGCTCTGAAGCAGGTGTGCTGCCAGTAGCGCCTGAAAACGTGGCCCACAAAGGCCGCTTGCAGCCAGGCAAAATGTTCATCGTGAACATGGTTGAAGGTCGCATCGTTCCCGATGATGAGATTAAAGAGCAGATCGCTTCGGAAAAACCGTATCGCGAGTGGCTCGATAAGCACTTGGTAAAACTGGCGGATGTGAGTGAAGCTGCTTCTCTCCCTGAGCCGGATCACAAGACCGTGCTCCAGCGTCAGCTTGCCTTTGGCTACACCTTTGAAGATCTGCGTCTGCTGATGACTCCGATGGCACGTGATGGCGTGGAGGCTATCGGCTCCATGGGCACAGACACACCGATTGCTGTGCTCTCGAATAAAACGAAGCTGGTCTATGACTACTTCCATCAGCTCTTCGCTCAGGTTACCAATCCTCCGATCGACTGTATCCGCGAAGAGATCGTCACTTCGCCGATCACCACCATCGGTGCTGAAGGTAATCTGCTGAATCCACAGCCTGAAAGTTGCCACCTGATTGAGCTGAAGACACCAATTCTCAGCAACGAAGAACTCGCCAAGCTGAAGTGCATCGCTCAAGGGCAATTTGCTTCGGCGACACTGGAAATCGTCTTTGATCCCAAATCCGGTGCTGCCGGCCTGGAAAAAGCCATGGACGACCTCTGCGCCCAAGCTGACAAGCTTGTCGCTGAAGGAAAAAACATCCTCATTCTTTCTGACCGAGGCGTCGGCAAGTCAAAAGCTCCGATCCCAGCCCTGCTGGCCGTTGGCGGCCTGCATCACCACCTCATTCGCAAAGGCACTCGTACTCAGTGCGACATCGTACTTGAGTCCGGTGAACCTCGTGAAGTGCATCACTTCTGCACCTTGATCGGTTATGGCTGTGGAGCCATCAACCCATATTTGGCCTTCGAGACCTTGGATGACATGATCCGTCAGGGCATGTTGGTGAATCTGGACCACAAGAAAGCGGTCTATAATTTCATCAAAGCCGCCACCAAAGGCGTCATCAAAGTCGCCTCCAAGATCGGTATCTCCACGATGCAGAGCTATCGCGGAGCCCAAATCTTCGAAGCCATGGGTCTGAACCAGGCTGTGGTGGACAAATATTTCACTTACACCAGCACTCGTATCGAGGGCGCTGACATGAACGTCATTGCCCAGGAGTCCCTCCAGCGTCACAGCCACGCCTACCCTGATCGTGAGGCTAACTCGCCCACCTTGGATGTCGGTGGTGAATACCAGTGGCGTAAAGAAGGTGAAGCTCACCTCTTCAACCCGCTCACCATTCACACGCTGCAAAAAGCCGTGCGCACTGGCAGCTTTGATACCTTCAAGGTTTACAGCAAGCTCGTTGATGAGCAGTTGAAGCAACAATACACGCTCCGTGGTCTGCTGGACTTCGTCGCTCAAACACCTGTGCCGATTGAGGAAGTGGAAAGCGTTGAGTCCATCATGAAGCGCTTCAAAACCGGCGCGATGAGCTACGGCTCGATCTCCAGTGAAGCTCATGAAGCTCTCGCCATTGCCATGAACCGAGTCGGCGGTAAGTCGAATACCGGTGAAGGCGGCGAAGATCCTGAGCGCTACACCTGGACCAATGAAAAGGGTGACTCAAAAAACAGCGCTATCAAGCAGGTCGCTTCGGGTCGCTTTGGCGTGACCAGTCTGTATCTCTCACAGGCTAAAGAAATTCAAATCAAGATGGCTCAGGGCGCTAAGCCCGGTGAAGGCGGCCAGTTGCCTGGTGCCAAGGTTTATCCATGGATCGCCAAAGTGCGTCACTCCACCCCTGGTGTCGGTTTGATCTCGCCACCACCGCATCACGACATCTATTCTATCGAGGATCTAGCCCAGCTGATTCACGATTTAAAAAATGCCAACCGTGCTGCCCGTGTTAGTGTCAAGCTCGTCTCTGAAGTCGGCGTCGGCACCATCGCTGCTGGTGTGGCCAAGGCTCATTCAGACGTGGTTCTTATCTCCGGTTTCGACGGCGGCACAGGTGCCTCGCCGCAGACCTCCGTGAAGCACGCCGGTATCCCCTGGGAGCTCGGTCTGGCTGAGACTCATCAAACGCTCGTCTTGAATGACCTGCGTAAACGCATCGTCGTTGAGGCCGATGGCCAGATGAAAACCGGTCGTGATGTCGTCATCGCCGCCCTTCTTGGCGCTGAAGAATTCGGTTTTGCCACCGCACCCCTCGTTACTCTTGGTTGTATCATGATGCGCGTTTGCCATTTGAATACTTGCCCAGTTGGTGTTGCCACCCAGAATCCTGATCTGCGCGCTAAATTCAGCGGCGACCCACAATACACCGTCAATTTCATGACCTTCATTGCCCAAGAGGTGCGTGAACTCATGGCACAGCTCGGCTTCCGCAAGCTGGAAGAGATGGTTGGCCGCACGGACATGCTGGAAGCCCGCAAAGCCGTTGAACATTGGAAAGCCAAAGGTCTCGATTTCTCGAAGCTGCTTTACAGCCCGAAAGTCGGCCCAGAGATCGGTCGCTTCTGCACAGAGTCTCAAGACCACGGCATCGACAAATGCTTGGATATCACCACGCTGCTGCCGCTCTGCAAAGACGCCATTGAGAATGGCACTCCAATCAAGGCAGACGTTCAAATCCGTAACATCAACCGAACCGTCGGCACCATCCTCGGCAACGAGATCACCAAACGTCACTGGCACGGTTTGCCAGAAAACACGGTTCATCTGCACTTCCACGGCAGCGCCGGTCAGAGCTTTGGAGCCTTTGTGCCGAAAGGCGTCACGCTGGAGCTGGAAGGCGACGGCAATGACTACATCGGTAAAGGTCTCAGTGGTGGCCGCATCATGATCTATCCGCCAGCAGGTAGCACTTTTGCCGCTGAAGAAAACATCATCGCTGGTAACACCGCGCTTTACGGTGCGACGAGCGGTGAGCTCTTCCTGCGCGGAATGGCTGGCGAGCGTTTCGCCGTCCGTAACAGCGGCGTCGATACCGTCGTCGAAGGCGTGGGTGATCACGGTTGCGAATACATGACCGGAGGCCGCGTCGTCGTTCTTGGCTTGACTGGTCGTAACTTTGCCGCAGGCATGAGCGGTGGTGTGGCCTTTGTGCTCGACGAGAAGGGCGACTTTGCCACACGCTGCAACACCAGCATGGCCGACTTGGAAAAAGTCACTGAGCAGGAAGACATCGACGGTCTCTACGAGCTGATCAAAAAGCACGCTGACCTGACCAAGAGCCAGAAAGCCTTCAAGGTGATTGCCCTCTGGGAAGAAATGCTGCCTAAATTCGTCAAAGTGATGCCACGTGACTACGCCCGAGTCCTCAAGGCCCTCAAAAAAGCCAATGACGATGGACTTACAGGTGATGAAGCTCTCAACGCTGCCTTTGAAGCCAACGCTAAAGACGTCGCACGAATCGGTGGGGGCTAGAATTCTTGGTTGGATTTTCCTTTTGTCGAATTACTTTCAGTCATGATCACAGCCTACATCAGAGCCGCGATGGAACTCGCGGAGTTTGAGCTTATGGAAAACGGCCGCTGCTTTGCGACCGTTCCTCCATGTCAGGGGTTTTGGGCAGAGGGAGCAACGATCGAGGAGTGCAAAGCCGAAATGCCAGAGATCTTTGAGTCCTGGTTATTGATCGGATTGCAGCACCATAACCCACTGCCAGTCATCGCTGGCATCGATCTTAACCCTCAACCCGTTTTGAATGCCGAAGCCTATTAGCCGAAAAGAGTTCATCCGCCGCCTGAAGATTCTCGGTTGGGAGGGGCCTTATGGAGGAGGAAAACACATGAATATGGTTAACTCAAAGGGCAGCCCACTTCCCATTCCAAATCCGCATGGCGGAGACATCGACTGGTCACTCACAAAACGCATTCTTAAACAAGCCAACATCGACCCAACTGACTGGGACAAACTGGCCTGATCCATCCAATTTCACTCACTACGCAAGACAGACATCATGGGAAAACCAACAGGCTTCATCGAATTCGAACGCGAACTACCTTCTGACCGCGACCCGCTAGAGCGCGTCAAGGACTGGAAGGAAATCCACCTGCACCTACCTGAGGACAGGCTTAAAAAGCAGGGCGCGCGTTGCATGGACTGCGGCATTCCTTTTTGCCATAGCGGTTCTCTCATCAGCGGCATGGCCAGCGGTTGCCCGATCAATAATCTCATCCCTGAGTGGAACGATCTCATCTATCGTGGTCACTGGCGTGAAGCCTTGGATCGCCTGCACAAGACCAATAACTTCCCCGAGTTCACAGGTCGTGTCTGCCCAGCCCCTTGTGAAGGTTCCTGCGTGCTTGGCATCAACAATCCGCCCGTCACGATCAAGAATATCGAAGTCTCGATCATCGACAAAGGCTGGGAAGAAGGCTGGGTCAAACCTGAGCCTCCACAAGCCCGCACTGGTAAAACCGTGGCCATCATTGGCTCTGGCCCTGCCGGGCTCAGCGCTGCTGCCCAGCTAAATAAAGCCGGTCACCTTGTCACTGTCTTCGAGCGTGCGGATCGTCCCGGTGGCCTACTCATGTATGGCATCCCGAACATGAAGCTGGACAAAAACGAAGTCGTGCTCCGCCGCGTGAAGCTGCTGGAAGACGAAGGCGTCATCTTCAAATGCAATGTCAACGTCGGCACCGATATCACTGCCGAGCAGCTCCGCAAAGACTTCGATGCCATCGTTGTCGCCACAGGCGCCACCAAAGCCCGTGATTTACCCATCCCAGGCCGCGAACTGAAAGGCATTCATGTCGCCATGGATCTGCTCACCGCGAATACCCGTGCCGTGCTTGATGGCAGCGCTACAAGCATCACTGCTGCCGGAAAAGACGTCGTCATCATCGGTGGTGGTGATACTGGCACTGACTGCGTGGGCACCAGTCTGCGTCATGGCTGTAAAAGCGTCACCCAGTTGGAGATCATGGCTAAGCCGCCTCTGGCTCGTGCTGCCAACAATCCTTGGCCGGAATGGCCAAAGACCTACAAGATGGACTACGGCCAGGAAGAAGCCGCCGCCCGCTTTGGCGACGATCCACGCGTCTATCTCACGACGGCTACCCATTTTGAAGGCGACGAGAACGGTAACGTCAAAGCCGTGCATGTCGTCAACGTCGAGTGGAAGAAGGATGACAAAGGCAACTTCGGTCCGCAAAAGATCCCAGGCACCGAAAAAGTCCTTCCTGCGCAGCTCGTCCTGCTGGCCATGGGTTTCCTAGGCCCTGAACAGCCTTTGCTTGATGCGCTCAATGTCGAACGCGACCCCCGCAGCAACATCAAAGCCGAGCACGAGAAATACACCACCAGCCTCCCTGGCGTCTTTGCCGCCGGCGACTGCCGACGTGGTCAATCTCTCGTTGTTTGGGCCTTCAACGAAGGTCGTGGCGCCGCGCGCGAGTGCGACCGCTTTTTGATGGGCCAGACTGATTTGCCGTAACCGTCTTCCAAGCTCAATCGCTTAAACACAAAACCCCAAGATTCTTCCGAGTCTTGGGGTTTTTGTTGGGATCAGACACACCGATTTAATTCCACGTCATGAGTACTTCACGTCCTTACGTGGTTCCATCTCAAAGGCGGTCGCTTCTTTTTCAGCGACGTTGGGTTTGAGCACTTCTTCACGGAACTTGATGTAATAGGGATCATCCTGGCAGATGACCAGCTTGTCCATGCTTTCGACCTCAAGATAAACGAACCAGGCAAAAGGATCGTTTGGGTTCACACGCTTCCCCGTTTTCACGGTTAAAACTTCAGGGACACGCAGCAGCTGAACGCGTGTCTGAGACATCATCTCCTCGAGCTTCTCAGGGGTGACCTCAGGCTTGAGTTTGAATAAACTGAGGTAAGCTATCATAGAACTGTCATGAACCCGCTGGGGGTTAGTTTTTCCAGTTCAGCACACCTTTGCGCCAGGCATAGAGAAAGGCCACACCCAAAATGCCGATAAAGCTCAACGCTGTGAGAAAGATGCCGCCGTCATAGGCATGAAGGTAATCCTTGTAGATCACGGCCCAAGGGTAGAGAAAGACGACCTCGATGTCGAAGAGCACAAAGAGCATCGCTACGATGTAGAACTTCACACTAAAACGAGGCTGACCTTCTTGGAGCGGGAGCATCCCGCACTCATAGGAGCTGTCCTTCATGGCGCTGCGTTTGGCAGCTTTTCCGAGCAGCACTGAAAGCAGCAGCGTGACGCCAGCAAAGCCGCTGGCAATGACGATCTGAAGCAGGACAGGAAGATAGGTCTCTAGCATGGGAAGTGGGGGGACCAGAAATTCTAGCCGAGTCAGGACGAGGCGTCAAGTCGCCCAGTTGGTCCTCAGCTGGAGAATTAAACAAAGAAGGGCGTGCAAAACTACCCTGTCACACTCTGACTAGATAGGTTAACGGGCAGCAACAGCTGCGGTACGAGCAGCCATGGTGGCTTGGTGCGCTGCGCGCAGACCTTCCAGCCCACGATAGGTTTTGCCTGCTTTGGCACAGAGACCACGGTTCACGAGACCTTGAAGTTTTTCATAGGAGCGCAGACGTAGCATTTCTTCCCCTCCACTGACTGCGTTTTTCACTTTCAAATTGGCATAGACGAGCTTGAAGAGCTCATTGAACTCCAAAGTATCTCCAGGAGATAACACATTGACGAGTTCGTCGGTGACATGATCAGGGACGCGGCGAGTAAAACTAGTTTTGCGAGTCGGTGTCGTGGACATAGGTCTAACAGTATAACCGATTTATATTCGTTGGCGAAGTTTTTGTCACGCCGTGCATCACATTTTGACACAGCCTAAAGGCAGTCTGTAAACACCATGCATGGGCATTTTCTGGTTATTTTGAACCGAGTTTAAACAGCTGTTTCTTCGTGCGGATGAAGATGGCTCCGTCAGCCACCGCAGGCGCGGAGGTCATGGCATCTGGCAGCTTATTTTCAGCGAGAATTTCAAACTTATCTCCAGCCTTAATCACGCGTGTGTCACCACGATCATTGCTGAAGTAGAGCCGATCAGCGACAGCGATAGGCGACGGCAGATGCTGACCTGCGAAACGATCTTCCCACACATCGACCCCGGTTTCAGGATTCATGCAGGTGACGATGCCACCGCGTGTGGTTTGGAAAAGCAGCCCATTGACCAAGACGGGGCAGGACTCGCTGGCATTGCGCTTTTCACGATCCCAAACGACATGGCTTTCGGTGATGTCGCCGGACATTTTGTCGTCGATTTTGACACCTAATGTATGAGCACGCTCCGAGCCGGTGTTGAGGATCAGAATCTGCTTATGTATCAGCGGACGGATGGCCGCATTGAATCCGCCATGACGGATCGTCCAGAGTTCTTTGCCAGTCGCAGCCTCGTAGCCAAAAGCAGCTCGTGAACCGACCGAGACCAGGGTTTCTTTACCACCTAAATTCATGACACTCGGCGTATGGTATGCCTTTCGCATGTCGCCATCGCGCGTCGGTTTGCCTTCTTTATCCAGATCTCCGTAATCGGTCGTGCGACTGGTTTTCCACAGAGTGGCTCCGGTCTTTTTATCAAGAGCTGTCACATACTGCTGATCGATGCCGTCAAAGGTCAGAAAAAGCATGTCGCCATGAACGATCGGCGAGGAGCCCGGTCCGCGAAAATGCCGCGCATTGATGTCGCGCCGCTGCCAAACTGTGGTGCCTGTCTGAGGATCAATCCGAGCTGTGCCATAGGTGCCGAAATGAACGTACAGCGCATCAGCTTCCAAGACCGGGGAAGGCGCTGCGTAGTTGTTCAGCGGATTGCCCAGGATCTCAGGATCAGCATTTTCAAACAGCAGGATGTGATGGACGATTTTCCCTGTCTGGCGATCGATGCCATAGACATACATCTTCTTGCCATCCACTGAGGCTGCCGTGAACCAGATCCGATCCCCACCGATCACTGGGGTACTGTGTCCTTCATCTTCCAGATCCGTTTTCCAGACGATGTTTTCGCCCGTCTCCGCATTCCATTTCAGCGGTAAGCGTGCTGCTTCAGCTGCGGGGACGATGCCATCATAAGTCGGCCCATTTTTATCTGGCCAAAACAGCGGTGTCGTGGCTACTTGAGCAGTCAGGAGAGAGCTGCTGCATAGACTGAGAAAAGCGAGTCGTGGAAGAAATGACATGTGGCTTCTAGTCACGGTGGCCAAGAGCTGCTTCTTTCGAGTTGTTCTGCTTCTAGCGAAGTTCTATTCCCTCGCCTTGGTGTCCATCCAGATCGTGACGGGTCCATCATTGACCAGCGCCACCTGCATGTCGGCACCGAAAGTACCATGCTTCACTGGTGCACCCAGTTCTGCTTCCAGCGCTCTCATGAAATGTTCATAAAGCGGAATCGCCACCTCAGGTCGCGCCGCTTTCAGGAAACTCGGACGATTCCCCTTCTTTGTGCTGGCATGGAGCGTGAACTGGCTCACCACCAGCACGCTGCCGCCGACGTCTTTGACACTCAGGTTCATCTTTCCCTCGGCATCCCCGAAAATCCGCATCTGGCCGATCTTGCCCGCCAGCCAATCCGCGTCCTCCACCGTGTCCTCATTCTCCACCCCGATCAGCACCACCAGCCCATGAGAAATACTGCCAGTGATTTCACCAGCAATGCTGACGGAAGCGTTTTTGGAGCGTTGGATGAGGGCGCGCATGGGGTGAAGGGTGTTTGTTGAAGACGGGGCAATAAGCCCATTTTTGAATATTCCTCGCTAACTCATAAAGTCCACTCATGGAACACCTACCAGTGCCGCCATGAGTCCGATCCTAATTATGCTGCTACCGATTTACATGCTGGACCAGCGCATGATTCAACTAAACAATCGTCTTTCAGCAGTGATCAGATGAAGCGGATGGGCTTTAAAAGTAAAAAAATTACGCAGACACGATTAACAAACTTAGCCCTTCCCCTGAATTGCAATGCTTTGGCAAGCACCTTGCTTATCAACATCTCTCCAATCAACTAACTATGAAAGCATCATTGTTCATCGCCCTCTCCAGTCTTCTCTACTCCTCGCTCGCGCAAGCCGATCAAAGCCTGTCCTATCCAAAGATGGGACCGCTCGTTTCTTTCACCGCTCCCGATGATTGGGAAGCTGAAATGAAGGACACAAGTTTGTTTGTGCTCTCTCCTGATGGTGGCGACGTGATCATTGAAGTGATGACGATGGAAGCCGATGTTGATGATCAGAAAGGTGCCCTTGAGGAGGCTAAGAGCACAGTGGACCAAGATTTCAAAGAGCTAACCCTCGACCACTTAGGAACCACGGAAGCCAAAGGTCTCACTCTGAGCATGTATAGTGGAAACGGAACCGACAAGCACGGTGAAGCACTCATCAATATGCTGATCCTAAAGCACCCTAATGCAAAGCATCCAATCTTGTTTTCAATCATCACGAGCATGGAAAGCGCCTCAAAGTATGCAGCCGCAACGACAGCCCTAATGGAAAGCATCAAAGCTACTGATAGCGATGCTGCAAAACCAATGGCCAGTGAATCCACTGGCGCGGTTCAGAAGTATAGTTTCCCTGACAAGGACAACGCCACGTTTGAGATGGAAGTCCCTGCTGATTGGACACTCGAAGCAGACGCGAAGGGTGCCTGGATTTCTTCGACCGACAAGAAGTTCACCATGAACGTGATTCCGATTGATGTGGAGCACATCGAAGATGGCATGACCAACATTACCCAACAGGTCAGCGGCAAGTATGAGGAAGTAGTTTGGAACGAGGGTGGTGAGCCTAAAGTGCACATCGACGAAGCAACGGGTAACACGCTGATCTCTAGCGAAGGCGTTGGCAAGGGCGGCGGTTACGATCACAAACTCGGCGTGTATCAATTCGCCAAAAAAGGCAGTGAAAAGTTTTTCATCCTAAGTGCCTGGTCTCCATTGAAGCTTGCAGATGGTCCAAACGGGGAAGCAGCCCTGAAGATGCTGATGTCAGTTAAGCTTCATTAAATGCAGCTCTCCTTGTGAATCCATCCCGTGCCTTTAGCACAGGATGGATTTGCGGCCTCATTCTAAGATCATCGAAAGAACGTATCGCTAAGGGAGAATGAGGCGCTATTCACCGTCTTTCACCACCTAATCGGCGTTGGTGTGGCCTCTTTAAAAGATATCATAAATCCCAATCCGTGATCTCCGAAGTTCAAAAACAAGGGTTTACCATCGTTCGGGCATTGCTTTCTCAGGCGCGTGTCGATGAGCTTGTCAGTTCATTGGGTGTCGCGACGGGGGCTGGCCAGCGTGGCATGTTGAGTCAGCAGGCGGTTTACGATCTCGCTACTTCAGAACCTATCTTGCGTGTCGTTAGTCCACTCTTACCTGGCACACCTCGCCCGGTCAGGGCCATTTACTTTGATAAGTCTCCTAGCACCAATTGGCTGGTGGCTTGGCATCAGGATTTGACCATTTCGGTCACTCATCAGGCCGAGGTTGCGGGTTTTGGACCATGGAGCGTGAAGGAGGGTCTGATTCATGTTCAGCCGCCAATCGATGTGCTCCAAAGCATGATGACTCTCCGGCTGCATCTCGACGATACAGACGAGTCAAACGGTGCTTTGCGGCTTCTTCCCGGCTCCCATAGTTACGGCAGGCTTGCAGCAGAGGACATTGCGAGATTACGCGCGGTTATCCCAGAGGAAACCTGTCGCGCTAGACGAGGTGATGCGCTTTTGATGCGCCCGCTGACACTGCATGCTTCTGGACGCTCCACTTCGGAGCGGCATCGAAGGATACTACACATCGAGTACGCTGGCTGTGATTTACCGCAGGGCTTAGATTGGAACCATGCAGGCTGATATTAGCGGTCGTCAGCATTCATGAGCGGTTCAAAACCGAGGCGGGGAATCCTCCAGCCTCCAGCTTTCTCTTGCGAAAAGGCTGCACTGGCGCTCCTTACGCGCCGCTTTTTAACCTTACCTACCGCTATGTCCACCGACGCCAAGAACAATACCGCCCTCATGGAGAAAATCGTCTCTCTTTGCAAGCGCCGCGGCTTCATCTTTCAAAGCAGTGAGATCTACGGCGGCTGCGGTGGTGTCTGGGACTACGGCCCGCTGGGCGCTGAGCTGAAGCGTAATCTGCGCACCGCTTGGTGGAATGCGATGACCCGTGATCGTGAAGACGTGCTCGGCCTTGATGCCAGTATCCTCATGAATCCTGCCATCTGGAAGGCCAGTGGCCATGTCGAGACCTTTGCCGATCTTATGCGTGAGTGTTCGCTGACAAATAAGCGTGTGCGTGCTGACCATGTCGATCCACAGGACGGCGTGATCATGAACTACACGGGTGCTGAAGCAGCTACTGGCTGGAAGCTGGATCGCGTGATCTCCGTCCTCATGAAAAAGGGCGAGCACATCGAAAGCTTCCGTAAGCGTGTCCGCCTACTCATCGCCTCCAATGCCGGTGAAGCAGCGGGCAAGCCAGAAGAAATCGTCCTTCTTGGTGAAGCGAAAGCGGACGCCGTCGAAGGCAGCATCGATTACCATCCAGAAACAGGCGGTGCCCTGGGGCCAGCGCGTCCCTTCAATCTGATGCTCAAGACTTACCTCGGTCCCACCGCGACTGAGGACGATGTCACTTACTTGCGCCCCGAAACCGCGCAGGCGATTTTTGCCCAATTCAAGAACGTCTTTGATGCCAGCCGCGTGAAGGTTCCCTTTGGTATCTGCCAGATCGGTAAGGCCTTCCGTAATGAAGTGACGCCGAAGAACTTCACTTTCCGCAGTCGTGAGTTTGAGCAAATGGAACTCGAGTTTTTCATCAAGCCTGATGAAGCCATCGAAATCATCAGCGGCGAAGTCGCCGCTTGGTCAGAAGGCGCGGATCTGAGTGAGCCGCAGGCCAACTGGGGCTGGGATCTCTGGCATCGCTACTGGGTGGATCAGCGCACGAAGTTCTATGAAGGCATTGGCCTCGGTGGCGTCCTGGAATACTACTGGCAGACGCCTGAAGATCTGGCGCACTATGCCCGCGCTTGTGTGGACATTCTTTGCCATTTCCCCTTTGGTACCGAAGAGCTTGAAGGCATCGCCGCGCGTGGCTCATTTGATTTAACCGCTCATCAAAATGCTAGCGGTAAGAGTCAGGAAGTCTTCGACGAAGAGCTGAAGGTCGCCGCAGCCAAGCTCAGCGACGAACAAAAAGAAGCCATGATCCAGAAGCGCCTCGCTGCCGAGCAGTCGAAGGTCAAAGGAGCACCCATGGCAGAAGCTGATGTGCGTGCCTGGTTTGAGCGTCTCTTCAAAGGCAACTACGTTCCCCACGTGATCGAGCCTAGCGCCGGCCTCGATCGCATGGCGCTGGCGATCATTGCCAATGCCTATGAGGAAACCGAAAAGACCGATGAAAAGGGCAAGAAAGAGGTCATCACCGTGCTGAAACTGCATCCGCGAGTGGCTCCGATCAAAGTCGGCGTCTTCCCGCTGCTGAAGAACAAACCCGAACTCGTCGCCAAAGCGCGTGAGGTCTATGCCCTCCTGAAGCGTCACATGAACGTCTTCTATGATGAAACCGCCAGCATTGGTCGCCGCTATGCCCGTCAGGACGAAGTCGGCACACCTTTCGGCATCACCATCGACTTTGACACCCTCGGCGAAAAAGGCCCCGAACTCCTAGACACCGTTACCCTCCGTCACCGCGACGGCGGCGAGCAAGAGCGCGTGAAGATCAGCGATCTGCTCGGGAAGTTGCTGGCTGAAGTGTCGTAAGCTCGGAAGAAAGGGCGGATGGTCCGATAAAATCCAGTCATGCCTATGGGTGGGATTGATGTGCTGTGAGCATGGGTCGGGCTATCAGCCCTCGACTTGGGTTTCTCCCGGTTCCTGGGTCGCTGGCCCAGGCTGAGATGGGCCGCGCCTTTGGCGCACGAAACCCCCAGTCAATATCGCTCTTCACTGCGAGACGCATCTCCTGCTTCAATGGCGACGGCGCAAATGTCTGCCCTCTTTAGCGCCAAAGGCGCGAACGATATCAGCCTGGGCCAACGGCCCAGGACGATCCGCCCGACCGAAAAAATCAGGTGAAGGGCTGAAAGCCCGGCCCATGCTCTTTCAGCCATGCCACAGTCCCTAAGTCTCGTCATCGTCCATCTTGTTTTCAGCACCAAGGACCGTCTTCCGCGCTTCGATGCACCACTGCGTCCTCATCTCCACGCCTATCTGGCGGAGGTGGCTCGGAATGCAGGTTGTGAAGCTTATCGAGTCGGTGGCGTGGCCGATCATGTACATCTCGCCATTCGTCTTTCTCGCACGCTGACGATTGCCGAACTGGTCGAAACCCTCAAGACTTCGTCGTCAAAATGGCTGAAAACTCAATCCTCTGGCTTGAGTGACTTTTCTTGGCAGCGCGGCTACGGATGCTTCTCGGTGGCTCCGGCAGATCTGATGGCACTCACCAATTACATTGATGATCAGGAGGAGCATCACCGTGTTCGCACCTTTCAGGAGGAGTATCGGATGTTTCTGAAAAAGTATGGCGTGACGTATGACGAGGCCTATGTGTGGGATTGAGGCTCGGATAGCATGGGTCGGGCCTTCAGCCCTCCACCGGCGATTTCCCACGGGTTTGCCGCGTTCCTGGGCCGTTGGCCCAGGCTGGAATGGGTCGCGCCTTTGGCGCTCAAGACACACAGACACTGTGACCCGCCGCCACCGCGACAGCGACGACTTGCTCTGGAAAGTTGCTGCCGCAAATGTGATAGTAGAACTCGTGAGATTTCTCATTGAGAGAAGCACTTCCAATCCTTCTGCGCTGGCGAGTGTGTCTCACTCAATATCCATGGTAAAGATGCCTCAGTCGCCTTCTTTCCTCAAAATGACTCCCGTATCTACATCGACTCCAGCATAAAATGGAGCGATGCAAAAGCGGCCATTAATGGTGATGATTCTTGGCTTCTCTAGGCCAGTGTTACTCAGGGTGAGACTCCAATCGCGATTGCTCCACTTGCCGGATGTCGTCGGGAAAAGTCCCTTTGCTTCGAAGGTGCCATCGGCATTGAGTTTGAGGCTTTGGTCTCCATTTGAGTAAAGCCCAATCAGTTGTTCTCTGGAATCGATTCTGGGATTAACATTCTCTCCTCCGAGAACAATCTCAGTGAGGACATTCCAAAAAACCGGCAGCGCAAGTAAAGCAGCGATGCCTAAAGGAAGGCTGATCTTCCTGAATCGGATAAGGCGATACATAGCGAACGGGACGACGATCAGACTTGTCAGAATGATAAGCGCTAATCCAAGAAAGATAAAAATGCCGTAGGGATTAAAAAGGCTCAAATCGAAATGTGGGGTAGAAGGTGATCTCAATTAACTACCGAACAACTCATTCCATTGCCGACAAAGATGAACGTAAATCGTATAGGGCGTGATTTTGTGGTCAATCGACTCATCCACGCCTTCATCGATCCTAAGGCCACGCTGCCTCATCTTGTGGATGATTTCAAGACGGCGCTCCTCGTTGGAATGAACCCTCGGGAAAATCTGGTCTAGCCGTTCAAACTCTGACTTCCAGTCGCGGATGGTAGCGTCCGATGTGAAGGCATGAAGGGCTGCCTTGCCAAAAGGTGGCCCCATGACAAATAAAATTACCGCTGCCACAAGGTAGATGGCTGTTTTCAAAATGGAACGGCACTGAATAGTCATAACTCACCCATGCGCCAAACAATATCCGAAGTCCATATCCTAGCAAGTCTCCATCTTGCTCACGGGGATAGTGGGTGAGATGTGGTAGAAGCAGTGGCACAAAAAAGGCCCGCAGGATGTTTGTCCGGCGGGCCTTGGGATTGAAAAAAGAGGCTGCTTATTTGGCTGGCTTCCAGGCTTTCACGAAGTCCATGCACTGGGTGATCTCTGGCACGCTGGTTTCCCAGTTGTGCTCGTACTCACAATGCAGTGGGCCGGGATAACCTTGGGCGTGATATTCGGCGAGGATGTCGGCAATACCGCTCTTGCCTTGACCAAAGGGCAGGTCGTGAGCTTTCACATTGCCGAACTCGTTGAGGTCTTTCATGTGGCTGTCAAAGATGCGGCCTTTGAGGATCTTGATGCAATCGACTGGGTTCAATCCACTGCGGACCCAGTGACCGACATCAGCGCAGGAACCGAGACGTGGGTCACGATCTTTGACGAGACCGAGCACATAATTGGGGTCCCAGAAGAGATAACCGCGATCGAGGGGCTTTTTAGGATGGTTATGGATGGCCATCTTGATGTCGAACTCTTTGACTAAAGCTTCGATGCCGTCCATGCCAGCCACGTCTGGCTCAGAGATGACGATGCCGATGCCCATGGTTTGGCAAAATTCAAAGACTTTGCGATCACCGGCAGCGTCTTTGCCGAGCTTGATGACACCGTAACCAACGGCCGTCAGGCCCTTTTCAGCCAGTTTGGCCTTCACGGCCGCGATCATTTCAGCGGAGGCGTTGTGATCCCATTTTGCCTCGGGTTTCTCGGCTGAGAATTTTTGACCGGGATAGAACTCGATGGTTTTTCCACCAGCAGCGGCGGTTTTTTCGATGGCTTCAAACACCGTGTAAAGACGGAAGCTGTAAGCCTGACAACCAGCAAAGAACTCGCCGACTTTGGCGGTTTCTGGAATTGGGGCAGCGAAGGTCGTCGCGGCAAGGAGTGAGAGGAGGAGAAGGGTTTTCTTCATGGATAGAGGGGAACGAGGAAGCCTATGGAATCCTTACACACCAAGATTGTCGAGAAAACTCTTCACGCGGCGTTCATGCCAGGGTTGCAGCCCTGCATGGAAGTCTAAAAATCCAACGTGGCCCCCATTTGACGGTGCTTCTAAATGAAAGAGGGCACTGCTTTCCGCCAAAGCTTCAGGAAACGAAGCCGCCGCAAGCAGTGGATCATTGCGGGCATTCAGCAGAAGCGACGGCACCTGAATCTGAGGGAGATACGGCAGAGAACTCGCCCTTGCCCAGTAATCGGCAGCGTCTGCAAAGCCATGTACAGGTGCCGTGATGCGTTCATCAAACTCGCGAATCGTCTGCACAGAGTTCACGCCATCACGGCCTGCGAGGCGGTCTCGCAGCTCAGGGAAGCGCCGAGCTTTGAGCAGCGTTTTGGCTTTCATCGTTCTGAGAAAGCGCTGCAAATAGAGACGGTTTTTGGGATCGGCATCCAGCACCTGCGCGCTAGAGGCCAAATCGACGGGCGCTGAAATGGCGATGGCGGCGCAGATGGCCGAGTGGGTGGGAGACTCGCCTGCGTACTTCAGCGTGATGTTTCCACCAAGGCTGAAACCAACTAGGGCAATGTTTTCATACCCTTGAGCGGAATGGTCGATGACTGCACGCAAATCATCGGAAGCGCCGCTATGATAAGAGCGCATGAGGCGATTTTCAATCCCGCCACAGCTGCGATAATTCCAGGCCAACACATCCCAGCCTGCCTGATGCAGCGTTTCAGCCATGCCGCGAATGTAGATCGCCTGCGCAGAGCCCTCCAGTCCGTGGGAAAGGATCACGAGGCGTGAATGCCCCTTTTGCCGCCAGCTGAGGTCCAAAAAGTCGCCATCGGACAATTCCAGACGCTCCTGTCGCTGCCAAGGCCGAAAACGGCGTGGCAACAAGACGGGCAGGATGGTTTGCCGGTGGCCGCCATGAAGCAAAGGTGGGGAAAGAAAGCTGGAGATGACGATGGGCATGGGCCAGATGAAGCAAAAAGCAGAGATGTCACCTACGCTAGAAGCTTTTTTGGTTGAGTTATGGCTCATCCGCAGCCAGCCATGCGCCGCGTGATACTCGTACTAACAGCAGGCTTCGGCGACGGACACAATACAGCAGCAGCTTCCACGGCAGCGGCTCTGAGAAAACTCTGTCCAGGTGAGGAGGTGCTCGTCTCTGATTTGATCTGTGAAGTTCAGCCAAGCCTCACCACCGTGCTCAAGGCGCTGTATCAATTTGCGATCACCCATTTCCCCAGTGGCTGGCGCTTTGTTTACCGCTTGCTGGAAAAATCCGACATGGACCCAGCGAAGAGCGCCTGGCTGATCCCGCTGGTGAAAGGATTACGGCATCAGTTAGAGACACTAAAGCCAAGGGTGATCGTGAGCACCTACCCTCTCTATGCGGGACTGCTAGATGCCCTGAGAAAACAGATGCCGGTGCCAAAGCTGGTCACCGTGATCACCGATTCCACAAGCGTGCATCCGATCTGGCTCACGCAGCCCAGTGATCTTTACTGCGTGGCAGACATTGAGACGGACGAGGTCATCCGCGCCATGGGTATCCCGCCTGAAAAAACGCGGATCACGGGCTTCCCTGTGAGTCTACAATTCACTGAAGTTCTGCCTGTGGAAGCCAACAAGTCGGATCATCAGCGCATCCTGTATTTGCCATCCACGCCTGGGAGTCATGTCGCAGCGACTCTTGCCTCATTGCGGCCTCTGCTTTTGGCCGGCGCACGGCTGACTTTACCCGTTGGGAAACACAGTTCGCGGCTGTTCCACATTTTACGTGAGTTTACCGATTCTGTGCCAGCTCATGCCGTGGATATCATTGGCTGGACGACACGGATTCCTGAATTACTCCGCACTCATGACGTCGTCATCTGCAAAGCTGGCGGTGCCATTTTACATGAAGTCATGGCGGCGCGTATTCCAGCCGTGATCGATTACGTCGTCCCAGGGCAAGAAGAAGGAAATGCCAATTACCTGCTCTCCCGTCACTGCGCCCTGCAAAGTAAAACGGCCAAAGAAACAGGAGCGGCTGTTGCCAAGATCCTAGCCGACAAAAGTGAGCTGGGGCAGAAGATGCGCGATAACATGCTCCCCATCAGCCTGCCCGACGCAGCGATACGGACCGCTGAGGAAGTGCTGGCGATTTTGTGAGCTATTGCTGAGCCTTCTTCTTGAAGAGGTTCTTGAAGAAGTTGGGCTTGGATTTTTTCTCCTCTGGAGCCGCTGGAGCAGTCACTGAAGAAGCTGGGGCGCTACCTTCTCCGACTTGAATTGGAGCAAATCTACCACTGTTAGGTGCGCCATTTGGATTTGTTGGCTGAGTGAAGTCCACCGACTGCGGCCGGACCGTCGGAGTAGCGACATTCAAATTGATCACCTTGGGCTTCAGCGCTTTACCAGCGCTGTCGTATTCATGGATCACCTGCTGAAAGACCTCGCCATTGAGATTCATCAGACGGTCTTCTTTGCGGCGGCCAAACTCATCATAAATAGACTGGCAGCGGGCGATCAAGCTCCCACGTCCATCATAGACGTTGCCTTGTAGGGGCTCGCCTTTCTCATTGAGTAGAAAGACTTTTTTCACGGTGGCCGCACCGGCAGTATTATAAGTCGTTTCCACCATCTCTCGCGTGCTGGGATCACTCACAGACTCTGTGCGTGACTTGTCATCGTGATAAATCGTGCGGCCATGAATCCGCTGCAGGGCTTGCGCGTTTAAGATGCCCCCAAAGGAAAGCCAGCTGAAAGCAAAAATGACTGCATAGTTTTTCATGGTCAGAGAGTAGATTCGAGACAGATTACGCGACCGCAGCCAGATAGACAATCCTCATTTCCAACCATGCCTTTTTCTCTACCTCCTCTGCCAACGACTGAAGATTGGTCTGAATTCCTCAACAGCGTCGCTGGCGACTTCGATTGCATCACGGCCACCCTGCACCGTCTAGACCCAGCAGATCAGCATTTGAAAATGGTGGCTTACCAAGGAATTCCCCCACAGATCATGCCAATGATCCAGTCCATACCCGTGGGCAAGGGGATCGCCGGAGCGGCAGCTGAGCGCCTAGCGCCGGTGGAACTCTGCAATCTACAAACCGATACCAGCGGCGTAGCCAAGCCGGATGCCAAGCAAACTAAGGTTCAGGGCAGCTTGGCCGTGCCTGTGATGGATGGTGATCGCCTCTGTGGCACGCTGGGCATTGGCAAAGTCGTGCCTTATGATTTTAGCGAGGCTGAAAAGGCCAAGTTAATGGAAATAGCTGCGGATGTGGCCGCACGATTGCTGCCAGCGGTTTAATTTTTGGCCAAACAAAGGATTTCACAACGCGGCAGGAATTTGATACTCTAAGGCCTTGTCATGAAATCTTTCTCCTTCGCTTTAGCCGGATTGATCAGCCTCCTGAGTCTCACCTCAGCCTCCGGCCAACTCAGCGTTAAGCGTTCTACTTCCAAGCTATTAGTCGAGCCTGGAACAGTTCATGTTGAGGACATGCTCACGCGGCCTGTGATCCTGAAGATCCTCGTCGATACGCCGATCTATGCGAGCTCCACGATGGATCGCGCTACGGGGTCCATGGCCCCAGGCACGCTGGTGAAGCTGGTCGGTTTTTCGGATACGGCTTACCGTGTCCGTGGCCGCGCCCGACATGGTGACACCTCGGGCTGGGTGCGCATGACAGATGCCCTTTCTCCAGATCCCAATCTGCTGCCAAATCTCAAGAAGATGCACGAGCGCCAAACGCAGGTCGAAGCTCTCATCGCCGAGCATCAAATTGCCCTGGGAATGACCAGCGAGGAGGTCATGGCCTCCATGGGTAAACCGAGTCGCAAAACCAGCAAGCTGAGTGCGGCAGGAAAGGACGAGAAATTCGAGTACATCGTCTATGAGCGCGTGCCGCAGTACAACACCAGTTTTGATGCCTTTGGCCGTCCCTTTCAAACCGTGACCTATCTGAAAGTCGAGACCGGCAGCCTCAGTGTGAATTTCAAAAACAGCATCGTTGAGACCATTGAAGAAACCAAGGGCAACCCTCTCGGCACTGGCGGCGTGAAGATTGTCCCTGGCCCAATGATTTTTAACTATTGAAGCACCCTCAAGGACTCGCGGATGATCTTGTCGGCGCTCGTGGCAGGGTCGAATCCAGGCTGCTTCACCAGCTCATTCACTGCTTTCTGTGCCTCACTCTGTTTATATCCCAGGGCGATCAGGCCAAGCACGGCATCACTCATGGCTTCCTGCTTCGGATCATGCGTTCCTTTAGCGACCTGAGCAGCCTGCCAGGCATCCACGACACCGACTTTATCCTTCAGCTCTAGCACGATGCGCTCTGCGGTCTTTTTTCCCACGCCTTTAATCCGGGACAAAGCGGCTATGTCATTGCGAATCACCGCATCTTTAAAAGCCGGCACAGGCATACCACTCAGCACGGAAAGCGCCATCTTTGGCCCGATGCCGGAGACGCGATCAATGAGGAGGCGGAAAAGATCTCGCTCATCCAAGGTGAAGAAACCAAAGAGCAGGTGCTCACGTTCGGTGACGTGATGATGCGTTAGTAATTTCACTTCGGCTCCCTGCTGTGGCAGACGATCAAAGGTGGTGAGTGGAATATTCGTTACATAGCCCACGCCGCCGACATCGACGATGGCTTGGTGCGGCATAGCTTCAGCGAGTGTTCCACGGAGAAAGGCGATCATGGGCGCTGATGAAGCCGCGCCCAGCAGAAGACGCAAGAGGTTTGATCTATGGACTAGCAATACAAAACGATCTCGTGCATCGTTTTCCGATGACTTCACGACTCCTTCTACTGCTAATCTTGACCTCGTTAAGCCAAGGTCAGGATAGTCCCAAGCTCGAGACGCTATTGATGTTGCCTGAGCCGCGAGCACTGAGGACGGAGCTCTCAGTCGTATTGGCAGAGGCTCAAAAAACCGTTTTTTCTCCTGCAAGAGAGATCGCCGGCGTTCCTGGTATTGAAGTTTACTCCAAGGAGGACTTTCAACGCTATGGCCTCAGTCCTGAGACCTTTGCGGAGAGATCGAAAAAGACTGCCGATCGTCTGCTGGGCGAGCTGAAAGAGGATCTGATCAAAGATGCTAATGGCAAAGTTTTGTACGCTGTTTATCGCGGTGATCGGCCGATCATGGCCTGTCTATTAATCGCCCCATCGTTGCCAAAAAAATTTCAAGACCTCTTTGGACCTGAAATTTGGGTCGCCATGCCTGACCGTCATTCTCTTTATATCTTCCCTGCTAAACCTGAAGCGCTGGAGGAATTTATACCCGACCTAGCCGCCCGTTTTGAAGAAGACGCCCACGCCGCCAGCTCGGAAATCTTTGCGCTGAAAGCAGGCCATCCGCCACGAGTGGTGGCCAGCTTTGTCGAATAACCCGTAGAAAGGCGGCTGAATTGCTTCAGCCGCCTTGGTGGATTTTTAGCTTCACTCGCGGAGCGAGAGGACCGCTTTAGCCGATCACTTCCGGCCAATCGGTGTGGAACATCTGGCCTTCTGGCTTGTCGATGCGCTCATAGGTGTGAGCACCGAAGAAGTCACGCTGAGCTTGCAGCAGGTTGGCTGGCAGGCGCTCTGCACGGTAGCTGTCGTAGTAGCCAAGGCTGGCACTGAAAGCGGGGCAAGGAATGCCGTTCAGGGTAGCGATGGAGACGACTTCACGCCAGTTTTGCTGGGTTCTGCTCAGAACATCAATGAAAAACGGAGCGAGCATCAAATTGCTCAGCTCTGGGTTCTGACGATAAGCATCCGTGATGCTGTTCAAGAAACGAGCACGAATGATGCAACCGCCGCGCCAGATGCTGGCGATGCGGCCAAGATCCAAGCCCCATTTCTTGGCTTCACCCATGGACTTGATGAGATCCAAGCCCTGAGCATAGCTGATGATTTTGGAGGCGTAGAGCGCATCGTGAACTTTCTTCACGAGAGCAGCTTTTTCGGTGGTGATGTTCACCACAGGTCCGGTGAGCAGCTTACTGGCGGCGACACGAGCCTTTTTCTTGGAGCTGAGGATACGAGCTTCGACAGCGGCGTTGATGGTGCTGATAACGATGGCGTTTTCAGCGGCGTTCATGAGCGTCCACTGGCCGGTGCCTTTTTGACCAGCTTTATCGACGATGAGTTCGACGATTGGCTTACCAGTCTCTGGATCTTTTTGTTCCAGGGCTTTGCCGGAGATTTGGATGAGGTAGCTGAGCAATTCGCCTTCGTTCCACTCGTTAAAGATGGCGGCCATCTCGTCGGTGGTGAAGCCAGCGTGCTTGAAGATGTTGTAAGCCTCACAAATGAGCTGCATGTCACCGTATTCGATGCCGTTATGGATCATCTTCACGTAGTGGCCTGCTCCGCCTGGGCCGATGTGGATCACGCAGGGCTCACCATCGACTTTAGCGGCGATACTTTCAAAGATAGGCTTCATGACTTCCCAAGTGCTGGCAGGACCGCCAGGCATGATGGAAGGGCCTTTGCGGGCACCTTCTTCACCACCAGAGACACCTGCGCCGATGAAGCGGAGGCCTTTGGAGGCAAGATACACGTCACGGCGCTCGGTGGTCTTGTAGAAGCTGTTACCGCCGTCGATAATGATATCGTCTTTATCCAGAAGGGGAATGAGCTGCTCGATCACGGCATCGACAGCATCGCGGTCGCTATCGACGACAGCGGTGGATTTCACCATGATATGAATTTTCCGTGGGGTGGCCAGGCTCTGAACGAACTCTTCCAGAGTGTGGGCTCCGACGAGTTGTTTACCGGGATGTTTGGCGAGGAACTCGTCCGTTACGCTGGTCGTACGGTTATAAACGCTCACCTGGAAGCCGCGGCTTTCCACATTGAGAACGAGGTTTTGGCCCATCACAGCGAGGCCGATCAATCCGAAGTCACTTTTTTTGCTCATAATTTAAGGGCCTGAGACATACCCCCCAGACCCGATTTGGCAAAGGGGATTTTCCTCATCCTTGTCATGAGCCCAGGGCTTACGCACCAAAACCATGGAAAATGTGTTGGGTGGCTTCGGTCCTGAAGGCGGGGTCGAGGCAGCAGCGCTTGCGCTTGCTGCGGATGGAGCCTTTGACCGGGCTGCTCTTG
>JAIXOU010000127.1 GCA_027486585.1 Verrucomicrobiaceae bacterium | reverse complement strand
CCCTCAAACGCCTCCCGAGTGATGGCCATGGCATCACAGCGCACCACCACACCGTCCAAGCCCGCGAGCGATGACAACGGCAGCTCGGACAAGTCCTTCCCATCGGCATAGCGATGAAACGGCGAGTCCAGATAGGTGCCCGTGTTCGCCACCATGTCGATGCGGCCGATGTGAAACTCCGTGCCCTCCGTGTAGAGATTTCGCGATGCCTCACGGCTGAGATAATCACAGATCAACGGCGCTGGCAGACCCCGATAGGTAATCATGCCGTGCTCGATGGTGTGGCTGAGGTCGATGAGGGGCATACTTCAGTGCATCAATTCCACCTTGCTCATCATCACGGCCTGTCCACGCAACAACACTTGATCATCTCGCACGTTAAGTTTCACGAGTCCGCCGCGTTCGCTGGCTTGAAAGGCGGTGAAATCGGATTGGCCGAGTTTACCCTGCCAATAAGGTCCGAGCGCACAGTGGGCAGAGCCCGTGACTGGGTCTTCGTTCACGCCTGCAGCCGGAGCAAAGAATCGAGAGAGGAAATCATGTTCGGCCGTTTCGCCGCGACAGGTGACAATGACGCCTCGAACGGGGAAGGCGGACAAGGCCGCGAGATTCGGCTTCAAGCCGCGAAGCACTTTTTCACTGGCCACTTCGACGAGGTAATCCATGCCGTTGAACCCGCAGGCAATCAGTTCGCAGCCCAAAGCCTGCTCCATACCCGCAGGGACGTCACAGGGGTCACAAGCCACCGCCGGGAAATCCATTTCGATCCAGTCACCTTCTCGGCGGCAGGTCAGCCAGCCACTTAAGGTATGAAATCGTGCTTCCTGATCCGCTGGAAGCACGCCTGTCTCCCACAACGCAAAGGCTGCCGCCAGTGTGGCGTGACCACAGAGCTTTACCTCCACAGTCGGCGTCAGCCACCGAAGCGCGAATCCTCCTTCCATCGGATGCAGGAATGCCGTCTCGGAAAGATTCATCTCACGAGCGACAAACTTCATCCATGTCTCTTCCGCAGGTTGATCCAGGATACAAATAGCTGCCAGATTGCCAGCGAAGGGTTGGTCCGTGAAGGCGTCGATGATGTGAAGAGTTTTTGACATTGTTTGGAGAGAACAAGTCGGCTAAAGCCGAAACCACTTTGTCATTGCTGTCGTTGTAAATCGAGGCTGAGATCGTAGCCGCCATCATCGGCGACAGGATCGGCTTGCAGGCCGAGGGAGAGCATGGAGTCGTTCGAGTTGCCGATGGAGATGCTGGCTTGCTGGCCGGGATGGCTCACCACAGTGGGCATGGAGAGCATATCGACTCCGCGAGTGTTTTGCAGAGAGCTTTGCAGCTCACTCAATCGTTGCTGGCCGATGGCACTGTAGTTCTCTAAGTCAAAGATATCGGGGAACAGATCATTTGCCTCCGCATCGGACACGGCGGCATCGGAAAGGTGCAGGAGCTTGGCGGTCATCTTCACATGACCTTCCGGAGTCGTCTCAGGCGTGACGATGGCCATGCCGTTCATGCCCGGCGCGATCTCCCAATAACCCAGCACGGCTGATTCACCCGGTTTGAGCCGCACTTTGCCTTTCGAGGCGATTTTCAGCGGTTTTCGAGCTGCGGGAGTTTTTTCGGCTTTCGGCGAAGTTGGAGCCGAAAGGCTAGTCGGAGGCGTGGCGACGGTTTTGGGCACTGAAACCGGCTCTTTGGTCCCAAAGGCCGTTCGCATGAGCCAGAACGCGATGAGGCACAAGACGAGGCAGACAAGGATGATGGAGTGGCGCATGAATGACAGGGTGTTGGGTTCTTTTGAGTCAGGCTCAAAACTCCGGCGGGCCGTTGAGGTGCTCGCATTTCTCGGGTTGGCCGGGGAGGAAATCGATGACTTGGTTTTGGGCGCGGAGTTTTTCCTGGAGGGCGGCGACGTTTACCTTTTGCACGGTGATTTCTTCTTTCACTGCCATGGTAGCGGCGACTCCGGCGGCTTGGCCGGTGATCATCCAGGTGCTCTCGAGGCGGAGGGTGCAAAAGGCCACATGCGTGTAGCTGGCCGCGCCGGGCACAAGCAGGTTGGTGCATTCAGCTGGCTTCGGCGTGAGGGCGCGATACGGGATCTGATTGGCGTAGCCCATGCGCCAGATACGGCCTTCGTTGACGAACTCGTTTTCATTCAAGGCCACGCGCTGAACGTGATGGCAGTCGATGAAGTGGCTGCTCATGCCGATGCTGTCGGGCTTGCGGCGGTCGGTCTGCACGTCGTGCTGCGTCATGACATGCTCGCCTCTCATGCGGCGGGCTTCACGGACATAAAGCTGGTAAGGCAGATGGCCATTGTCGGCGAACTCATCCTTGTGCAGGCCAAGCGCCTTCATTTCCTGCTGCACCTTTGCTGGCACCGCATTGTCGGTGGCAAGGAAGTGAAGCAGGCCGAGGGTGTAATCCATATGATCCTCCTCAATGCGGGCACGCTGCTCGTAGCTGGCGTCCGGCCAGTCGAATTGTCCGCCGAAGTGCCCCAGAGAAAAGATGGCGGATTGCTTGTTGTTCAGCTCGAACTTGCCGTTCCGCCGCTCGTAGAGGTCGATGATGTCGTAGAGCTTCACCGGCTTCTTTTGCGCTGTCTGATCGCGCAGCCAATCGGCAAGCAGTGAGTAACGCGTGGCGTCGTAGTGCTTCGGCGCGGGGATGGGCACCTGGAACTGCGGGTCTTTGGCCACGGTGAGACGGAAATTGTAGTTCATGGGTGCGCGATGTGCCGCGCCTTCCGTGAGGTCTTTGGCCCAAGCGCTGATGCCAGGCAGGAGCTTGCCCTGCGCATCCACGGTGCGGGCTTTGCGCGGAGTTTTGTCAAAACGGATGCCCGCTGCTTCTTCGCCAAACTCCGCCTTGGACTCTCGGCCCACGGCATACTTCACACCTGCCCGGGCCATGAGGTCGCCCTCGTAGCTGGCATCGATGAACACCTTTGCCGTGAGCTTCGTGCCATCGGTCAAAGTAATGCCCGTGATGTTTGCACGGTCTTTCGTCACCGTGTCCACACTCGCGCCGTAGCGCACCTCCACGCCCGCTTCTTTGAGCATGTCCAAATACACCTTCTCCGCGACGCTGGACTCGAAGAAGTAAATGGTATCGAGCCGCTTGTCCTTGTGCGGGTAAGTCTGCTGGGCCTTCGTCTCCTCATAGTGCCTGCCCATGCGCCGATAAAACTCGTCTGCAAAACCACCAATGGTCCACTTCAGCATGTGCTCGCTCTCCGCCGTGTTGATGCCGCTCGTGCTGAGGCCGCCGACATGCTTTGTCGGCTCGATAAGCACCACTTTTGCGCCTTCACGCGCTGCGGTGATGGAAGCCGCAAGGCCGCAAGGCACGCCTGAATAGACGACGATATCAGGCGAGGCGGCATGGAGCGATGAACACGCCAAAGCGAAAATGCAGATGAGCTTCATCTTCTTCATGGCTTCGGATTTCGGATTTCCGCCAGCTTCCCCAACTCCTCCGTGCTCAGCGCCCGGTCAAACACGGCAACGCCGCCGATCCAGCCAGTAAAACCAACACCGCGTGAGCTGTGGATGACGCGTCCGATGGTGAAGGGGCCGCCGCTTTGAGCGTCCTTCGGCGTGTAGAGGTCGTGCGGATACCACCAGGGGTTCAGGCGCAGGGCCACGAGATCACGGGCGACCTCTTTGCCGCCACGCAGGGTGACT